>NZ_SMYJ01000026.1:0-506203 GCF_009720285.1 Bradyrhizobium sp. BR2003
ACCACCGAGACACCCCAGCCGCGGTGGCAGGCTTCCAGCGCCTGCCGCATCACGTTGGTGTTGCCGGTGCAGTCGAAGGTGTAGTCGGCGCCACCATCGGTGAGCCCGACAAGGTGCTGCACGATGTCGCCCGACACCTTGGTCGGGTTGACGAAATGCGTCATGCCGAACTGTTTGCCCCAAGCCTCCTTGGAGTCATTGATGTCGACGCCAATGATCTTGTCGGCGCCGACCATCTTGGCGCCCTGGATCACGTTGAGGCCGATGCCGCCGAGGCCGAACACGACCACGTTGGAGCCCGGCGTCACCTTGGCGGTGTTGACGACCGCGCCGACACCGGTGGTGACGCCGCAGCCGATGTAGCAGCTCTTGTCGAACGGCGCGTCCTCGCGAATCTTGGCCACCGCGATCTCGGGCAGCACGGTGAAGTTCGAGAAGGTCGAGCAGCCCATATAGTGGAAGACCGTCTTGCCCTTGTAGCTGAACCGCGAGGTGCCGTCGGGCATCACGCCCTTGCCCTGGGTGGCGCGGATCGCGGTACAGAGATTGGTCTTCTGGCTCAGGCAGCTTTTGCACTGCCGGCATTCCGGCGTGTAGAGCGGGATCACATGATCGCCGGGCTTGACCGACGTCACGCCGGCGCCGACCTCGCGAACGATGCCGGCACCTTCATGCCCGAGGATCGAGGGAAAGATGCCCTCGCTGTCGAAGCCGTCGAGCGTGTAGGCATCGGTGTGACAGATGCCCGTCGCCTTGATCTCGACCAGGACCTCGCCGGCCTTGGGGCCTTCCAGATCGAGCTCGACGATCTCAAGCGGCTTCTTTGCTTCAAATGCGACTGCGGCGCGGGTCTTCATCTTGGTCTCCACAAAACGTCAAACAGGTTTCTCATTCGCGCCGGACACGCTCACTTCTTGTCGTTGTGACCCATGCAGGCGTCTTCCGCCTTTCCATAGGCTTCCGACTTGTCTTCATGCTTGGCCGGCCGAACACGCCCAACCGCATCATTGGCGCGGGCGCGCAGGTAGACATAGAGGTCGTCCATGTAGCAGGCAACGTTCGGGTTATCGCCGAATGCCGGCATGACGTTTTCCTGCGCCGTCGAGACGTTCTTGCGCCCGCTCGCGACCACGCCCATGAAATCCGGATAGGTCATGGTCTTCAGCGAATTCGCCAGCGCCGGAGCGTAGGTCGATCCCATTCCGTCGGGACCGTGGCAGACGTGGCACTCCGAATGATAGCGGCGGTAGCCGGAGTAGGTGTACCAGTCGGTCGTACCGTCGGCCGTAACCTTGAACGTCGGGTTTCCATCCTTGTCGAGATACTTGCCGTCCTCGGACTTGACGGCGGTCGGGTCGCCAGCGTCCTCGGCGGAGGCAACTCCACCCATTGCCACGACAAAGATCGCAGCACTCACAAACCAGATCTTACGCAAAAGCATATCCTCGCGTGCAGATTGAAGACGGACCGGCGCATGGAGATCGCCCATGCGCCGGAACGAGGTTGCTCAGCTCACTGCTGCGGCAGCGAGAACACGGTGAGCGTTCCGCCGAGCGCGGTGTAGTTGCTCAGCGCGGCATAGCCGCCGACTGCACCAAGACCGGCCGTCGGATCAGTCAGACCGGCCGCGAGACCGATGCCTGCCCAACCGCCAACACCCGACAGAATGGCGACGTACTGCTTGCCGGCATGCTCATAGGTGGTGACGTTGCCGATGATGCCGGACGGGGTCTTGAACTTGTAGAGTTCCTTGCCCGTCTTGGCGTCGACAGCCTTCAGGTAGCCTTCCAGCGTGCCGTAGAACACTACGCCGCCGGCGGTCGCGAGCGCACCTGACCAGACCGAGAACTGCTCCTTGTTCGACCATACGATCTTGCCGGTCTTGCCGTCCCAGGCGATGAAGTTGCCCATGTTGGTCTCACCGGGAGGCGGATACATCGACAGCGTCGCGCCGACATAGGGCTGACCTGCGGTGTAGCTCACCTTGAACGGCTCGTAGTCCATGCAGACGTGGTTGGTCGGTACGTAGAACAGCTGCGTATCCGGCGAGTAGGCTGCCGGCTGCTCGTCCTTCGAGCCGAGCGCTGCCGGGCAGATGCCCTTCACGTTGACGTCCTCGCCGGCCTTGTCGGTCGACGCGGCATCAAGAACCTTCGGACGACCATAGGTCGGCGAGTCCTTCTTCATGTCGACGCCGGAGGTCCAGTTCACCTTCGGATCGTACTTCTCGGCGACCAGCAGTTCGCCGGTGGCGCGATCGAGGGTGTAGCCGAGGCCGTTACGGTCGAAGTGCGTCAGCAGCTTGCGCGCCTTGCCGTCGATCGTCTGATCCGAGAGGATCATCTCGTTGACGCCGTCATAGTCCCATTCGTCATGGGGCGTCATCTGGTAGACCCACTTGGCGACGCCGGTATCCGGGTTGCGTGCCCAGATCGTCATCGACCACTTGTTGTCGCCCGGACGCTGCTTCGGATTCCAGGTCGAAGGATTGCCCGACCCGTAATAGACGAGGTTCAGTTCGGGATCGTAGGAAATCCAGCCCCAGGTCGCGCCGCCGCCGATCTTCCACTGATCGCCCTGCCAGGTCTTCAGGCTCGAATCCTTGCCGATCGGCTTGCCAAGCTCGGTGGTCTTGTCGTCGACCAGAAGCTGGTCATCCGGACCTTCCGAGTAACCACGCCAGACCTGCTTGCCGGTCTTGATGTCGTAAGCGGTCACATGAGCCTGGACGCCGAACTCGCCGCCGGAAATGCCGAGCAGCACCTTGTCCTTGACCACCAGCGGCGCGGAGGTGCCGGTCGAGCCCTTGCTGGGATCGCCGTTCTTCACCGTCCATTCCACCTTGCCGGTCTTGGCATCGAGCGCCACCAGCGTGGTGTCGGCCTGGTGCAGGAAGATCTTGCCGTCGCCATAGGCAACGCCGCGGTTGACGGTGTCGCAGCACATCACCGGAATGACGTTCGGATCCTGCTTCGGCTCGTACTTCCAGACGATCTTGTTGTCCTGCGAAAGGTCAAGAGCATAGACCTTGTTTGGGAACGGGGTGTGGACGTACATAATGTTGCCGATGATCAGCGGACCGCCCTCGTGGCCGCGCAGCACGCCGGTCGAAAACGTCCAGGCGACCTGCAACTTTCCGACGTTCGAGGCGTTGATTTGATTCAGCTTGGAGTAACGCTGATTGGCGTAGTCTCCAGCCGGCATCACCCAGTCCTTCGGGTTCTGCGACATCTTGTGGAGTTCGTCATTGGCGTTGGCAGCTCCGACGGCAAATACCGCCATTGCCCCAAGACCGGTCGCGTAAAGCATCTTGCGCATCGTGGATTTCCTCCCAGGTTCAAGAGCTCAAGGGTTTCCGCCGAAACGGCCCCACTTCTTCCATTTTGGTGCCCCAGTCGTAGTCCTCTCGAAACACGCTGGCTTGCCCAATAGAGAAGAGCCGTTTGCTCAAAAGCGAAGCTTCGTCAGATTTTTGTCGCCCGGCCCTGAATTGGCTGGAAAGCTTGCTTCATGTTGCAGGGCATCAATCGCAGCCGGCGCGATCCGGATGCCAGATTGACGCGTGCTAAGGTTGCGCTTGACGAGCCCAGAACTAAGTCGGAGGATCACCCGACATTAACCGGGAAGAAATCCCGCCGCCTCCCTAAGCTATTCAGAATCAGGGAGAAGGCGCATCATCCCGGGCCAGACTTAAGCGCGGTGAGCAGTCACGTTGGGGATCGAATCGGTGGCTGGAAAGATGTCCGATACAGTCCATTCTCTCAGCACGAACGGATTGACGCCCAAGCGGCAGATCCAGCGCTGGTCGGATGCGCTCACTGACCTTTGCGGCCAGTTCGACGTCGATGCGCTGGAAGGATCCTCGCTCGAAGCCCGGGTCAATTTCACGACGGTATCGCGCTTGAAGCTGTGCCAGATCGAGGCAAGCCAGCACCGGATCGCGCACACCATCTCGCGTATCAAGCTGAGCGAGCATCCCTACATCAAGATCGTGTTCCAGACCCACGGCGTCTCGCATTTCGAGCAGGACGGCCTGCACTTCGACATCATGCCGGGCGACTGCTTCGCCTACGACGTGTCGTGTCCGCACACCATCATCAGCCCGTCGCTGACGCGGCACGAGGTCGTCATCGTTCCGAAGGACCTTCTCAAGGAGCGCGGCTTCCAGCTCTCCAAGATGGCGCCGTGCAAGCTGTCGGCGCGCAACGGCACCGGCCGCATCGCCTATGATTTCGTCCATGCCGCCTTCGGCGAGGCACCGACGCTGACCCCGGTCAACGCGGTCGGCGTGGCCGATGCGCTGATCGACCTGTTGCTGCTGCCGCTGCGCGAGACCGGCGCCATGTTCGACCGCGGCAGCGCCGAGGCCACCTATGTGCGGGCGCAGGGCTTCATTCGCGAGCATCTGCGCGATCCCGATCTCTGCATCGACCGCATTTCGGCGGCGCTCGGCTGTTCGAAGCGCTATCTGCACATGCTGTTCAGCGATCGCGGCATGACGGTCAGCGACTACATCTGGAAGGCCCGGCTGCAGAATTGCCGGCAGGAGCTGGAATCCCAGAACGGCAAGACCATCACGGACGTCGCGTTCTCCTGGGGCTTCTCGAGCTCATCGCATTTCAGCCGCGTCTTCCGGAAGTATTTCGGCATCGCGCCCTCCTCCGTCCACAAGGGCTTGCACGGCGGTATGCCGGCCGATGTGGTGCTGGAATAGCCGTTCCATCCGACGTGCAGGCGTTGCGCCGTGCCGTCCGCCAACAGACTTTCCTCAATCAAGTTGTCCTCAACCAAGCTGTCCTCGATCAAGGTTTGGGCACGCAACCTCAAGCGGGACAGCGTTGCGCTGTATCTCGCATCGCGTGATCCGCGCGTGCCCTGGTATGCCAAGGCCCTTGCCGTCGCCGTCGCGGCCTACGCACTGTCTCCCATCGACCTGATCCCGGATTTCATTCCAGTGATCGGCTATCTCGACGATCTGATCCTGCTGCCGCTCGGCATCTGGCTTGCGATCTCGCTCGTGCCGGACGAGGTGATGACGGAATGCCGAGCCAAGGCCAGCGCCGTCTCGCAGCGTCCGACCAGCCGGGCGGGAATGATCGCGATCGTCGTGCTCTGGATCGCCGGCGCGCTCGCGCTGGCTTGGGCGGCTTTCAAATACTGGCGACAGCCAATCGTCTAGGACCGTGCGGCCTTTGGCACGAGCGCCTCGACCGTCACGCCATCATCGCTGGAATTGATGGCAAGCGTACCGCCGAGCGCGAGGATCCGCTCCTGCATCCCGGTTAAACCGCGACCAAGCCTGTGATCGCTCAGCAGGCCGCGGCCATTGTCGCGAACCCGCACCAGCGCGCAGTCGCGGCTGCCGCGCAGCCCTGCCTGCCGTTCCGCCGGTTCGATCGTGATATCGACCGCCGTCGCACCGGCATGGCGGAACACATTGGTGAGCGCTTCCTGGACGATGCGGTAGATCGTGAGGTCGGCCATCTCGCCGGTATCGCCGAGCGCCGGCGAGATGCGGCTCTCGATCTCCACCTCCGGGTGGGTTTCGCTCCACAGCCGCACCAGCGCGCCGAGCGCTTCCGCAAGCCCGAGCTCGGCCAGTCCGACCGGCCGCAATCGCTCCAGAATCCGGCGGGTGAACTGCTGGAGCGCGTTGACCTGCTCGAGGATGGCGTTGCCGTGCTTGCGCAATGCCGCAGGGTCCGGCCTTTCGACTTCCGACAGCCGGGTCAGCGCGCCGGCATGCGCGCGCAGGGCAAACAGATAGGGCCCGAACTCGTCGTGCAATTCGCGCGCGATCTCCTTGCGCTCGGAATCTTGCAGCGAGACCGCACGCTCGGCGAGCTGCCGCTTGCCCTCCACGGCGTCGCCAAGAGTCGCCGCCAAATGGTTCAGTTTGGCACAGATCGCGGCCAATTCCGGCGATCCGCCGGGCTCGACGCGTGCATCGTAGTCCCCGGCCTCGATGCCGGTCATGGCCCGCGACAACGCCTCCAGCGGAGCCAGCGCGCGGCCGACCACCAGCATGGTGACCAGAAGCAGCGCGACCGCGATCGCGGAGCCGACCTCGAGCTGGGTGACGATGCCGTCCCAGATCTCGGCGATTTCGTCGTCGGGATGCGAGGTGATGACCAGCGATTGCGGCTTGCCGTGCACCGAGATCGGCACCCGCACCGAGGTCTGCTCGGGATGAACCAGCGCGACGAACCACTGCGGCGGAGCGCGCGGCTCGCCGGCGCTCTCGGGGCGGTCGGGAGATTTTGCGGTCGCGCCATCCTGCCGCGTGATGCTGACATGACGCAGCCGGCTCAGGTCCTGAACGATCTGATCGAGCCGCGCATCGGGATCCGGCGCCTCGTCGAGACCGGCCACAATCGTCGCAACGAACTCGCGCGCCAGGCGGATCACGCTCTGATCCTCGGCCTGGACACGCGGCCCCGCTTCCAGCACGAGCCGCGCAATATTAATGCCGAGGCCAAGCGCCAGGATCAGCGCCAGCAGCAGGTTGATCCGCGCGCGCAAGGATAGCTTTTGCCACATGACGTTGCCCCCGACCGCGATCCCTCCTCCGAGAGGATCGTTGACAGCCAAATTTGCCCGGCTATCTAATCGCACCCTATCGCAATCTCGCACGAGGTGCACAACCGGTCGGAACCGACCTGTCCTTCGCGCAAACCGATGTGATGATGAGTGAACCGAAGCAGATCGCCGGAACAACGCCATGCGCATTCTGATCGTTGATGATCATCCCATCGTTGCCTCCGGCTGCCGCACCGTGTTCGCCGACGATCCCGAGATCACGCTGCTGGAAGCGGCGGATGCCGAAAGCGGCGAACGGGCGTTCGTCGCGGAGAAGCCCGATCTCTGCGTGATCGACATCAACCTGCCGACGGTCTCCGGCTTCGAGCTGGCGCGCCGCATCCTGACGCATGATGCATCTGCGCGCCTCATCATGTTCAGCATGAACGACGACCCGGTGTTCGCCGCGCGCGCCATCGACATCGGCGCCAAGGGCTACGTTTCGAAGACCGGCGATCCCAACGATCTGGTGGAAGCGGTGCGCGAGGTCGGCAATGGCGGCGTCTATCTGCCGCCGGCGATCGCGCGCAACGTGGCGTTCGCGCGGCCGGGCTTTGCGCAAAATCCACTCTCCAAGCTCACTTCGCGCGAGATGGAGATCCTGCGCCTGCTCAGTTCCGGCAAGAGCCTGTCGGAGATCGCCTGGCTGGTGCATTCGTCATACAAGACGGTCGCAAACACGTCATCGATCATGCGCCAGAAGCTTGGCGTGCGCACGTCGGCAGAGCTGGTGCGGCTGGCGATCGAGAGCGGCGTCGCCTGACGCAGCGCTCCAACCAAGAGGAATACGACAATGCAGACGGTTTCCCAGAACAAGTCGCATGGCGGCACGCAAGGCGTCTATCGGCATCCCAGCCGCGAGACCAAGACCGACATGACCTTCTCGGTGTTCGTCCCTGAGCATGCGGCCGGCACCAAGCTGCCCGTCGTCACCTATCTGTCGGGCCTGACTTGCACCCACGCCAACGTCACCGAGAAGGGCGAATTCCGCCAGGCATGCGCCGAGCTCGGCCTGATCTTCGTCGCACCCGACACCAGCCCGCGCGGCGAAGGCGTCCCCGGCGATCCCGTCAATTCATACGATTTCGGGCTCGGCGCGGGCTTCTATGTCGATGCGACGGAGCCGCCGTTCGCGACCAATTACCGGATGTGGAGCTACGTCACCGAGGAATTGCCAAAGCTGATCGCCGAGCAGTTCCCGGTCGACACGACGCGGCGATCGATCCTCGGTCACTCCATGGGCGGCCATGGCGCGCTGACGGTGGCGCTGCGCTATCCCGATCATTATCGGGCGGCCAGCGCGTTTGCGCCGATCGTGGCGCCGTCGCAGGTGCCATGGGGCAACAAGGCGCTCGGCGGCTATCTCGGCAGCAACAAGCAGGCGTGGCGCAAGCACGACGCCGTTGCCCTGATCGAGGACGGTGCCCGCTTCTCCGATCTGCTGGTCGATTACGGCGATGCCGACGGCTTCCTCACCGAACAGCTGCGGCCCGAGCTCCTGAAGGTCGCGTGCGAGAAGGCCAACATCCCCCTCACCCTGCGGCGTCAGCCGGGCTACGACCACAGCTATTACTTCATCTCGACCTTCATGGCCGATCACCTGCGCTGGCACGCAGCGCGGCTGAAGACGTGATGCTTGCCGCGCCGAGGCGGCGCGATACCAAAATGTCGAAAACAACCCCATGCACAGTAGCCGGCGGCGGCGCTCGACCAGCCAATGTTCGACCAGACGCTTGACACGTCGGGCAACTCAGGGCTATTCTTCTAATATTCCGAAATCGTCCTAGCATCGTCGCTCATCGTGCCTGCGGCGCGCCGTAATTCGGCGCGAGCAGGCGGTTGCGCACGAGGTAGTCGGTGGCGCGCGACCAGGATTCGTCGGTATTGCCGCGCATGTCGGCGCTCGCCGCTGCCAGCAATTGCCCGCTATGCACGTCGCGCAGATAGAGATTGATGTTGAGTATTAGGTTGGAGACCTTCTGCACCACGCCCGTCATCACGAGATCAGCGCCCAACTCGCCGGCCAGCTTCACATCGCAGCCGCCACAGGCCTGAAGATTGCTGCCATGCGCCGCAGCATTGACGGAGGCGATGTCGAGCACGCGGAACTTGCCTGAGTCCGCGAGCTCCTTGCGCACCTGGTCGCCGGCCCGGAGCAGCCGCGCCTGCTCATCAGCGCGCGGCCCGCTCACCTCCCCCTGCAGGCTGGTGTCGATCATCTCGAGGTCGAACACCGCAAGCTTGGGCGGTTCGGCGCGCGCCGCCGCAGGCATCACCAGCAAAGAAACGGCGAAGGCAAACGCTGATCTCATGATTGTGAACCAATCGAATTTGTAACGTCGCAACGACAAAAAGCGGGGTTGCAAGCTAGGCCAATTCCGGCATCTTGCAAGTCAACAGCATGGAAGCCGGATTTCCGAAGGCCATGCCGAGTGAAAAAAGACTGCGGGAGGAGTTATGTTGCGATGGCTGATCGGCACGATCGCGCTCAGCATGGTGGCGACCGGCGCGCTGGCGGCTGATCCCGTCGAGGTTCATATCGGCTATCTCGGCCATTCCGGCGTCAAATCGACGCTCTCGCTGATCGAGCAGCCCGCCGACAATGACGGCATCGCCGGCGCGCGCCTTGCGATCGAGGACAACAACACAACCGGGAAATTCCTCAACCAGCGCTTCGTGCTCGACGAGGTCAAGGTCAAGGACAGCGACGATGTCGCCAGGGTCGCGACCGATCTCGCCGGCCGCAACGACTATATCATCACCGACCTGCCGGCCGATGCCCTGCTCAGGGTCGCCGACGCGCTGCGCGACCGCGGCACCGTGCTGTTGAACGCGGGCGCAATCGACGACCGGCTGCGCGAGCAGGACTGCCGCGCCAATGTCATCCACATCGCACCGACCCGCTCGATGCTGGCGGACGCGCTTGGCCAGTATCTGGTGTGGAAGCAGTGGAAGCGCTGGCTGCTGGTGGTCGGCTCGCATGATCAGGACAAGCTTTACGCCGACGCGCTGCGCCGCGCCGCCACCCGTTTCGGCGCCAAGATCGTCCAGGAACGGACATTCGAGGACACCGGCGGCGCGCGCCGCACCGACAGCGGCGTGACCTTGATCCAGCGCCAGATGCCGGTGTTCACGCAGCAGGCGCCGGCCTACGACGTGCTGGTCGCCGCCGACGAGAGCGAGGTGTTCGCGAACTACCTGCCGTACCGTACCTGGGACCCGCGGCCGGTGGCGGGCTCTGCGGGCCTCGTGCCGACCAGCTGGGACGCGGCACATGACCAATGGGGCGCCGTCCAGATCCAGAACCGCTTCGTCAAGCTGAACATGCGCCGCATGACGGCGCTCGACATGCAGGCCTGGACCGCCGCGCGCATGATCGGCGAAGCCACATCGCGCACCAATTCGGGGGACCCCAAGAAGGTCATCGCCTTCCTCAAGGGCAAGGATTTCTCGATTGCCGCTTTCAAGGGCACGCGCTTGACCCTGCGAGACTGGAATCTGCAGCTTCGCCAGCCGATCCTGCTGGCCGATGGTCGTATGGTCGTCTCGGTCTCGCCGCAGGAAGGTTTCCTGCATCAGGTCTCCGAACTCGACACGCTCGGAGTTGACCGACCTGAAACGAAGTGCAAGCTGCAGTGAGGGAGATGAAACGCATGTGGCGCCGCTGTCTGTTGACCGGGATGCTCGTTTGGCTTGCCGGGGCACCGGCGTCCGCCTTCGTTGCCTACGTCTCCAACGAGAAGGGCAACACCGTCACCGTGATCGACACCAACAGCTGGACGGTGACCAAGACCATCAAGGTCGGCCAGCGGCCGCGCGGCATCGAGTTCTCGCGCGACGGCAAATTCGTGATGGTCGCGGTCGGCGACGATGACACGATCCAGGTGATCGATGCCAAGACGCAGGAGATCGTCGACACCCTGCCCTCCGGTCCCGATCCTGAATTGTTCACCCAGGATGCCGCCGGCAAGACCATGTATGTCGCCAACGAAAACGACAACACGGTGACCGTGATCGATCTCGAAAAGCGCGCCCGGATCGGCGACATCCAGGTCGGCGTCGAGCCCGAGGGGATGACGATCAGCCCGGACGGCAAGATCCTGATCAACACCTCCGAGACCACCAACATGGCGCATTTCATCGACACGTCGACGCGCCAGATCGTCGCCAATGTGCTGGTGGATTCGCGGCCGCGTTTCGCCCAGTTCAAACGCGACGGCTCCGAATTGTGGGTCTCCTCCGAGATCGGCGGCACGGTGTCGATCGTCGATCCGGTCAAGCGCGAGGTGACCGGCAAGATCACCTTTGAAATTCCGGGCCTGCGCAACGAGGCGATCCAGCCTGTCGGCATCGGCATGACCAAGGACGGCAAGACTGCATTCATTGCGCTCGGCCCCGCCAACCGTGTCGCGGTCGTCGACGGTGTGACCCACAAGGTCCTCAAATATCTCCTGGTCGGCCAGCGGGTCTGGCACATGGATTTCACCCCGGACGAAAAATATTTGCTGGTCACCAACGGCGTCTCGAACGACGTCTCGGTGATCGACGTTGCATCCCAGAAGGTGATCAAGACCATCCAGGTCGGCGAACTGCCCTGGGGGATCACGATCGCGCAGCCATGACCGCAACCGACGCCCATATCGCGAGCCAGCCCTCGCCGGATGCAGGCCCCGGAACAGCCGCAGCCGTACAGCCGGCGCTGTCGATCGGCAATGTCAGCCACAGCTACGGTCCGCGCCGCGCCCTGATCGATGTCAGTTTCACGGTTCAGCCTGCGAGCTTCACCGCGCTGCTGGGCCTCAATGGCGCCGGCAAGAGCACGCTGTTCTCGCTGGTGACGCGGCTGTTCGGCATCCAGAACGGCCAGATCAAGATCTTTGGCCACGACATCAGCCGGACGCCTGGTGAAGCGTTGCGGCTGATGGGCGTCGTGTTCCAGCCGCGAACGCTCGACCTCGACCTCTCGCTGACGCAGAACCTGCTGTATCACGCCGCGCTGCACGGCATCTCGCGGCGCGAGGCGCGGCTGCGCAGTGCCGAGGTGCTCGGACGCATCGGGCTTGCCGACCGCGCCGCCAGCAAGGTGCGCGATCTCTCGGGCGGCCAGATGCGAAGGCTCGAGATCGCCCGCGCGCTACTGCACCGGCCCCGGCTGCTGCTGCTCGACGAGGCCACGGTTGGGCTCGACGTCAAGGCGCGCGCCGACATCCTCGACCATGTCCGGCAGCTTGTCACCGAACAGGGCATCGGCGTGCTTTGGGCGACGCATTTGTTCGACGAGATCATGCCAAACGACGACCTCGTCGTGCTGCATCAGGGCCGAATGCTGGCGCACGGCCCGGTGTCGCGCGTGATCGCGGACGCAGGCGCCCAGGACGTCAATACCGCGTTCATGCGGCTGACCGGAACGGCAACACTCGCGGGGAGACCGCCGTCATGACCAGCACGACGGTTACGCCTGAGCGAAGCGGCTTCTCGCTGTCGGAATATTTCGTCTGCCTGAACGGCATCGTATGGCGCGAGGCGCTGCGTTTCCTGCATCAGCGCGAGCGCTTCGTGTCGGCGCTGGTCAGGCCGCTGGTCTGGCTGTTCATCTTCGCGGCCGGCTTCCGGCAGGTTCTCGGTATCTCGATCATCCCGCCCTACGAGACCTACATCCTCTACGAAGTCTACATCGCGCCCGGGCTGATGGCGATGATCCAGCTCTTCAACGGCATGCAATCCTCGCTGTCGATGGTCTATGATCGCGAGATGGGCAACATGCGCACGCTGCTGGTCAGCCCGCTGCCGCGCGGCTATCTCCTGTTCTGCAAGCTGCTCGCGGGCACGGCGGTGTCGCTGCTGCAGGTCTATGCCTTCCTTGTCATCGCGTGGTTCTGGGACATCGCGCCGCCGACGATCGGCTACCTCACCGTGC
This sequence comes from Bradyrhizobium sp. BR2003, assembly GCF_009720285.1. Lineage (NCBI taxonomy): Bacteria > Pseudomonadati > Pseudomonadota > Alphaproteobacteria > Hyphomicrobiales > Nitrobacteraceae > Bradyrhizobium > Bradyrhizobium sp. BR2003. The sequence continues at coordinate 12,497 of NZ_SMYJ01000026.1, forward strand.
TTCCGGCGCTGGTGCTGTCGGGCCTGATGCTCGGCGCACTCGGCATGCTGATCTCGGCCAGCATCAAGCAGCTGGAAAATTTCGCCGGTGTGATGAACTTTGTGATCTTCCCGATGTTCTTCGCATCGTCGGCCCTCTACCCGCTGTGGCGCGTGCAGGAAGGCAGCCCGATGCTGTATTATATCTGCCAGTGCAATCCGTTCACGCATGCGGTGGAGCTGATCCGGTTTGCGCTGTATGGCAAGATGAACTGGATTTCGCTCGCGGTGGTCGGCGGCTGCACGGTCGTCTTCATGATCGGCGCGATCCTGGCTTACGATCCATCGCGCGGCCTGGTGCGCCGCGGACCCGGCGGAGGCGAGGCATGACAGGCTGGCGAACAGGACTGGGCGCGCTGCTCGCGATGGTTCTGTCGAGCCAAGTCGCATCAGCTGCCGACCCGCGCTATCCGGACTGGCCCTGCCAACAGGCCAAGGTGCCCGAGATCTCGCTCGCCGCGGTCTGGGCCGGGCCGCCGCTCGGCGATGCCGAGACCAAGTGGAAGGACGACCCGAAAGTCAGCGCACTCGCGATCAAGCTCGCGGCGCGCCGCGTCCCGCTGGAGGAGGCACAGAAGGAGATCACCGAATTCCTGTCAGCTGCCGCGGCCGACAAGGCCAATGCGGGAAAGCTGCTGTTCGCGGGCCTGTTCGATACGCTGAACGGACAGCGCGCCTCGGTGATGAACGGGCTCGAGCGCGTGATGCGGAAGCAGCGCGAGGCGGCGGAGAAGATCCGCGACGACACGCTCAAGCTGCAATCGCTGCAGGACGCGACACCGCCGGACCAGGCCAAGGTCGATGAGCTCGGCAACCAACTGGTCTGGGAGACCCGCATTTTCGAGGATCGCGGGCGCGTGGTGAAATTCGTCTGCGAGGTGCCGACCGCCATCGATCAGCGCCTGTTCGCGCTCGGCCGCACCATCCAGCAGGAGCTCGATTGAGGCCTGCGACCGAACGTCCCGGGATCGTTAACGCACCGCCTTGACGGTCTCTTGGGCAACAATCTGTTGGGCCACGCCGATCCGGAACAAACTGCGCTGCCCGCTCGTTGTCTCCAACTATATCTGAAGTTGGGAGACCTCCATGAAAGCAGCCAAGATCGTCATGACCAGCCTTGCCGCCGCGAGCCTGGTCACCTCAGCGGCTTTGGCCCAGCAATCCATGTCGGGAATGGTCACCAAGATTGACCGACTGAGTGGAACCATCTCGATCCAGCAGACACAAAGCGGCACGGTGGGCGCGTCCACCGGCGCGATTCAGGAATACAAGGTGCCGAAGGGACAATCGCTGGAGGCCTTCCACGCCGGCGACAAGGTCACGTTCACCACAATGGACAGCGACGGCGGCAAGATCATCAACAAGCTCGACAAGCAGAAGTAACGCCCGCGTGGCGCGTTGGGGGCGGCTCATTGCTCGCCCTCGCGCGGCTCGGGCTCGGCATCGGCCAGCGGCAATTTGGCACGCTCCCAGCCGTCGGTTCCCTCCGGATACCAGGCCACGTTGTGGTAGCCGTAGGACAGCACGCGCTTGGCGGCGTTCCACGACATCCAGCAATTCTCCTGGCAGTAGATCACGAGCAATCTGGTCACCTCGCCGCCTGAGGCGCGGACGAGCCCGCGTCGCAGATAATCCTCCGTGGGCGTAGCGAGCTTGCCGTAGCCGGTGTCGGGCAGCCAGATGCTGCCGGGAATGTTGAGGTGCGGCCGTTCGCGCCACACCGTGCCGGCGGGTAGGTTTGGCTTCGGCGCGCGCGGCAGCACGTCGACGAAGCCGGCGGACTTGTCGCGCCAGATCGCTTCCGCTTCCGCGGTCGTGAGCACCCGTGCGCCGGCAAGCGTCACCGGCACCGGCGCGCGGTAGTCCTCGGTGCGATAGCCCTCCGGCTCTGCCGGTGGCTCCTGCGCGCGGGCAGGTGAAGCGGCGACGAACATCACCGCAAGCACGGCCGCGAGCCTGATCATGGTGATTTGGTCGCGGTCTCCGGCCCGATTGGACGGTCGTTCTCGTCGAGCAGCGGGACGCCGTAGTCGAGCAGGATCTTGTTGATCTCGGGCTGGTTCTCCTGGATCAGGCGATTGAGCTGGCGCTTCCAGTTCTGGTCGGACGCCCGCACGCCCATGCCGATGCGGTAGACCAGCTTCGGTCCCGTGGTCTCCTTGACCAGTGGCGTGATGTGCAGCGGCGGGTTGGCCTTCTTGGCGTAAAAGCCCGCCATCGGCCCCCACAGGATGCCGGCGTCGATCTCACCCTTGGCGAGATCGTTCATCATCGCCTCGGCCGATGAATCGTAGCGCGTATCGATCATCAGCGGATAAGGCTTCGCATTGGTCATCAGGCCGTTGATGGCCATGTTGGTCGCGGGCGGCGTTCCCGCCACGATGCCGATATGCTTGCCCTTCAGCCGCTCGTCCTCGAGCGTCGTGACCTCATCGAGCCCACTGCCCGGCTTGGCGACGATCGCATAGGCTGTGCGGTAATAGGGATTGGTGCCCTGCGCGAGATCATCGCCTTGCGGAAAGCCCATGATCACGTCGCAGCGATGCGCGCCGAGCGTCATCCGCACGAACCCGGTCGCCTGCGGAAAGAACATGTAGTCGAGCTTCTTTTGCAGCTTCCCGGCCAGCAGTTCGCCGATCCTGTTCTCAAACCCCTCGCCCTTGTCGTTCGAGAACGGCAGGTTGCGGGGATCGGCACAGATGCGCAGCACGCGGGCATCGATGAGTTCGATGGAAAGTTCGCCCTGATCATTGACCTGCGCGCGCGCAGTGTCGCGACCGGCCAGACAGGCCATGAAGCCGACAAGCGCGAGCAGAACAGGACGGCATCCGACAATTCTCATTACGCGGTCTCCTCTTGATCGGATCGATCGCCGCCATCCAGCAATTGCCCGGCGCACCATGACGTGCAACAGGAATAATGATCGCGACCACGCCGCGTTGCTTGCTGCAGCGCAAACTGGAACGCGACGACATCGATCGCGCGTTCCCGAGTAACTGAGGCGGAAACATGGCTCATGGCGGTTCGGTGCTTGCGCTGCTCCTGATGCTTTGGGCGCCGACCATAGCGCGGGCGCAAGAGGTGGAATTGCCTGTAAGCGAAGTCGCTCCCGGAATATTCGTTCACACCGGGGTCACCGCGTTGATGACGCGCGAGAACGAAGGCGCCATCGCCAATGTGGGATTCGTGATCGGCGACAGCGCCGTCGCCGTCATCGACACCGGCGGCAGCGTCCGCGAAGGGCGACAGCTGCTCGCCGCGGTCCGCAGCCATACCGACAAGCCGATCCGCTACGTGATCAACACCCACGCGCATCCGGATCACAGCTTCGGCAATGCGGCTTTCGTCGGCGACGGGACCAGCTTCGTCGGCCACAAGTCCCTGCCACGCGCGCTGGCCGCGCGCGGACAATTCTACCTCGACGGGTTTCGCCGAACCATGGGCGATGAGTTGATCGACGAGGTGAAGATCATCCCCCCGACCGTGCTGGTCGCCGACACGCTGAAGCTCGACCTCGGCGGACGGGCCCTCACCCTGAAAGCGTGGCCGCCCGCCCATAGCGACAACGACCTCACGGTCCTCGACGATCAAACCAGGACCCTGTTCGCCGGCGATATGGTGTTTCTCATCCATATTCCCGTGGTCGACGGCAGCCTCAAGGGCTGGCTGCGTGCGCTCGACGCACTCGCGGCGATCTCCGCCGAGCGTGTGGTTCCTGGTCACGGTCCCGTGAGCGCGTGGCCGGCATCGCTTGCCGACGAGCGCCGTTATCTCGGGGTGCTGGCCGCGGACGTGCGCGCACTGGTCGCAAGCGGCAAGCCGATCACGGCCGCGGCGGAACACGCCGCAGCCGCCGAGCGGCCGCGCTGGCAATTGTTCGACGATTACAACGCCCGCAACGCTACTGCAGCATTCTCGGAAATTGAATGGGAATAGCTGTTCGTCCTATAGTGACGCCGCTGTATAGGATTTCGCGACCATGACCGGACATCGCGCCCGCCTGCTTTGCATCGCAAGCCTGCTCACGATCGCGCTGGGCACACCGGCTGCGCCCGCGGCGGAGGCCTATGATCCCTGGCCGGGTCTCGTCCAGGACATCTTCAGCAACCGTCCGATGAATGACGGAAATGATGTCATCGGCATCGAGATGCCGATACGCGCGGAAGACGCCGCGATCGTGCCGGTGACGCTCCGCACCAAGCTGCAGCCGAGCGACAGCCGCCGCGTCGTTGCGATCACGCTTGTGATCGACGAGAATCCGGCGCCGATGGCCGCGAAGTTCACGCTGGGGCCGGCTGCCAACGTCACCGAGATCTCGACCCGCGTCCGCGTCAACAACTACACCAATGTGCACGCCGTCGCGGAGCTCAGCGACGGAAAGCTCTATGTGAGCAAGGTCTATGTCAAAGCCTCCGGCGGCTGCTCGGCGCCGGCCGGCAAAAACGTCGAGGAAGCCAAGAACCGCCTCGGCCAGATGCGCTACCGGGAATTCACCAAGTCCGAACAGGGACCTGCGACCAGCACGCGGCAAGCCCAGATCATGATCGGGCATCCGAATAATTCAGGCCTGCAGATGGACCAGGTCACGCAGCTCTATATCCCGGCCTTCTTCGTCAACGAGCTGCACATCTGGCAGGACGACAGTCCGGTGCTGGCGATGGAGGGCGGAATCTCGATTTCGGAGGATCCCAATATCCGCTTCACCTACGTCTCGAATGGCGCCAAGCGCTTCCGTGCCGAAGCCAAGGACACCGAAGGGCACATCTTCGAGCACGAATGGAAGGTCGAGAATCCCGGCACCTGACGCGTTCGCGCGTTCACGATCGACGGCAGGGCATGATGAAGCAAGCCTTAATCGGTCGCGGCAAACTGGCTACACCACCCCAGCCCCGCAAGCGGGAGAGGGAACGCACCGCCTTTGCGATTGCCGTTCAAACTAGTCTCAGAAACACCTGACTTCGGCTTCGGCCTGGGCGCGCCTGAGGTCATTGAGCGCGTTCGCCGCCTGCTCGGACGAGCGGAACTGGCCGCCCAGATTGCCGCGCACCTGCGCCATGCTCAGCACGGTCTCGGCGGTGACGTAGCGATCATAGGGGATGATCGAGGCGACGACGTCGATCGAGCAGGAACATTGCTCGATTGACTGCCGGGATTCGCCATTGGCCTTCATGCAGCCGAACACATATTCCGCCCGCGCCGAGGTTGGATAGTCGTTGATCTCCTGGGCCCGCACGCTGACGGCCGTCCCGGCGAGCACCAGGATGGCGACAATCGGTCGTAGCATGCCAGCTCCTGCCATGGTCGTGCTTCCTCTTCTCTTTCCGCAAGCTATGCTATGGATGTTGATCAGAAAAGAAAACAATCGGGGAAGTGGCTCAAGAAGCGATGATCATCTCTGTACGCACGGTGTTGGCTGCGGCAGTTCTGGCGGTCATGCAGTTCGGCACCTCATGCTACGCGCAGACCATCCGCGTTGCAGCGCAGAAGACCGGAACGCTGGCTTGGGAACTGGCCGTCATTCGCTCCCATGGTCTCGACAAGAAGGCCAATCTGTCGATCGACGTCGTCGAGCTCGCCAGCCCCGAGGCCGGCAAGATCGCGCTGCGCGCCGGCACGGCCGACGTGATGGTATCGGACTGGCCCTGGGTGTCGCGCGAGCGGTCGCTCGGCGCCAAGCTGCAATTCTATCCCTATTCGAGCGCGCTGGGCGCCGTGATGGTCCCGGCCTCCTCGCCGGTCAAGACCCTCGCGGACCTCAAGGGGCGCAAGCTTGCCGTGGCCGGTGGCGCGATCGACAAGAACTGGCTGTTGCTGCAGGCCGCATCGAAGCAGGACGGCGTCGACCTGAAGTCGCAGGCGACCATCGTCTATGGCGCACCGCCGCTGCTGGCCGCCAAGACGCTCGGCGGCGAGATGGATGCGACGCTCAACTACTGGAATTTCTGCGCCGCGCTCGAAGCCAAGGGCTTTCGCCGGCTCGCCGGGATGGAAGAGATCCTGCAAAAGCTCGGCAGCAAGGGCCGCATCGCCATGATCGGCTACGTGTTCGACGAAGCCTGGGCCAACGCCAACAAGGATCTGGTGGCCCGCTTCATCGCCGTGACGCGCGCCGCGAAGGAGATTCTGGCGACCTCGGATGCCGAATGGGACGCGATCGCGTCGCTGACCGGTGCGCAGGATGCCGCAACCCTGCATGCCTATCGTGAGCGCTACCGCGAAGGCATCCCGCGCCGTCCGATCGCCGAAGAGGAGGCGGATGCGCGCGTGCTCTACCGCGTGCTGGCGCAGCTCGGCGGCCGCGACCTGGTCGGCACGGCAACCGAGCTCGATCCCGGCACCTTCTACCAAGCGATCCCGGGAGACTAGCGGTGCTGCGTCTCCTCTCATTCGCGCTGTTCATCGCGACCTGGTGGATTGCCTCGCTGCTGATCGGCGATGCGAAGCTGCCGGCGCCGCCTGCAGTGCTGTCGGTGCTCGTCGCCGAGGCCCGATCGGGCGCGCTGTTCGTCAATCTCGGCGCGACGTTGGCGCGCGTCGCGCTGGCCTTCACCCTTGCGATGGCGCTCGGCTCGGCGATCGGCTATTTGATGGGCCGTGTCTCGCTCGCCAATCGCCTTGGCGATCCCTGGCTGATCCTGCTGCTCAACCTGCCGGCGCTCGTCGTCATCGTGCTCGCTTACATCTGGGCCGGGCTGACCGAGGTCGCGGCAATCGCAGCCATCGCCATCAACAAGCTGCCGACCGCCGTCGTCACCCTGCGCGAGGGCGCCCGCGCGCTCGACCCTGCGCTCGACGAAATGGCGACGGCGTTTTCTTTTCCGCGCGGCCGCGCCTTCCGTCATGTGATCCTGCCGCAACTTGCGCCCTACATCGCGGCCGCTGCGCGCTCCGGGCTCTCGCTGGTCTGGAAGATCGTCTTGGTCGCCGAATATCTCGGACGGCCGAACGGTGTCGGCTTCGAGATCGGCGTCGCCTTCCAGCTGTTCGACATCCCCTTGCTGCTCGCCTATTCGCTGAGCTTTGCGGGTGTCGTGCTCGTCATCGAAACCCTGCTGGTGCAGCCGTTTGAAACCAGGCTAACGCGGTGGCGGCTCCGTGCAGCTTGAGGTCAATATCACGGGCAAGAGTTTTGAGAGCGCGGCCGGGAAGCGGCACGAGGTGCTCGACAACGTCACCTTCACCTTGAACGCCGGCGAGGTCGGCGTGCTGTTCGGCCCGTCAGGCTGCGGCAAGAGCACCCTGCTCCGGATCCTCGCCGGGCTCGACGCCAACTACCAGGGCCATGTCACGCGATCGCCGGGCATGCGTCTTGGCATGGTCTTCCAGGAGCCGCGGCTGCTGCCTTGGCGCACGGTCGAGGAGAATGTGCGGCTGGCCGCGCCGCATGTCGGCGACAGCACGCTCTCTGCGCTGTTCGAGGTGCTCGAACTGGGCGCGCACCGCAACCATTTTCCGGCGGAGCTGTCGCTCGGCCTCGCCCGCCGGGTCGCGCTGGCCCGCGCCTTCGCCATCGAGCCCGATTTCCTGATCCTCGATGAGCCGCTGGCCTCGCTCGACAATGCACTCGCGGGGCGGCTGCGCGACCAGGTCGCGACGCTGGTGGCCAGCCGGAAAATGATGACCTTGCTCGTCACCCACGATCTCGACGACGCCGTTCGCCTCGGCGATCGCCTGTTCTTCCTGTCGTCGCGGCCTGCCCGAATCCTTCACGTCGAGACCATTGCCGCACCGCGCACGACGCGCGGCGAGCCCGAGATCGACGAAATCAAGCGGCAACTCTCACAGTTGGACCTTGCAAATATGTGAGACGCCGTCATCCTTGAACGAAGCATAAGGGAGAGGCTGGATGTCGCGCGCGTTGATCGCTGTTGGTGTTGCGTTGCTTGTGCTGCCGGCGACAGTGCTCGCCCAAAGCAAGGGCAAAGGCATTCGGCTGTGGAATCTGACCAGCGCCACGATTTCGAGCTTTGAGTTGTCGCCGGCAGGCAAGAACGAGTGGGGTCCCAACCAGACGCTCAACGACAAGGACAAGGAAGTCGACCACGACGAGCGCCTTCGGATCACCGGCGTCGAACCCGGCCGTTACGATGCCAAGGTCGGCTACAGCGGCGCCAGGCAGTGCTTCATCCGCGACATCGAGATCAAGGCCGACGCCGTGTTTTCGGTCTCCGACAAGGATCTGAAGGACTGCAACAAATAGGAAGGCTAACCCGCCGGCGGCTCGCTGCCCGCGCCGGCCCGATCGTTGCTGTGCGGATATTCACAACGCCAGCGCACCGCTGTCCATTTCGGATGTTCGCCGACCCATTGCGCGATGTACGGCGGCGCAGCCATGGCGCATTGCTGCAGCGAACCGCTCCAGTTGAACACCAGATGCTGCTCCTCGCAGGTGGCGGGCGACAGCACGGCACATACAGTGACGATCAGATCAATCGGGTTCATGCGCGATCCCCAAGCGTGCTCATGCAATAGATAACACGGCGAAATACGTAATCGGCCAAGCCGGGTTTCACAGCCCCGTGAAAGGTTGCGGAACCCGGCGCCAGAGGCGTCACGCGCTAGAAGTTCAAACCGTACACCAGCCGCGCCTGATGGCGCTCGAAATTGACCAGATCGAGGGCAGCGTTGCTCCCGGCCCGGTGCCCCCAGGCCTGGACGCTCCAGGTCGCGGTCAGGCGTGAACGTTCGGAGAGCTGGAAATAGACGGTGGGCCCGATGAACAGCGCCTGCCCTGACAGTTCATCCAGGCCGATTCCCTCATACTTCCTGAAATAGCGCGCTTCGCCGCCGATCAGGATATCCGGCTTAACCCTGGCCATCAGGCCGAATGCGGCACCGATGGTTGCGTCCTGATCCGCGGCGCCGGTGCGCGGCGTGCGCGTCCATTCCGGCTCATAGCTCAGGTTAAGGGCCGCGATGACAAAATTCGGGATCACCTCGCGGTCGAACGCGACCGTGAGTTCGGTGCCATAACTACGGACGGCCGCGGCCGTCGTCTCGTCGACGCGATCGGCACGCGTCTCCAGCGCGACCGTCATGCCAAAGGGCGCCGCCTCGCGGTTCAGAAATCGATAGCGGAAATCGACCGAGACACTCTGCCACGACAGCTGGCGCCGATCGTCAAGACCCGGAACGCGGCTGATATCGTATGCGCTGAATGACGTTCCGAGCTCGACACGAAAATTCGGCGCGGGCACGAGTTCGAGCTCCATTTCCTGATTGAGCGTGCGATACCGGCCGCCGTCCTTGGCGAAGCGCCCGGTGGTCTGGCTCTGGAATTCACGCTCGCCGACATTGCCCACGTCGGAGCCGATCATGAAGCCGAAAATGTGCTCGGTATCAAAGTCCTCGGCATAGGCGCGAGGCGGCAACACCGCCGCGATGCCGGCAATCGACGCGCACAGCATCCCTATCCAGCGCCCGGTCTTGATCTTTGGATTCATCGTCCCCGCACCACCGTCTAGCCACACTGTAGGACAAAGCAGCAAGGCCCGCCAATCGCGCAGGTGGTGTCGGTCTCAAGGTCTTGTGGGAAGGATATGAGCGAAGCTGTCCGAGCGGCCGCATCAGGCCCGCGAAAGATGCTTTCCACAAAAGACGCCTGCCCGGCTCAATGCAGCGCGCTGCACGAACCGGGCAGGCTGTCTCGCGTTACTTGTCCTAAGACTACTTGCGCGCTGCGCAGGCGTACATGTTGATTTCCATGCCCACCGGCACTTCGACGATCTTCGGTGTTTTCCAGGCCATTTCCTTCTCCCAAGTCATAAGTTGGCGCAAGCCTCGCTCCGCGCGGCAAACTAGGGCTGCCTTTTCCAGGGCGCAAGCCGGCCGGGTAAGGACCCGACTTCGCTGCTGGACATGCCGAAGCGGACGACGGCTCGCTGACATCTGCCCGGCATTGGGAACTCCGACACTGATCTGTCGGGCATTTTCCGGCTGCCGGGCGGCGACGCGCGGGTAAGGAGACCCGATTCATCCAGCCGCGTCTTGCCCAAGAGCGAAATCGCAGCTTTTTTTGTTATGCGCGGAATCCTGCGTCAATAAACGGCAATCCACCCGGCAAAGTTCGCTGGCTGGCAACCTATTTGAGCAGGCGCAGCAGGGCCCGGCCGGCACGCGACTTCAACTCTTTCGCGTCCAGCGTTCCGTCATTGTCGGGATCGGCGGCCTTGAAGCGCTGCTCGACGACCGCAAGGTATTCGTCGAGCGTCAGGGTGCCGTCGTGATCCGGATCGGCGGCGGCCAGTTCTTTCGCGGTCAGCCGTCCGCGCAATTCGCGCGCGTCGAGCGTGCCGTCATGGTCGGGATCGAGCTTCGCGAACAGGTTCGCGGCAGCCTTCTTGGCTTCGGCAAGGTCGACCGTGCCGTCATTGTCGGGGTCGAGCATCCTGAGCGCGCTGCGACCGCCCGATGCGGCCAACGCAGGACCTGACAGGACAACCAAAGCCAAACTCAGCGCAAGCGATCGGCGCGAAATCATCGTTCGTCTCCCGTAAGTGCCGCTCCGGCGAAGACACGGAGCGCGCTGCGATCGGACCCTACCATAGCAGCTTCAGCGGTGCTTCCCACGGTTCGTGTACGCGGCGAAATCCTGTCGGGATTCGGGTGGAAAGCGGTTGCCTCCCGGGTCATCTGTGGCGCTCTCGATGCACCACAACGAGTGAGGTGACCCATGACCAGCATTTGCAAGAGCGCATTGGGCTGCCTCGTTGCACTCGGTCTGATCGCGCCTGTATCCGCGCAGACCCGGCACCCTGCCCCATCGGCGGCGGCGGTCCAGCAGCGCGTGCTCACCGGCAAGGAGCGGCTCGGCCGCAAATGGACCGACGAGCAGCGTATCGATAATTGCAATGTGCCGCCGGACAAGCGGGGCGCGAAACCGCGGCCGAGTGTCTGTCCCCCTACGCCGTCCAGCTGACCGTTCGCGCTGCGGCATAACGCGGGCTGCGCTGGTGTAGCGTATTCCACGCGACGGCAAGGCACGGACGCGTTTGCCAAAAACCTGACGCTATCGACCGGCCTCGCGCGGTTAGCGGGCGCTCGTTCACGTTTTCGTATTGACCCGTTTTGGTTTCAGGCGGATGGTTCCGTCCGCAACGTCAGGAATAGGCGTGCAGAAAAAAGTTCATTGGGAGGATATGATGAGACGCATTGCGCTGGCCGCGAGCCTCGTGATTCTTGCATCCTATGGGGCAAGCGCCCAGACCAACGAGCAGTTGGTCAAGGGTGCGACTGATACATCGAACGTTCTCAATTACGGAATGGGCTACAATCTTCAGCGCTTCTCGACGCTGAACCAGATCAACAAGGACACCGTCAAGAATCTGGTGCCGGTCTGGAATTACAGTTTGAACGACGACCGCAGCGAGGAATCGCAGCCGCTCGTCTACCAGGGCGTCATTTACGTCACCACGCACAACGCCACGATCGCGATCGACGCCAAGACCGGCAAGCAGATCTGGAAGACCAAGGTCGAGTATCCCGCCGAGACGCCGCGTATCGTTTGCTGCGGCATCATCAATCGCGGTGCTGCTCTCTATGACGGCAAGGTGTTCCGCACCACGCTCGACGCCAATGTGATCGCGCTCGATGCCAAGACCGGCAAGGAGCTGTGGCGCCAGAAGGCTGCGGACATCAAGGAAGGCTACTCGATGACGGTGGCTCCGCTGGTCGCCGACGGCGTCGTGATCACCGGCATCTCGGGCGCCGAATTCGGTACTCGCGGCTTCATCGACGGCTGGGATCCGGCAACCGGCAAAAAGCTCTGGCGTACCTACTCGATCCCGACCCCGGATGAACCCGGTGGCGACACCTGGAAGGGCGACACCTGGAAGCTCGGCGGCGGCTCGACCTGGATCACCGGCTCCTACGATCCCGAACTGAACACGGTGTATTGGGGCATCGGCAATCCCGGACCGTTCAATTCGGCGGTGCGCCCCGGCGACAACCTCTACACCTGCTCGGTGCTGGCGCTCGATCCGAAGACCGGCAAGATCAAGTGGCACTACCAGTTCTCGCCGAACAATCCGTTCGACTACGACTCGGTGGCCGAGATGGTGCTCGCCGACATGAACGTCGAGGGCAAGCCGACCAAGGTGCTGATGGACGCCAACCGCAACGGCTTCTTCTACGTGCTCGATCGCACCAATGGAAAGCTGCTCGCGGCCAATCCTTATGTGAATGTCAACTGGGCCACCGGCATCGACATGAAGACCGGACGGCCGATCGAGACCGACATCACCAAGGATGCGCGTGAAGGCAAGAAGGTCACGGTCTACCCGTCGATCCTCGGCGGCAAGAACTGGGAGCCGATGTCGTTCAATCCGCAGACCGGCCTCGCCTACGCCAACACGCTCGCCTTCGGCGGCAAGTACAAGGCCGAGCCGGTGACGTTCAAGCAGGGCGAATGGTATCTCGGCATGGATCTCACCGATCCCTGGGAATGGGGCACCGGACCGCGCGGCCACCTGAAGGCGATCGATCCGATGACCGGCAAGGCGAAGTGGGAAGCGCCGAGCGACATTCCGCGCTTCTCCGGCGTGCTCTCCACCGGCGGCGGCGTGGTGTTCTCCGGTCAGTTGACCGGCGAATTCGAGGCATTCGATGCCGATACCGGCAAGAAGCTCTGGCAGTTCCAGACCGGCTCGGGCATCGAAGGACAACCCGTCACCTGGCAGCAGGACGGCGTGCAGTATGTCGCTGTCACCTCGGGCTATGGCGGCGTCTATTCGCTGTTCTCGGGCGACGAACGGCTTGCCAAGGTCCCGCCCGGCGGCTCGCTGTGGGTTTTCGCGGTCAAGAACTGAGCGCGGAGCACACGTGACTGAACGAGTAACCCTGTTGACGGCGGCGATTTTCGCCGCCGTCGCGATGGCCTTGATCACGCTGATCCCGGCCGCCGCACAGCAAACCACCGCAATCGACCTTCAGGGTCAGGCCGACCAAGGCAAGGTCACCTACGCCAAGAACTGCTCGCATTGCCATGGGCCCAACATGGTCAACTCCGGCACCATCACGCCGGACCTGCGCGTGTTTCCCGACGACAAGACGCGCTTCGTGACCACCGTGAAGCAAGGCAAGAACGGCAAGATGCCGCCCTGGGTCGACATCCTGAACGAGCAGGAGATCGCCGACGTCTGGGCCTTCGTGTCGAGCCGGAGGACCCCATGAGGGCCCTGCTTGCGGGCGCCGCGACGGCTCTGCTCCTTGCCATGTCGGCGGCAGCGCACGCTGCCGACGACCCGCTCAAGGTATGCCTCGACGAGGATCTGCCGCCGCTGTCGGCGCATCATCGCGGCAAACCGGATGCCGGCTTCGACGTGGCGCTCGCGCAGGCCATTGCCGAGCGGCTTGGACGGCCGCTCAGGATCCAGTGGTTCGAGAGCAAGCTCGACGAAGATTCGAGCCCTGCGCTCGAGGCGAACGCGCTGCTGTCGGACGGGCGCTGCTCGCTGGTCGGCGGCTACGCCCTCACCATGGACTCGCTGAAGGCGCCCGGCGTCACGACGGCCAAGCTGCCGGACTTCGACGGCGCCACCCGCGAGGATCGCCGCCGGCGGATTCCGATCGGGGTGCTGGCGCCAAGCCAGCCCTACATCTATTCGCCGATGACCGTCGTCCTTGGTCCCAAGGCCAAGGACAAGATTAAGGAGCGCAGGATCGCCGATATCGGCGATCTCGCCGGCCTTCGCCTGACGATCGAAAGCGGCACGCTGGGCGACGCCATCCTGATGACCTTCGACAAGGGCAAGCTGATCGACGACATCACGCACCTCGTTCCGGGGCGCAGCGACCTGTTGGGCGACCTGGAACGCGGCGAATTCGACGCCACGCTGCTCGACCTGCGCCGCTTCGACGCCTACCGCGCTGAACATCCCGACACCAGGATCACGGCCTCGGGCTACTATTATCCGATCGGCGCCAACCGCGGCTACGTTGCGCTCGAAACCGACAAGGCGCTGCTGGAATCCGTCAACAAGGTCCTCGCCGATCTGCAGGCCAAGGGCACCATCGCGGAGCTCGGCAAGGCCGCCGGCCTCACCTGGCTTCCGCCGCGCGAGCCAATCATCCTCGGCGATGTCTGGCTGAAGATCCTGAACCGGTGATACTGGCGATAGCTATCGCAAATAGCTCGCCAGATTCATGCTCTGGATCTTGGAGATCGCCGAATAGGACGCCGTCAGCTGCGCCTGATAGGTCGAAAGCTGCGCCGTCACGGCCGCGACGTCGACGCTGGTGAGGTCGGTCGACAGCGTTTTCGCAAAATTCTGATAGTCGCTCTGGTTCGTGCTGGCGGTCTCGATCTGCGACGCCGCGGTTGACAGCTTTGCCTGCACGGTGAAGGTGGCATCCAGCGCATCGCTGGCGAGGTCGAGGGCCTGCGAGACATCGCTCGACGACAAATTCGAGCTGTTGCCGACGAATTTCAAGAGCCGCATCACCTGCTCGAACGCCGGGTTGTCGGCGGTGATGCCGTAGGAGATCGACTGGCTGTCCGACACGCGCACGGACGCGATCTCGCTGTCGCCCTTGTAGTAGCTGGTGTCTGATGTCGTCAGCGATCCGGTGCCCGTCCCAAAGCTCGACAGGTCCGCCGGCGCGGTATCGGTGCGGGCGCCGCTGAAGACGTATTCGCCGTCATACTGGGTGTTGAGCAGCCCCTGCATCTGCGCCATGGCCTGCTGCGCATAGTTGATCACCGATGCCGTCGCCGTGCTGCTGCCGGTGGTGGCCGCGCTGAGCTGGGTCCTCAGCTGCGTGATGATGTCGGTCACCGAGCCGACCGCCGAATACATCACCTGCACCTTGTTGTCGGCAAGTTGACTGGCGTCGATATAGGACTGCGCACGCGTCACCGAGACCTGCAAATTGATGACGCGCCCGGCGCCGGAACCGTAGCCGCCGAAATCCTCGGACTGCAGCCCGGAGGACTCCTGCACCTGCTCGTTGGCCATCACCGCCTGCACCCGCAGCGCGCTCGATATCATCTGGTCCGACTGTGCAAAGGTGGCAACACGCATCATCATGACGATAGCCTCTGGCTCAGCTGGCGCTCATCGCGGTCATCAGCGCCGAAAACATGGCGTTGATGGCGGTAATGATCTGGGACGCGGCAGCGTATTTGTTCTGCAACGCACTCAGATTTGCGCTCTCCTGGTCAATGTTGACGCCGGACTGCGACGACAGCGAATTCGCATAGGTCGACTGCGCCGTCTGCTTGGCGGCATAGGCCGCCGACGCCTGGGTCGCCTTGCCGGCGACGTTGGCGACGATGGCGGCCGCGTAGTCCGTGAAAGAGCCGGTGGTCGCGCCGAGACCGCCGGCCATGCCGAAATCGGTCGACCCGGTCAGCGCGCTCGAGAGCGCGTTCACCACCGTCGCCGAGCCCGGCGACAGCACCGAGTTTCCGGCCGTCAGCGTCGACGACGCATCGAGCGTCGCCGTCGGCAGCGCCGCCGTGCCGTTCAGAATGTCGCTGCGAACGGCGATGTCGGACGCGCCGGTTCCGGTGATCAGGTCGTTGAACCCGAAGTAATCCGAAAAGCCCTCACCCGAACTGCCGACCGAGCTCGTCATCTCGTTGATCGCAACGCCGTTGCCGGATGTGGTCGCCGAGATCGACAAATGTCCGTTGGCATCGACCGAAGCTGACAGCCCCGAGATACCATTGATCGCAGTGGCGAGATCACCGACCGTGGCGTAGGATGACAGATTGAGGTCTTGGTACGACACCAGGTTGCCGCTCTTGTCGGTAACCGCGATGCGCACCGTGCCGGTCGCCGAGAACGGCGTCGTACTGCTCACGGTACCGGTTCCGGTCAGGCTCGCCGGCGGCGGTACCGACGTGCCTTGGTTCGATACCGCGTTGACGGTCGCGGTTAGCTGCCGGGCAAGCTCGTCGAGCTGCGACTGCGCGGCCGGCAACGTCTGGTCGCGCAGCGTGATCAACGCGCTGACCTTGCCCGAGGAGATCTGCGAGGTGATGTCGACCCCGTTGACGGTGATACCGCTGAACCCGCTTGACGATCCCGCGCTATACGTCGTGGTCGCCGTGACGCTGGGCAGCGCCGTATAGCTCAGCGGATGCGCCGTGCTATCGACCAGCGCCTGCCCCGATCCGGTATAGACCTGCAGATCGCCGGTCGATGTGGTGAAGTAACTCACATTCATCATCGACGCGAGATCCTGCAGCGCGCTGTTGCGCTGGTCCTCCAGATCGGCCGTCGACTGCCCGGCTGCCGCCTGCTGCTTGATCTGCTTGTTGAGGTCGGAGATCTGCTGCAGGTCGGAATTGATGTCGGTAACCGACGACGCGATGTCCTGGTCCGCATTGGAGCGCAGCGTCTGGATGCCGCTCGAGGTCTGCTGCAGCTGCGTCGTCACCGCCGCAAGCGCGCTGACGGCGTTCGATTGCAGCGACGCACTGCTCGGCGTGCTCGCCAGCGACGACAACGCCGACTCGAACGCGGCGATCGTGTTGGCCAGCGAGGTGCCCGTCGTCGAGCTATCCGAGCTCGACGTGCTGCCATAAAGCTGCTGGAGCTCGGTCAGAAAGCTGTTGGTGGTGTCGGCGGCACCGAGATCGGAATCGGCCCCGACCAGCGACTTCAGGAGCAGCTTGTCGACCGCGCTGCTGATGCCCGTGATCGTGACGCCGGTACCGACACCGGAAGTGACGCTGCTGCTCTGGTTGGCGGTCTTCTCGGTATAGCCCTTGGTGTCGGCATTGGAAATATTGGCCGAGGCTACGCTGATCTGCACCTGCGTCGCTGACAGCCCGCCGAATGCAATGCTTCGTGCTATATCGAGCGACGACACGGCCTACTCCTTGCGGCGGCGGCCCGATCAGGCCCGCACATTGGTGCCATAGGACATCGCCGGCGTGACGCGACGGCCGCCGGCGCCATAGGGCGATACGTTGGCGATCTGCTGGCGGATCGCCTGCATGATCGCCTCGATCCTGCGGTTGCTGGCATCGATCGCCGCGCGCAGCCGCATCACGTTCTCGTCCATCGCCATGCGCAGCTTCAGGATCCGGTCCATCAGCTGCTCGCGCAGCACGCGGTCCTGGACGTTGAGATTTGCCGTCTTGCCGACCGCCTCCGCCACACATTGCTCGAACAGGGTGGCAAGGCGGTGCTTCTCGTCGACCTGCTTCAACCGCGAGGCCGGCAAGCCCTTGGCGAGCTCGACATTCTCCTCGTTCACGATCGCGATCAGGTTGTCGATCAGCGCGATCAACGACCTTGCGCGCTCGTCATTGCCCGCGGGATTGATCTTGATGTTGCGTTCCGGTGTCATGCCATCGCTCCCGTTCAAGCTAGTGTCCGCGACGCAGGGCGCGAACCGATTGTGCGCTGCGCCCATACGCGGTGATTGCCGCTACCCGGACCGCGGCCCGGTTGAGTTCCTGGTCGAGCCGCGTGCATTCGCGCATCAGCTGGTCCCGCAAGGTTCCGACATCGTCGAGCAACGCGCGGAGCTGCGCCCGGTCGTACGGCCGGACCGAGGCGGCCGTCGTCTGCAGCCGCTGAAGCCTGACCAGCAAGCGGTCGTTCCGCTTCTCGGTCATCATCGCGACACCGCCGAGATCAGCGTATCGAACATCTTGTCGACGGTGGTGATCACCTGCGACGCCGCCGAGTAGGCCTGCTGCGCCGAGATCATGTTGGAGAACTGGCCGCTGGTGTCGGTGGTGCTCGACTCCAGTTCGCTGCCGTAGATCGTGCCGGCGCCGTTGGTGCCCGAGGTCTGCAGCGTGGCGTTGCCGGAAGCGGCCGTCGCGGAGTACATCCCGTCGCTGGCCGCGCTCAATCCGTTGGGATCGCTGAAGGTCGCGACCGCAATCTTGTAAATCGCAATGGTCTGCCCGTTGGAGTAGGTGGCGTCGACCACGCCGCCTTTTCCGATCGAAATGCTGCTCAGCTTGCCATAGGGCAGACCGTCCGATGTGATGCTCGTGAGATCGACCGCCGGCGTGGTCTCGCCCGACGAATATTGCGTCAGGCCGTCGGTCTTGCCGACCGTACCGAGATTGAGCGTGATGGCGCTGGTGCCAGAGCTGTCGGCCGCACCATCCTTCCAACCCGTCACCGAGATTGTTGGCGGGCTCGGGCTTGTCGAGGCGAGCGAGCCGTCGCTGTTGAAGGTGATATCCACCGTGTCGGCGATCGCGTTGGCGCTGTCGGTCGTGGAGTCCGACGCTAGCTTTGGCGTCTCGAAACTGGCCTGCCAGGAGTTGTCGGCGGTCTTTTTCCAATCGATCTGGATCGTGCTCGCCGTACCCAGCGAATCGCAGACCGTCATCGAGCTATTGAAGGTCGCACCGACCGCGGCATCGGCCGGCAGGTTCGCCGCGACCGTGGTCTTGGTGGTGGCGCTGCCGCTGGTGGACGCCACCTGCGTATTGATCGGTCCGAGGCTCGCGGCAGAGGCATTGCCGATGATGTTGCCGTTAGCGTCGGTGCGCCAGCCCTCGAGGTAGTTGCCGTTGTTGACGAGGTAGCCCAGATTGTCGGTGGTGAACGCGCCGTTGCGCGTATAGGAGGTGGTGCCGCCGGACGTCGCGTTGGTGGTGACGAAAAAGCCGCTGCCCTGGATCGCGACGTCGGTAGCGTTGGTGGTCGCGGACAGCAATCCCTGCTGGGTGATGTTGGCGCGGCCGGACACCGTGACGCCGCCGGACGTGTACGAGGTGGCGCTGTTCGACGCAGTCACCAGATCCTGGAACATCGCCGAAGTGGTCTTGTAGCCCGTGGTGTCGGCGTTGGAAATGTTGTCGGAAATCATTGCCAGCGACTGGCTCTGCGCATTGAGCGCCGAGATCGCCGAGGAAAGAGCACCAGTGAGACTCATGATATTACTCCGGTAGCAATCAAGACGTGACGCCGATGATATTGGCGGCGCTGACGGGAACGCCGTTCACGAGCAGCGAGGGCGTCGAGCCGGATGCATCGATGCCGGTCACTGTTCCCGTCATCGTGGTGTAGCTGAGCAGCGAGTTTCCGGCGGAGTCGGTCGCGGTCACCTGAATCGTGTACTGGCCGCCGTCCTTGAGCTGGGTGCCGTCGGAGGTCTGACCGTTCCAGGTGAAGGTGTTGGAGCCGGCGGTTCCGGTCCCCTTGCCGCTCCACACCGTGTTGCCCGAGGAGTCCTGGATCGTGATCGCGACGTTGGACGCGGCCGAGGTGAGCGAGTAGCCGAAGGTAGCCGAGCCGTTGGTCAGCTCCGCCGTGTTCGTCTTGGCCTCGACGGTGTGGCCGATATAGTTGACCGAGTTGAGCGTCACGAGGCTCGAGAACGAGTTCGCCAGCGACGTCATGCTGGCGTTGGTCGACTGCTGCTCGGTGAAGTTGGCGTAGGAGGTGAGCTGGTTGATGAAGTCGGTTGTGCTGGTGGCGTTCAGCGGATCCTGGTTTTGCAGCTCGCTGACGAGAAGGTTGAGGAAATCGGTCGAGCTCATCCCCATCGATGCGCTCGACGACGAGCTCGACGTGGTGGAGGTTGCAGCAGAGGTTGCCGAGGAAACGGTCATGACAAGGCTCTCTTCGCCGCGGAATGCGCGACGGAACGCGGTGGAACATTGGGGTCGTGATGTCGTTCGCAGATAAAACGGATGACGCGCCGATTTCAGGCGCGGATTCATCCACCCGGAATCACTTGATGAAGCGGCAGAATTTGCCGTGTCCGTTGCGGGTTCGTGGCTCGCAGGTGCGCGCAAGCATCCCGCCGCGAAAACACGCGGACAGCCGCAACGGCAATGCGGAGCGCCTTAGAGCGAAAGGCTGATCGGCAGATCCGGCTCGCCGAGCATGAACGCCGGCGGCGTCAATGCGGGCAACAGGCAGAGGGCCAGCAGCAGCGCAGGCAGCACCTTGCCTTGCTCTGCGGATCGGCCCGGTGCCTGTGCATCGTCCGGCTGATCGTCAGCCGGGGCCGGCCCCGAAGCGGGCTTCTGGGGTAATTTCGCCGCTGCGGTCACGATGCGGTCGGCAAGGCCGTGAGGTGCGCGAACCGGCGGCGCCGCGAGCGCGCGGCGTACCGCGCCCGCCTCCTCGTAGAGCATCCGCGCCTCAGCCGAGGATGCAAGGAGCTGGACGGCGGCAAGGCGTTGATCGTCGGGCCAGCGGGACAGATCCTCCCCCAGCCGGTCGATCAGGTCTTCGAATGTCGCAACATCCATCGCGCGCGCAGATCCAGCCTCGTCGCCAAGGCTGTCATAAAGCATTCGCGGGACGGCGGAAATCAATTTCCGCCGCTGTCGCGTCAGGTCCAGCATGGTGCTCGCCGGGCGGCTATTTTCCCCAACCGGGGGCACCCGCCCAGGCCCCTTGCTCCGCCGGCGAAACGCCCTCGCCGGGTGATTCGCTGCCCTGTCCGGGCTCAGCGGCCCGCGGCTGATTCGAGCGTCTTGTCGAGTGCCCTGGCCTTGGCGGCCTTGCCGGCGGTCGCCTCGACGAACTTCCAGGCGTCGCGCAATTCCGCCAGGCTCGCGATGATGCGCCGGAAATTCTCCCTGGCCTGCGGCCGGCCATAGGAGCGCAGGCACGCCATGATCAGGGCGTTATAGGTGCGGTAGAGACGATCGGCCATCGCGCCGCCGCGGGTGAAATCGAGATTGTGGCTCAGCCCGCGCAGGATCGCGGTCGCCCGCGTCAGATAGATGTGCCCTTCCTCGAACCGCTTCGCCTCGTGCGCGTCCAGCGCCTTCTGCAACAGCGTGATCGCACCGTCGCACAGCATCACCACCGCCTTCAGCGGCGGCACCGCCACCGCGGCGGATCGATAGGCATTGTTGGCTTGGTAGGCCGTGGCATTCTGTGTCATCAGTTGCTCGATGCTGCGTCTAGGAGTGCTTTCAGGTAGCCCAGCGTGTTGTTCGCGCTTTCGATGGCCGCCTGGTAATTGGCGTACTGAACCTGCAGCTGAGCCTTGAATGTGGCCGCATTGCTCTGAATGTCGCTGACCTGCGACTGCAGGTCCGTGTCGCGCGACTGCAGGTTCGTGATCAACGTCTGCAGCTGACCGCTGGTGCCGGAACTGGTATGCGCGAGCTGGTA
Organism: Bradyrhizobium sp. BR2003; assembly: GCF_009720285.1. Lineage (NCBI taxonomy): Bacteria > Pseudomonadati > Pseudomonadota > Alphaproteobacteria > Hyphomicrobiales > Nitrobacteraceae > Bradyrhizobium > Bradyrhizobium sp. BR2003. The sequence continues at coordinate 33,594 of NZ_SMYJ01000026.1, forward strand.
GAGTTGCGTCGCGAGGCCGGACGACGATGTCACCGTGATCGACTGCGAGGTCGAGCCGGTATAAGTAAAGGCCATGCCGGCGTAGATCGTGCCCGAATTGCCGATGATGGTGTTGCCGACCACCGAAAAGCCGGAGCTGTCGCCGCCGATCGAAGCTCCGGTCAGCATACCGGTGGAGTCCACCGTGAGGTCGACCGTGAAGGATTGCGGCGATGTGCCGGTATTGACCACGCTGAGCTGGCTGGACGAAGTGGTAGTCTGCGCCGACAGCAATCGGGTGACGCCGGCGAGATTTTGCGTCAGCACCGTCGACAGCGTGCCGGTATCGAGCTGGAGCTCGTTGTTTTCGTTGAAGGACAGGCCGAGATCGGCCATCGTCATGCTGCCGACCGTCCCGCTGAGCACCTGCTGCAGCTGCGTCATGATATCGCGCATCGTGCTGTCGCCGAACAGCACCGCGCTGGATGCGGCCGTGCCGTCGGAATTCTGCGCCGACTGCGCGATCACCTGGTCGCGAAATGCGTTGTAGTTGGTGACGAAGGTCTGCAGCGCTGACGTGATCTGGCTGGTGTCGGTCTCGATGCTGATGTTCAGGCTGGTGCCGCTCGGTGTCGGCTGCAGCAGGTCGAAAGTGACGCCGGACAGGACGTCGGAAATGTCGTTGGTGTTCCGCGTGAGCGCGATGCCGTCGAGGGTGAATTCCGCGGACTGCGACTTCTGCAGCACGTCGGTGAACGCTCCGGACGTGTCGGTGACGCCGAGCTTGTTCAGGATGTCATCGCCCGACGTCGACGAATAGGTGATGTCAGCGGCGTCCTGCGTCCCTGTCAGCACCATCTCATAGGACCCGCTCGACACCTGGACGATCGAGGCCTGGACATTGGTGGTCGAGGTCTGGGCGTTGATGGTGTCGACGATATCCTGCATCGACATGCCGCTGGTGATCGAGATCGCCGTGCTGGTGCCGCCGGACAGGCCGAGCGAAAAAGTGCCGGAGAGGCCCAGCGCGGTCGAACTGCTCGACTGCGAGGTGCCGATCACCTTCTGCGCGGTCGCGAGCTGGGTGATCTGGAGCGTGTGATCGCCGGTCGCCGAGCCGCTATTGACGCTCATGTTCAGCGCCGACGAGGCGCTGACGTCACCGTTGGACGAGATCGTCGCCGCCCGCGTGGCGAACGCGTTGGTGGCAATCGAATTGATGATCGAGGTGCCGAGCGACGACAACCCGCTTGCCAGCGTCGACAGCTCGGTCTGCAGCGATTGATAGGCGGTGATCTTGGCCTGGTTCGCGGTGATCGTCGTGGTGATCGAGGTCGCCGCTGCGAGCTTGGCATTGACCTCGGCCTCGATCAGGGCATCCCAATCGATGCTGGTCGAATTGGTCGTGCCGGTCGTTGTCACCGTACTGGCAGAACTGGTCGACGTGGTGCCTGATGTGCTCGAGGTGGCGCTGCTAACCGTCATGTCGAAACTTCCGCCGCGATAGGAATCGGGCCGGCATCATGCCGGCCCGACCGGTCTTTCGAATTAGCCGAGCAGCTTCAGCAGATACTGCGGCATCTGGTTCGCCGCGGTTTCCGCCGAAACCGCGGCCTGGGTCTTCACCTCGGCCGAGGACAGCGTCGCCTGCTCGGAGGCGATATCGACGTCCTTGATCGCCGAGTTGGCCGATTGCAGGTTCTGGGTCTGGGTCGAGATCGAGTCGGCGCTGAAGTTGAAGCGGGATTCCTGAGCACCGATCTCGGCGCGTGCGGACGACACCTTGTCGATCGCGGTGTCGAGAGCCGCCATCGCGCTGGTGGCACTCGACAGGCTGGAGACGTCGAGCGACGTCACGGACAGCGACGAGGCCGTGAGGCTCGTCAGCGTGATCGTGATGGTGTCGGCCGAGGTCGATCCGACCAGCACCGAGACGCCCGAGGAGAACACGCTCGAACCATCGAGCAAGCTCTGGCTGCTGTAGCGGGTCCCGCTGGCGATCGAGTCGATTTCGCCCTTGAGCTGCGTGAATTCCGAGTTGATGTAGGCGCGGCTGGAATCGGCCACGGTGCCCGAGGCGGACTCGGAAGCCAGCGACTTCATGCGGGCCAGGATGTCCGAGATGTTGGAGGCGCCGCCATCGGCGGTCTGCAGGATCGAGGTCGCCTGCGCCGCGTTGGTAGCGGCCTGCTGCAGCGTCGTGATGTCGGAGGAGATGCGGGTCGAGATCGCAAGGCCCGCCGCATCGTCGGAGGCCGAAGTGATGCGCGAGCCGCTCGACAGCTTCGACAGCGCGCTGGTTTCCTGCTGCGAGTTGATGTTGAGGTAACGGACCGCGGAGTTCGCGGCGGTGTTGGTGGAGATTGCCGGCATGAGTAGCTCCTGTGATGATGGGGCATGGCATATCGCATCGTGAAGAAGAGAGGTGACGCGGATCCAGCCCCCGTCCGCCCGATCAAACGGATCGGCCGCCGGTGGTCAGGCGCAAAATCTTCAGAAGCCGGAATTTATGGTTAGCAGTCGGTAAACGCGCCGCGCAGGTCGCGCTCGTGCCGCTTCAGCATCTCGCGCAGCTGCTGCCGTCCTCGCTTCAACAGCGACTCCACCGCGGCCACGGTCGTGTCCATGACCTCGGCGATCTCGCCGTTGCTCATGTTCTCGTGATAGGACAGGATCACCGCGACACGCTGCTGCTCGGGCAGCCGCTGCATCGCGACCTCCAGCAGATTGCCGATCTCGTTGCGCTCGATCACGGCGGAAGCATCGAGCTGGGTGTCGGCGACCTCGGGCACGACGTCGACATTCTCGGTGCGCGGCTTGCGGCGCAGATCGATGCAGCGGTTGCTGACGACGCGATAGAGCCAGGTCGAGAACTTGGCGCGGCCATGCTGCCAACGGCCGCGATGCGTCCACACCTTCAGCATCGTGTCCTGCACGACGTCCTCGGCATCGGCCGCGTTGCCGACGATGCGCAACGCGATCGCGTAGGCGCGATCGATATGACGCTCGACCAGAGCACGAAACGCCGTCTCGTCGCCGTCAGCAAGGCGGTCGAGCAATTCCTTGTCTTCGTCGTGAATCTCGACGGTGTCGAGCGGGCCCGCATCGGCAACGGTGGGGACGTTGCTCCACGGAGCAGCCGCTTCGGCCGGCGCAACCGCGGCCGGCGTGGCCTCCACTTCGGCCGGTGCCCTCATATCAAGCGCGTAACTCATCCGCCGCTCTCCAACCAACGCCGCTGGCACACATTCCATGCGGCTTCTGAGCGTTGAACGGAGAGACCTCGCAAACCAGGCGAGCTTTTTTCGTTATTTTTCAAATGCTTAGCTGGATATTTTTGCCGAGCGCCCGGCAAAAGCTGCCGCTGCGCGGAGGCGCAAGGAAAAATTCGACGGAGTTCGGAGCAGTCTTTCGGCATCGCCTCGCATGTCCGCGGAAGAGATCGTCGCGTCGGAAAACGCTGTTGTCACACCAACTAACGCCACGCGAACACATGCATGCGCGGAGCATGCGAGTGATTCATCGCCGTTGGTCGCCATCTTGCACTCGACGATTGCGACTAGGCAATTTTTTCCGAATCACTGTTTCGACGTTATCGGATTTTTTGAATCTGTCAGTCGCGAAGCGCGCGTTTTCGAATCGCGCATCAACTTTTTTGAATCGTCGCGCCTGATTTGTCTCACGCGCGCGTTCAACGCATGAGGACTGGCGGGAATGCGCATGACGATCATGACGGTCGACGCGACGCGTCGAGCGCAGAATATTTCTGCATGTTCATTCGATGTTTTCGATACATTTCTGTTGCGCGCCTGCACGACGCCGGATGGCGTATTTGAAAGGGTTTTTCAGCGTTCCTGCATTGCTGAAAAATTGCCGAACATGTCCGCCAGTTTCGTTCAGCATCGAATCCAGGCGGAGGCGCGGGCGCGCAAGGTATCGCAGGAGCGGTGCGGCTCCACCGAAGTGCGCATCACCGACATCTACAAATACTTTCCGTTCAGGCTGTTCGGCCTGGGCCGCAATGCATTGCAGAATCTCGCTCAACTCGAGTTCGAGACCGAACTCGAGCTGTGCCGCGCCAATCCCGAAATGCTCGAGCAATATCTGGACATGAAGCGCGGCGGTTTTCGCGTCGGCTTCATTTCCGACACTTACTGGAGCACCGACCAGCTCGCGCAGTTGCTGCGTTCCTGCAGTCCCGGGCTGCGCTGGGATTTCCTTTATGCGTCCTGCGATCACGGCAGCAGCAAGAGCGACGCGCTGTTTGGAGCCTATCTCGCCGAGCAAGGCATCGACGCGGCAAACTCGTTCCATGTCGGCGACAACCACGCCGCCGATATCGACGGTGCGCGCCGTCACGGCATCCGCCCGCGCTATTATCCGCAGGCCGGCGCGGCGCTGGCTTCCAAATTTCAGCGCGAGACATCGATCTTCGAATTGCTGTGCCCCGATCAGCCGTCGCGGCTCGATTGCGGCGCCCGCACGCTGCGGCGCGCGGTGACGACGAAGAGCGCGAAGCATTCTCCCGCTTTCGACCTCGGCGTGACCGTGCTCGGCCCGGTGATGGCGGCGTTCGATGCATTCATTGCCGCCCGGCGCGCGGCGCTTGCTCGCAAGGGCGCACGCGTTGCGGTCGGATTTCTCGGCCGCGACGGCCTGCTGCCGCATCGGGTCTGGCAGGCAACCCACGGCGAGACCGGCGCCTATATCGAGATCAATCGTCGCGTCAGCCTGGTCGGGTCGGCCGACACGCTCGAACCGCTCTGTGAGCTGCTGAGCCGGGTCGTCAAGATCGACGCGACGACCTTTGTCGACATCGTCAAGGTGCGACCGCCCGCCGTGATGAAGTTCTTCGCGCAGTATCCTGACGGCATTGCCAGCGGCCGCGAACTCGCCGACGCCCTGCCCGATCTGATGGACCCGAGCGAGATCACCGATATCGCTGCCGGCGTCCGGGCGCGTCTGCTCACCTATCTTCGCGCGCATATCCCGGATTTCGACGGCTGCACCGATCTGATCCTGGTCGACCTCGGCTATTCCGCAAGCGTGCAGAAATCGCTGCGACGAGTTTTCGATCGCGAGGGCATCCACATCCGCCTGCACGGCGCCTATCTGCTGACGCTTGACGATGCCTTCGACGATATCGCCGATGACGACACCGCGGAGGGCCTGGTCTCGGATCGCGTCGTCACTCCTCACGTCAAGCGCATGCTGGTCCGCAACGTCGCCTTGCTGGAGCAGCTGTGCTGTTCCAGGGAAGGATCGGCGCTGGATTATCGCGACGGTGACGTGTTGCGCGAGGGTGATCAGCGCCCGGCCGCCCAGCTAGCGCTGGCGGCCGAGGTGCAATCCGGAACGCTGGCTTATGTTTCGCGCGCTCGCGAGCTGGCACCACGCTACGGATTGCAGCCCGATGCCGATCCCGTGGTCGCGGCGCGCTGGGCCGCCGCCGTGCTCGGACGCCTCCTGCTGCTGCCGGACGACGATGAGCTCACGCTGCTCGGCGGCATCAAGCATGACGTCAATCTCGGCACCCAGACGCTGGCGCCGTTGCTCGATGCCGACTTCGTCAATGATTGCATCATCGCTCGCGGCCTCATGACCGCCTGCACGGCGCCAGCGCCCCCGATGTGGCTGGCGGGCAGCTTTGCCGCCCTCTCGCCGTCGCACGCCTATCTCTACACGCTGTTCGGCGCCAATCGCCTGCCGGCGAATGTGTTCGGCGAAGCACTGTGCGGGACGCTGCAGGTCGGTCTGTTCGATCGGAACGGCCAAGCGTCGCTGGAGGCGGTCAGCGTCTATCATACCGGGCTCGGCGACCTCCGCCTGCGGATACCGCTGTCGCGCCGGATGGCAATCGCGACCATCGCGCTGCCGCTGGCCAAGCTCACCCGCGACGGGATGCTCCACGGCATCACGGTCCAATACGGCGAGAGTGCCGCGAAAGCCGCCGAGAGTTCGAACGTGACAGCAATCGCCGACGGACGGCTCATCGATGCCGGCCTCGAACGGCGCGGCCGTCACTTCCACGCTTCCAGTGACGACGGCATGCTGCTGATGCCGGTCGACGGCTTCGAAGACGACGTCGCCATCTACACGGTCGCGCTGACCGCCCTCCACCATGACCGCATCCTTGCGGTCGCGGACCGTGACGGCAACGGTGCCCCCTCGGCCACACTGACCTGGCGCAGCGTCAAGGGCATGCCGGCAACGAACGACGACGGATGATTTGTCCGCCTGATCCGGCCGCCCCGCACGTAGAAGGCTAACGAGGGGTAGTGCGGGCATGATTTCGGCTGACACGGCGCAAGCGGACGGCTTGCAGACGAACTTCGACCAATTGCTGACGGCGAACGGCATCCGGATGAGCGCGGTGCAGCGCCGGCGGCTTGCTTGGCTGTCGGAGCGGCTCGGACCCGCGGTCGTCCATCAGGCCGGCTCGGTGCCGGCGAGGGACCATGGCGTCATCATCCTCGTCGAGCCGCCGAGCGGCCCCGCCGTCGAGATGCTTTACCGGTCGCTCCGCGCCGACTGCGCGGTCGTCGTCCCCTTCGGCGAGAATCCCGCCTTCGACTTCCTGAAATCCAAGCTGACCGACTTCGGAACGATCGGGCCGAGCTTCGATGGCCCGCATGAGATGTGGTGGGGCGGCCTCAATTGGCGCCCGATCGCGCCCGAACAAGGCTCGAGGTCCGAGGCATCGCTGCGCGTGGTCTCCTGCTACCCCCGCGCTTGCGGCGACGATCGCGCCCGCGCCCTCCGCGACAAACTGACCGAATTCCGGATCGCCTGCGACATCGCTCCGATCGACACCGCAGACGGCGAGCACATGAGCGCGGCCGAGAAATCCGCCTTCATGCTGCGGACGTGGGAGCAGCACCGGGAGCCGCTGCTCTTCATCGAGGCCGACGCAGTCCTCAGCGAGCCGCCACTGCTGCCGTCACACCTTGATTGCGACATCGCGCTCCACAAATGGAACCGGTGGGAAATGTCGGCGCGCACCCTCTATCTCGGCCGCTCGCCCGCCGCCGAAACGGTGCTGCGCAACTGGCACCACATCGCGAGCGCCTATCCCGCGGTCTGGGAAGGCTATTTGCTCGACCAGGCCTGGAGCCTGACATCGTCGCAAATGGCGCTCGACACCATCTGGCTGCCGCGCTCATACCACGCCCCGGCCGAAGATGCCGGCACGCCCCGCCACACCACGGTCGTTCACAACCTGCCCACTGACGGCAGCGATATTGGACCGGACGCCGAATTCGGCATCGCGATGCGGGCCGCGCGGCGCGCCAGCCGCAGCGGCGGCCGTGACGCCATGATCGTGATCCGGTCGCAGGCGGCCTCGAATGAGGCGATCACCGTGATCATGCGCGATATCGCGACCAGCGACGCGCACGAAATGGCTGCCGGCATCGAGGCGGTCACTAGCGCGTTCGCGGCCGATTGCGGCGGGTTCGGCCGGCTCGAGCTCGCACTCTGCCCCTGGCAGGACAATATCCGCGCGGCGAAATCGGCCGCGAAGAGCGCGAACAACCGCATCATCGAGATCGCGCCATGGCAGACATTGCCGGCCGACCTGTTCCGCGCCGTGGGCCAGTCCCGCGATGCCGGCAGCGTCGTCGTGATGGCGGGCAGCGCGGCGGATGAACGGCGGGAAGACAGAGCAAGGGAAGGACAATCGACATCATGAAGACAATCATCCTTCTCACCGGCGTCGCCAGCCAGCAATTCGCGCTCACCGAACTGCTGAAGGCGCACAATCCGGCGCTGTCGTTCCGCTGCGTGGTAACGGCCGACGAGCTCGCCGCGATCGGGCCGGAGGTCTCGCGCGAGGCCCGGCTGTTGGCCTTCACCACTAGCGTCATCGTGCCGGAGCACATTCTGGCGGCGCTCGGCCATGGCGCCTACAATTTCCATCCCGGCCCGCCGCAATATCCCGGCTGGGCGCCGGCGCATTTCGCGCTCTATGACGGTGCCCGCACCTTCGGCGCGACGGCCCATGTGATGGCGGCGCGCGTCGATTCCGGCCCGATCGTCGGAGTCGAGTCCTTCATCGTTCCCGACAGGATCAGCGTGCGCGGGCTCGAACAGATCGCCTATGTGCGGCTTGCCCATCTGTTCTGGCGGATGTCGCGCGATCTCGCCTGCGATCCCACGCCGCTGGCGGAATTGGAGATCGCCTGGTGCGGAATCAAGAGCACCCGGCAGATGTATCGCGAGATGTGTGAGCTTCCCGCCGGCGTCAGCGCCGGCGAGCTGGCGCGCCGGATCCGCGCCTTCCACGACGACTTTCGCGGCATCCCGCTGATCTGCTCGTTGCACGGCATCCGCTTCCAGCTAGCAACGACTGCCACGCAAGCGCCCGAGGCGCCGCAGGTGGTCTCGCCGCCGCTCGCCGCAGCCTCCTGAGAAACCGCCTCAACCGCGCGTCGCACGGCCTCCGACCTCGCGGCGCTGCTGCAAGTGCGCCCTCACCGCACGCTCCGCGGCGCGCGCGGAGCCGAAATAGCCGCCGTCGAGGCCGTCAAAGGCGCGGTCGGAGGAGAAGAAGCAGAAGCCGCTTTTGTCGCTGACGACGATGCCGGCGGTGCGATCCGATACTTCGATGACATAGGCTTGGGACATTTTGGCTTGGGACATGCGTGCTCGATCGCCGAATGACGGCGCTCCTGTCTGATTGTCGGGTGCTTTGATTTATTGAAGCGATCAACAACAGACGCCGGTCGCCGCCGAGACACAGCGATGCTGCATGCGGCTTCGCATGTCGCACATCAAGCTGCGGTGGTCATGTCTCATTGCGGTGGCCTTGAACAACGCGGGATATCGCGCATCAATATCCAGCCGAACCGGGCGGCGGTCAATGAAATGACTGTCCAAAGATGACTGCCCGGCGCGATGGCTCGTTCGCGGCGGGCGGAAAAACAGCACAGTTTTGGTGATGACAGTCGTCGAGCGCTGAATTGGCCGGGCACCGTGCGTCCCGGTGCCCGGCCATGGTCGCTCAGGGCAGGATCGGCGGATGATAGCTGAAGGTCGCCATCAGGATCGCCGCCAGCAGCATCACGATCGGGAAGTGGATGAAGAACTGGACCGAGGTGTAGCCGATCAGGTCCTTCGACTTCAGGCCGAGGATGCCGAGCAGCGGCAGCATCCAGAACGGGTTGATGAAGTTCGGCAGCGTCTCGGCGATGTTGTAGACCATCACCGTCCAGCCGAGATGCGCGCCGATGTCGTTGGCCGCCTTCATGATGTAGGGCGCCTCGATGATCCACTTGCCGCCGGCCGACGGCACGAAGAAGCCGAGCAGCGCCGAATAGATTCCGACCAGGAACGAGAATACGGTGGAATTGCTGGAGGCGCCGACGAACCAGTGTGCGATCGTGTCCGACAGCGTCGTGCCGCTGCCGTTCGGGACCTTGGTCAGGATCTGCGCAATGCCGGCGTAGAACGGAAACTGCAACAGCACGCCGGAGACACTCGGCATCGCCTTCGAAAACGACTCGATGAGGCTGCGCGGACGCCAGTGCAGCACGACGCCGAGGATGAGGAAGACGAAATTATAGGTGTTGAGGCCCGACAGTGTGATCAGGGGATTGCCCGACTGGAACGTCTGCCACAACCAGCCGGCGGCTAGCACGGCGATCAGGATCGTCAGCAGCGGGCTGAACTCCAGCCAATCGCCCGGACGCGCCGGCTTCTTGGCCTCGATGCGATCATCGCCAAGCGCAACGCCGAGGTCTTCCGCCGTCTTCGCCTGTTCGGGCGCAGGCGTCGTGAAATAGCAGATCGCAGCAGAGACCACGGTCACCATCACGACGGTGACCATATTCTGCCAGGTCAGGATGGTTTCCGAGAAACCGATCACGCCGGTGATCGGCAGAAGCGATGCCGGAATGCTGCCGGCATTTGCCTGCAGCTGCGCGGCTGATGACGTGATGCCGAGCGTGAAGCCGCAGCCGAGCCCGAGATAACCGGCGGCGCCGGCCGCCCGGTAGTCGAGCCTGATGTCGGTGCGCCGCGCGATTTCCCGCACCAGAAGACCCGAGAAGATCAGGCTGAGGCCCCAGTTCAGCAGCGACAGAAAGATGCTGAGCACGCCGACAAAGACCACGGCGCCGCGCCCGGTCTTCGGCACGCTGGCGAGCCGCGCCAGCACGGCCGCCACCGGCGGCGACATCGCCACGACATAGCCGCCGATCGCGACCAGCGCCATCTGCATCGTGAAGGGAATCAGGTTCCAGAACCCGTCACCGAACGCGCGGCTGACGGCAAGCGGCGAACCGCCATGCAGGATCGCGCCGATTGCGACCGCAATCACCGCGATCAGGACGACGACGTAGGCATCCGGGAACCAGCGCTCCGCAAACGCCACCAAGGCTTGCGAAAATCGCGCGATGATGTTGTCCGCGACAGGTTTTCGTAAGCTCACGGTTTGATCGTGCGTTGCATTCGTCATCAATCTGATCCCCTTCCGGTAATGCGGTTACAGCCTTCAATCGTGTTTGGTCATCAAAGCGCGAGCGTGAGATCGGTCAGCGGCACGGCCTGGCAGGCGAGGCACTGTCCCTCGCTGCCATCGACAGGGCCGAGATGGATGAACTCCCCATCGACGACCTGAACCGCACAGCTTTCGCATTGCCCGACACGGCAGCCGCTCGGCAGCGCGACACCCGCCGCACTCGCCGCATCAAGCAGCGTCCCCTGCTCGGGTTTCCAGGAAAAGCTCTGCTCGCTGCCCGCAAGCCGGATGGTGCGCGGCGCAAGGTTGCTCGGCACCGACGGCGGCGACACGAAGCTTTCAGCGAAAATGTCGAAGCGCGGCACGCCGAGCGCCGTCACGGCCTCGATCTGCGCCGCAACGAATTCCGGCGAGCCGCAGATGTAGACCAGCGGCCGGCGCGCCAACAACGGCTTGACCTGTCCGAGATCAACCCTCCCCTTGCGCAACGAATGCGAGTCGATCGGGTCCTGCGCGAACGGTGCGGAATAGAACGTCACGCGCTTCAGCCCTGGAATACCGGCTTCCAACTCCGCAAGCCGCTCGGCAAACGGATGCTCCCGGCTGCTGCGGCAGCCGTGCAGCAGCAGGGTTTCGCCAACGCGATCCTGTGGTGCAATCCGTTGCAGCGTTTCGAGATGGCTGATGAACGGCGTGATGCCGATGCCGGCGGCGAGGAAAATCAGCGGCCGCGGCCCCTTCAATGGCGGCGTGAAGATGCCGCCCGGCGGCTCCAGCACAACCTCGTCGCCGACGGCCAGGCGATGCAGACGATCCGGCATGAAGAACGCCGCGTCGCTACTCGGCGCCTCATTGAAGAAACGTCCCTTCACCGCAATCGACAGCGCATGCGGCAGATCACCGGATCCGGTCAGTGAATAGGCCCGTGCCTCCGTCGCGCCGGGCAGCGAGAGCATCACGTGCTGGCCCGGCAGGAAGTCGGGCAGCGGACCGCCGTCAAGCGGCAGCAGGTTGAGCGCGATGACATTATCTGCCTCGGCGCGGCGCGCACCGACCGTGAACCGCCGCTGACCGCTCCACAGGCCTCGACTGGCAACGCCGTCGCGCCTGATATCGCAGACGATCGCGCGCAGCGGGACAGAGCCGCTGACCGGATCGCGCGCATCGTCATGCAGCACGGCGTTGATGTTGCGGGTGTGCTTACCCGCCGTCGCGGAACGCTCGCGGCCGAGCGGCGGACAGTCTTCCCACCAGCCGAATTCGGCGACGACGACCCGATCGTCGAGCGCCGCATTGAGGCGCACCTTCAGGCGCACGGCACCGCCATGCGTCTCCACCACGGCCCAGTCGCCTTCGGCAAGGCCGCGCCGCTCGGCGAGCTGCGGACTGATCTCGACGGCCGGATCGGGCGACTTGCGCCGCAGCGAGGCGACGTGCCGATAAGAGGAGTGAACGAACCAGCCGCTCTTGGCGGTGGAAAGCGCGAGCGGAAAGCGTCCGTCCGGCGCTGCCGTGAGCGGGCTGCCGACCGGCTCGACGTGGTCGGGCAAGGGATCATACCCGTGTCCCAGCATCAGCTCGGAATAGAGCTCGACGCGGCGTGTCGGCGTCGCGAATCCGGCAACTGTTCGGTCTTCGCGCGTCACGGCGTATTTTTCGTCGCGGAAGATCTGCGGGAACCGACGACCCTCGGGATGCGCGCGGAGATCCTCGACACCGATGCCGAGCGGTGCGAGCTGATAGTTCCAGCCGGCCGTGATGTCGCCGCCGAAGAACAATTCGCCCATCCCGAGCTTGAGCGCGAGCGCGGCGGCGATCTCGTAATCGGCCTTCACCTCACCGACCGGCTCGACCATGCGCGGGCGAAACTGCACGGTCTCGACGGCTTCCTGCGTGATCTCGAATCCGATCTTGAGCGCATCGCGCTCCCACGGCGTGCTGGCGGGCAGCACGAAATCGGCGCTCTCCGCGGTCGGGTTCATGAACATGTCGATATGAACCTGGAATTCCAGCGCGTTCAGCGCGGCGCGGTTGCGCTCGGAATGGCCCTGCGAGACGACGAAGTTGGTGCCGAAGGCGACCAGCGCGCGCACCCGGTAGGGCTCGCCGTCGAGCACGGCCCGGCTGAAGTCGCGCGCCGTGATCCAGCCCTTGGCCGGCGGGCCGAGCGGCAGTTCGGCAATGCCCAGCGCCTTCGCCTGCTGCTCCGACGATAGTATGTTGTAGTCGTTGAGAGCACGGGTCGGCGGCGGCACCGGCCAGCGATTGCCGCCGGGCCGATCGCAAGCACCGGTCAGCGCATACAACGTTGCAATCGTGCGCTCGATCGCGGTCGCGTTGGTGTGCTGGCCGACGCCGGTCCAGGAATGATAGGCGAGCCGTGGCCGTCGAGCGAGCAGCCTGTTGAACGCGTCGACGTCCTCGACAGGAAGCCAGGTCAGCTCCGCGACGTGCGCCGGCGTGTAAGGCGCGGCCCGCTCGACAAGCAGTTCGAACGCAGTTGCCGCCGCTATCATCCGGCCGCCGCGTGTGCGGACCTGCAGCGCGCCACGCAGCTGGCCACAGCTCTGCGGCGCGTAGCGGGTGTCGCAAGGTACCGGCGCGCCCGACGCATCGAGACGAACGAAAGCCTCCGGTGCGCCATCCGGCCACAACGCGTCGGCGCGCAGGAAGCGTCCCGTCGCACGATCGACCAGGAGCGATCCATTGGTCCATGCATTGACGAAATCCGCATCGAAGCTGCCGGTTGCGATGAGGTGACGGATCGCCCCCATCGCGAGCGCACCGTCGGCGCCCGGGCGAATGCGCAGCCAGAGATCGGCCTGCTGCCCCGAGCCGTTCGGCTTGGGATCGACCACCACGACCTTGGCGCCGCGCCGCCGCGCGTCGGCGATCCGCGTTGCCTGGGCGAGCCAGGTGCGCGCCGGATTGTGGCCCCACAGGATAATCGCATCGGCATTGTCGTAGTCGGGAAAGCCGATGCCGCGGCCGAAGGTCAGCGCGTGCGCATAGTCCTTGTGCCAGCCGCAGATCTCGACCGCATAGATCAGGTTCGGGCTGCCGAAGCCGCGGATGAAACGCTCGACCCACTCGAAACTGTCGACCATCGGCGTGCCGCTCGGCGTGGTGACGCCGAACGCCACCGCCTCGGCGCCGCTCTCGGCCCGGATCGTACCGAGCCGCGCCGCGATCTCGGTCAACGCCTCGTCCCACGACACCTCGACCCAGCCCGGATCGGCGGCATCGCGCGGCTGGGTTCGCTTGAGCGGGACGGTCAGGCGGCGCGGGCTGGCGACGATTTCGGGCGCCGCCCTGCCCTTGGCGCAAAGCGCGCCGCCGGTCGGGTGGTTATTCAATACCTCTACGCCGACGAGACGCCCGTCCTCGACCACGGTGACGGCACCGCATCGCGAGCGACAAAGCGTGCAATAGCCGGGTAGCCGCTGTTTCACCGCCGTCTCACCTATCCCGTCGGGCCATGTGGCGCATTTTTGTAATGCGTTACACATTTACGTCATACGCTACCGGCGGCGTCAAGGCTAAGTAATAATCAGCGACGAATCGGAGTTCCCAGCGAGAGGCGGCGACGACCACCGATGGACCAGAATTTGCGAGAACAGGTGCTGCAGCGGGTGCGGGCCGAGATCATTTCCGGGCAGAGTCTTCCGGGCACGATGTATTCGGTGCCGTCTCTCGCCGCGAGCCTCGGCGTCTCCTCGACGCCGGTCCGCGAAGCACTGCTCGAGCTCAGCCGCGGCGGCCTGGTCGAGCCGATGCGCAACCGCGGTTTCAAGGTGGTCGAGCCGACGCTGACCGAGTTGCGCAACCTGTTCGACCTACGCGAGGTGCTCGAGCTGCACGCCGCCGTGCTGGTCGCCGCCAATCCGCCGAAGGATCTGGCAGTCGTGCGCGGCTGGGCCGACCAGATCGCCAGGGCCGTCGAGACCGACGACGTCCAGCTCTATCTGGAAGCCGACCGCAACTATCACCGCGAGTTCATCGCGGCCGCCGGCAACGACCTACTGACCGACACGGTGATGGGCCTGCGCGACAAGATGCGGCTCTACGGCATCAGCTCCCGCGCCGGCCACGAGCGGCAGCAAGCGTCAGTGCCCGAGCACTACCGGTTGATCGAGCTCGCGCTCGCCGGCGAGACCGAGGCGCTGACCGCCCTGCTCCGCACGCACATCCGCTCCTGGGAGCCGATCTTCGTCGATGCATTGCTGCGCTCGAAGGAACATGCGCGCGAGCCACTGCGGCAGGCCCGCGGCTGACGCGGAGCGGAGGCAGCAAAGCGGTCGTGGTGACCGGCTAGTCCAGAATGCTCTTGTAGTGCTCCGAGAAGACATCGCGGCCGATAATCAGCCGCATCACCTCGGAGCTTCCAGCGAGGATTCGATTGACGCGCGCGTCGGTAAACATCCGACTGATCGGATATTCATCCATGTAACCTGCGCCGCCGTGCAACTGGACGCCAAGATCGAGCATCTTCCACTCGACCTCCGACGACATCATCTTGGCCTTGGCGCCCATGTTGCTGGTCAGGCGACCGGCATTGTGCTCGGCCACGCAGTGATCGACATAGACCTGCACGAGATCGATTTCGGCATCCATCTCCGCCATGCGGAACTGGGTGTTCTGCTGTTCGGCGAGCGGACGGCCGAACAGTTTGCGGTCCATCACGTAAGTGCGCGTGATGTCGAACGCCTTGCGGCCATTGGCGATCGATCCGACCGCGGAGATCAGCCGCTCCTCAGCAAGGCCTTCCATCAGATAGTAGAAGCCCCTGCCGGGTTCTCCCAGCACGTTGGCCTTGGGCACCTTCACATTGTTGAAGAACAGTTCGGCAGTGTCCTGCGCCGGCATGCCCATCTTCTTGAGATTGCGGCCGCGCTCAAAACCTTCCATGCCGCGCTCGACGATCAGGAGCACCATGGCATGTTTCTTCTCGGCGCCCGCGAGCTTTGCGGCCACGATCACCACGTCGGAATTGATGCCGTTGGAAATATAGGTCTTCGAGCCATTGAGCAGGAAATGATCGCCCTTGTCTTCCGCCGTCGTCCGCATGCCAGCGAGGTCCGAGCCCGCGCCGGGCTCGGTCATCGCGATGGCCAGGATGGTCTCGCCGCTGACGCATTTCGGCAGGAATCGGCCGCGCTGCTCCTCGGTGCCGAAGCGCTTGAAATAGGATCCGACCAGTCGGCTGTGCAGCGTGTTGAACCAGCCCTTGCAGCCCGAGCGCGCGGTCTCCTCGATGATGATCTGCTCATAGCGGAAGTCCTCGTCGCCCATTCCGCCATATTTTTCCTCGGGCCAGATCATCAGGAAGCCGAGGTCGCCGGCCTTCTTGAACGCGCTGCGGTCGACGATGCCGGCCTCCCGCCATTCCTCCATATGGGGCGCAATCTCGCTGGCGAGAAACTTGCGGTAGGAGTCGCGGAAGATGACCTGGTCTTCGGTAAAGCTGCGCATCATTCACCCAATAGCGCTGTCATGGAAGCCCACCGGCGTGCGGCGAGGCACCGGTACAAAAAATTGGAGCGTCGGTTCTGCTGCAATCAAAACCGACGCTCCGTCATCAAAACAGGCGATGCCCTACTTGCCCTTCCAATTCGGTGGGCGTTTTTCTGCAAAGGCAGCCGCGCCCTCGCGGGCATCCTCGGATACGAAGACAGGACCGACGATCTCCTGCTGCCTCTTCCACATCTCATCTTCCGGCCAGAGACGGGATTCGACGATCACCTGCTTGGATGCCTTCACGGCGAGCGGGCCGTTGGCGCCGATCGCGGCGGCAAGCTCGAGCGCGGCGTCGAGCGCCGGGCCGTCGGTCACGCGATTGATGATGCCGAGTTGATAGGCACGCTCCGCGCCGAAGAACTCGCCCGTCAATGCGAACTCCATCGCCACACGGAACGGCATCTGGCGCGGCATGCGGATCAGGCCGCCCGCCGCAGCTGCCAGCCCGCGCTTCACCTCGGGGATCCCGAACTTGGCGTTGCGGTTGGCGACGATCATGTCGCACGACAGCGCGATCTCCATCCCGCCGGCGAGCGCGTAGCCGTCGACAGCCGCGATCAGCGGCTTCTTCGGTGGCGCCTCGGTGAGGCCGGCGAAGCCGCGGCCGGGGATCGATGGCCGCTCGCCCTTCAGGAACCCCTTGAGGTCCATGCCCGAGCAGAATGTGCCGCCGGCGCCGGTGATGATGCCGACGCTCAAGGCATCGTCGGCGTCGAGCCGGTCGATCGCCGCGGCCACGCCCTTGGAGAGGGCAAGGTTGGCCGCGTTCTTGGCTTCCGGCCGGTTCAGGGTGATGATCAGGATCGGTCCGCGGACTTCAGTGAGGACCGGAGTTTCTTCGGACATCGCTTTCGTCTCCTGATCGCTTACCGCGGGGCCATGCGGATGGCGCCGTCGAGACGGACGTCTTCACCGTTGAAGTAGCCGTTGGTGATCATGGTCAGCGCCAGCTGCGCATATTCCTCCGGCATGCCGAGACGCTTCGGGAACGGCACCGACGCGCTGAGCGCGGCCTTGACGTTCTCCGGCGCGCCCTGCAGCAGCGGGGTGTTGAAGATGCCCGGCAGGATGGTGTTGACGCGGATGCCTTCGGCCATCAGGTCGCGCGCGATCGGCAGGGTCATGCCGACCACGCCAGCCTTCGAGGCCGAATAGGCCGCCTGCCCCATCTGGCCATCCTCGGCCGCGACCGAGGCTGTATTGACGACCGCACCGCGCTCGCCGTGCTCCAGCGGGGCCAGCGACAGCATGCCCTGCGCCGACTTGGCGATGCAACGGAACGTGCCGACGAGATTGATCTGGATGATGCGGTTGAAGGCGTCGATCGGGAAGTGGGTGGGCTCGCCGGTCTTCTTGTCGCGGCCCGCGGTCTTCACCGCGTTGCCCGTGCCGGCGCAGTTCACCAGGATGCGCTCCTGGCCATGCGCCGCGCGGGCCTTGGCGAAGCCCGCATCGACCTGCTCGTCCGAGGTGACGTCGACCTTGCAGAACACACCGCCGATTTCCTTGGCGATGGCCTCACCTTTCTCTTCGTTGAAGTCGAAGATCGCGACCTTCACGCCTTGCGCAGCGAGCGCGCGCGAGGTGGCGGCACCAAGGCCGGAAGCGCCGCCGGTGACGACCGCGGCGACCGATGAATCGAGTTTCATGGCAATATCCTTTCGCGATCAGATGCGTTCGATGATGATGGCCGGTGCCATGCCGCCGGCGGCACACATGGTGACCAGACCATAGCGTCCGCCGCTGCGCTCGAGTTCGTCGAGCGCCGTGCCGATCAGGATCGATCCGGTCGCGCCGATCGGGTGGCCGAGCGCGATCGAGCCGCCATTGATGTTGACCTTCTCGCGATCGAGCTCGAGATCGCGGATGAATTTCTCGGCGACGACCGCGAAGGCCTCGTTGATCTCCCAGACGTCGATGTCGTCCTTGGTCAGGCCGGCCTTGGCAAGAACCTTCTTGGCCGCCGGAACCGGCGCGTTGAGCATCAGCGTCGGGTCGTCACCCTGG
The DNA here is from genome assembly GCF_009720285.1 of Bradyrhizobium sp. BR2003. NCBI lineage: Bacteria > Pseudomonadati > Pseudomonadota > Alphaproteobacteria > Hyphomicrobiales > Nitrobacteraceae > Bradyrhizobium > Bradyrhizobium sp. BR2003. Next base: position 51,556 of record NZ_SMYJ01000026.1, read on the forward strand.
TTGGCATAGGCCACGATGCGGCCGCGCGGCTTGAGGCCGTGCTTCTCGGCATATGCCTTCGACGTGATCAGCACCGCGGCGGCGCCGTCCACCACGCCCGAGCTGTTGCCGGCATGATGCACGCCCTTCCACTCGAGGTCCGGGTAGCGGCGCTGGATCTGCTTCTTGAACGTCGTGCCGTTGCCGAGGTCGAAATCGGCAAGCTGCTCGAAGCTCGGCTTCAGCGAAGCCAGTCCTTCGGCAGTGGTTTCCGGGCGCGGGAATTCTTCGCGATCGAGGGCAACGCTGCCGTCGTCGTTGAGGACGGGGATCACCGATTTGGCGAAGCGGCCTTCATCGATGGCCCGCTTGGCGCGCTGCTGGCTCGTCAGCGCCAGGGCATCGCAGGCCTCGCGGCTGATCCCCTCGCGCGTCGCGATGGCGTCGCCGCACACGCCCTGGTGCGACTGCGGGTGAATCTCGTCGAGCGCCGCATTACCCGAACCCATCATCCGCGCCGGCTGCCCGGCCTTGGAGCGCTCGGCTGCGAGGGTCTGTTGATAGCTCATCATCTCGGTGCCGCCGGCGATGACGCAATCCTCCATCCCCGACATCACGGACGCTGCCGCGAGGTTCACCGACGTGATGCCGCCGCCGCAGAAACGATCCAGCGTCGTGCCGCTGGCGTTGATGTCGTAGCCCGCCGCGAGCGCCGACATGCGTCCGAGATCGCCGCCCTGCTTGCCTTCCTGGGTCGATGTCGACCAGATGATGTCGTCGACGGTCGACGTGTCGAGCTTGTTGCGCTCCTTGAGCGCGCCGAGCACCGTCGCGGCCAGATGCTGCGGATGCAGGTGCGACAGCGCCCCCTTGCCCGGCTTGCCGATGCCCCGCGGCGTGCGAACAGCGTCAATGATGTATGCTTCAGACATGCGTTTCCCTTTGCTTCGGATGTTTCGTTAGCTTGCGCTTGTGCCGATGGTCCCAACCGTTTCCGCGACGCATCAACGGTGTGGAGTCACCGCAAGCGGCTCGGCAATCGAGTTGCGCTGATCTTCGAAGTACCCGAAGCGCGGCACCTGCCGGAGCTGCTGCTCGTCGGCGCAGACAGGCTTATCGCAACCCTGCGCAAACAACGGCGCGCCGGCTGCGGCGGCGTGGGGACCGAGAGCATATTTCTGCTCTTGCGGCAGATAGATCAGCTGACCGATCTGGGTAAGCGTCAGGGTGAGACGCGACACCGTCGATCGGGGAAGACCACAGCGATCGGCGATTTCGCGATTTCCCAGGCGTATGCTTCGACCTTCGAAGCAACGCACGATGTCGAATGCGCGCGATACCACCTGGATCACGCGCCGGTTGTCCGTGCCGGCGGTCTCTTGTGCCATCAGTACCTCAGATCGACGTCCCATCGTTTACGCCTCAATCCTCATTTTCCATACGGGTGAACAAAGCCCACTCTGCTTCGAGCGGCCGACGCCGATCCGCGACATCACGCCCGGGCGCGCAACGCTCGCGTGCGCGAACTGATGTGCGGGATTTGGCGGCAGGGGTCCGCGGCGCGCACCGCGTGGGCGATTGCAGCGGTGCTGCGCAGCTTGTTCCGGGGTCGACGGTCTGACGCGATGGCCGGTCGCTCCGGCGTTCGGTCCACCCGCCGTGATCACACCGACGCTGTGCTCGGCGGAGCGTGCGGCCTGCTCGCCAAGGTCATTCTCAGCCTCCTCGACGCCGCTGCGCACGGAATGCACGAACTCCTGGTTTTCCAGCCGGGTGAAGCCGCGACCGCGCGGGGCAAGCAGCTTCGGATGTCTTCGGCCGGCCAGCATCAGGCGGATTCTTTCCCTAGGGTTTCGAGCTTTAATTAATTGATTAATTAGTCAGGTGATTAAAGTGGGCGCCCTCCGGTGTCAACCGCGCTCGCCGCAGGGCGCCCCGCGTTCCGCCCGCACCTTCACCCCACGCCTGTCAGCGCAGTGAGCGCGGATCCGTCGTGGTGAACTTGGTCAAATGCAGACCGCTGCCGAACGGCGATCGAAATTCCGCGCGCGATAGCGGACATGCGCAAGCATAAGTGCGGGGATCAGGAAGCGGCGTGAGGAAGCAGGCAATAGCGGGTGTCGGAATAGACGCGGCCGCTGGCCGGGATGGCCGTTACGAGGGCGAACCTAAGCTATGAAAGCTTGGTGGGCGCACGAGGGCTCGAACCTGGGACCCGCTGATTAAGAGGCGAATGATTTCACTACAGAATCAATGCCCGTTCCGACACACGCGCCGCCAAACCTGCGTGGAACTTGCAATTGGATTGTGTTCCATTCGAGTAGCAGAATAGCAAAGTCCTGCAGCTCCGACGAGCTGAATGGAGGCAATGTCGGGGGTTCGAGTCAGGGGAGCGCTGCGTACCCCGACCGCAGTCCGCCGAGTTTATGGCGCCGTAGCCTAGCGCGCGAGCGGCTGGTGGCGCGTTGCCCAATTTCGCGATCCTGAGACAGAATCGCTGGTCCATGCATCCATTGAAATAAAATTTGATGGGATAAGTCCAAAAGACGACTTGATCCTTCATCCTCCTTTAATCTTCCGGTCCCCTCCACGATCGAATGGGTAAGAAGTGATGACCGATCAACAACTTGCTGTTCAGGCCGTAAGCGAGGCCCAACGCATACTGAACGAATACCTTCAGCCCCGCCCCCACGACAATGAGCGCATTCTCGACAGGTTGGTGGAGGTTCTCGAGCGGCCCGATCTGGTAGTTGCCGTGAGTCGATTGCAGCAACGAAGTAATCTCTGAGTGCTCAGATGACGAAACAATTTCCATTAATTCCTTTAGCGGCTTGCATCACTTCGTTTTTATTAATTGGAATACCAAGCACGCAGGCGAAGCAGCGATGCAACGCCGCGATGCCACCAAATCCGCGCGAGTATTGGTCCTGGCGCTTCATCGACGGACGAAAATGCTGGTACGAAGGCAAGCCCATGCTCTCGAAATCATTATTGGAATGGCCTGTGCAGATTTCGACGCAGCCCCATCCCAGCGAAGAGCTTGCAAGCGCCCTCGTAGAGAAAGCTGGCGATCCGATGGGTTCAGAAGAATGGACGCCGACTCACCCGAATACTTTCGATGCCATGTGGCGCACCAGGGTTGAACAGCGGTAGACCTTGACCTTAGAACTAGGCGAGACTGCGTTTGCCGTCTTTGCTAAAGCTACACTTAGCAATTCGCAAAGCGGGTAATGTCGGTGCTGTTCTCGCCTTGCCCCTTGTGGGAGAAGGCCACACGTATTACGCGCGTAAATAAAGGGTGTCGCTGGTATCCCTGCGGCTCCCTGTTGGCCCAGGCGACCGACGCAGCCTCACGGCGAACTTCGCCACGCAATAGCAGGTACGATAGTGGTCGGACCGGCGCAATGGATGCCGGGGCATCGTTTGCTGACCCGATCAACTTGCTATCTCGGTACGCTGTCCGCCACCGATGTTAGAGCGTCCTTGTGAATAGCCGGCAGCAGCAACCAGTCCTCATTTTAAGTAAGCAATTGCCAACAGATCAACGCCGCGCCGACAACGCCGAAAAAACGAGCCCAAGCGCGTGACGCAGACAGAAGCCGGACGCAACCTGGAGCTGATGTGGTTGTTGGGCCGCTCGCTCCCGACCACAGGACGATCGCAGACTTCCGCAAGGACGACGGCCTGTCGCTTCGCAAGGATTGTGCACGTTTCGTCGAACTTTGCCGTGAGATGGGGCTTGCCGCAGCGACGTCGATAAAACTATGTGGAGGGTAAAATGGCCCTGCACTTCAGCCACGTCGGCACTGGCGATCTGGAGATGTGGATCGCAAACAGCGACGACTATTCATTCGTAATCAGCAACGAGAGCCGAAGTGGACCCGGATTGCATGGAGAGCCGGGCTTTGCTGCGTCATATCGCCCCGACTTTCTGAACATGCCCGCGGCTCAAGTGTCCGGATCGCCCTTCAGCACATTCGTTGAAGCCGAGCGGGCCTGTAATGCTTTCCTTAATCGTCTAATTATCAAGGGATAATGCTCCTATAAGGCGCGCGCAGATTGAGACACGCGTGATGTCCGGAACAGGAAATTCCGCCCGTCGACAGGACGTAGAGGATCGCCTGTACGATCTCGCGCAAATCGACTGCCCGCGGTCTCCCCAGCCGCCGGGGCGGCGGCATCTGTCGGGCATCAGCGCCCACTCCCGATCGGTCAGGTCGCTTGTGTAGCGCAGCCCATTGCGCTGATACTCGACGCGAGTGATTTCGGTCCGCGGCATCGTGCCCTCCCTCGAATCTTCGCAAATCCGAAGGAATCACAGCCAACCGAAATCACTCACTGCTTTTTCACTCAGGCTCTCAGGTAGTCGATCATTGTCAGGCAGTGTCGCGCGCAATCGAGCTCGACAAACTGTGCCCGCGGCAAATGCTCGCTGGCAGGCCTTGATTGCTTTATCAAAGTCGAATTCCTTCTCCGCTCGTGCCCCTACATGAAAAACAGCTACTTCTTAGGCTTCTTCTCGACACCGCTGCATGTAGCGATCCGATCAACATGGCAAGACTGACGACTCCGTCAGTGCGGTTGGTAGCCTTGAACATCCGCCGTCCGGTTCGGTTGGGATCGCGGTGTCACTCGATGGTTGCGAGGCGGACACCTTCGACGAAAAGCGCATAATCGTCGGGCCGGATCCAGGGTGGCCTTTCCTGCCAACGCTCAAGCTGCTCTACCGACCGGGCGCGCCTCGTCAAACGCCCAAGATAAGCAAACGACGCGGCAATGTATTGGAAGGTAACGACATAACCCGGACGCAGGCGAGCAACTTGGCCCAATGTCTGCAGCGCGGCCGTGAATCGTGTGGACGGAACTGCAAAAGCGGACGCAAGATCAACCAAAGCCACATCAGCGGATCGTGCGAGCTGGCGCGCATTGCCTGCTGCAGCCTTTCGTTGAAATGACCGCCTTGTCGCGAAAAGACCAGGATGAAAACGGTCCTACTAGGCACTCGTTGCCCGCAGCGCAACGACCGCACCGCGGAGGAGGCGGAAACCAAGGAACTCGCCGATAAGAGCTCCGTTCTGACGATTGCCTTCGGCGTTGCGCGGCCGTCAGGCAGAGCTGAGCGAGGCCCGGAAGCGGATCAGCGACAGCATCAGGAACAGGGAGGCGATCGCGGCGACCGCGACAAATTGCGGCCAGACCACGTCCAGGCCGGCACCGCGGTACAGGATGGCCTGCGCGAACGAAACGAAATGGGTCGATGGCGAAGCCTGCATGGCGATAGCGAGCCAGTGCGGCATGCTTTCGAGCGGCGTCGCGTTGCCGGACAGGATATTCATGGGAACGGCAACCAGCATATAGAGCAAACCAAGTTGCGGCATGGAGCGGACAACGGTGCCGAGAAACAGCCCGATGGCTGTAGCAAAGAACAGGTAAAGCGTGGTGCCGAACATGAAAAGCGAGATCGAGCCGGCGATCGGAACCTGTAGAAGCGTGCGCACCACGAGGTGGAGCGACAGACCTACCGCCACGGCGATGACGAAGCCGTTGGCCCAGATCTTGGATATCGCAATCTCGAGCGGGCTGAGCGGCATGACCATCAAATGATCCATCGTGCCGTGCTCTCGCTCCCGGACGAGGGCGGCGCCGGCGAGGATGATCGCGAGCATGGTGACGCTCGAGATAATGCTCATCACGCTGGTGAACCAGGAGGTCGCCACGTTAGGGTTGAACGCGATTCTGACGGCGAGATTTACCGGCGAGGATGGCACAGGCTCCGCATGCGACACGAAGCGGGCGATTTCCGTATTGACGATCTGTTCGGCGTAACCCGAACCCAGTCCGGCCTGGACCATGGCGGTCGCGTCGACGTTAATCTGCAGGCGTGGTTGCCGGCCGGCCAGCAGGTCCTGCTGGAAGTCCGGCGGAATATCCATGACGAAGGTGTATTTGCCGGCGTTCATCAATCGCTCGACGTCAGCCTCTCGAATTGCCACCGGTGGCTTGAAATAGGGCATGAGAAACGCATGGGTGATGCGCCGCGACAGCTCCGAATGGTCCTCGTCGACGACGGCGATCGAGGCGTGATAGAGCTCCTGGGAGTTGCTCTGCGCCTGGCTGGTCACCGCGAGCGAGAAAGAGTAGATGACGAAGCCGAGCAGCACCCAGTCGGAGAAGAAGCTGCGCAACTCCTTGGTGCCGAGCCAGAAGATGTTCGAGAGTAAGCGCATCTATCGCTCCTGCTTGCGAAGCAAGAGCATGCTGATGATCGTCAGCACAGGGATGAACAGCGTGAGCAGCAGGATACTCGATCCGAGATCGGCGAATCCCAGGCCTTTGGTGAAGGCGCCGACGCTGATCGGGCGATAGTAGCTCATCGGAAAACCGAGGCCGATGATCTGCGCCGTGCCCGATAGCGAGGAGACCGGGGTCATCATTCCTGAAAACTGCTGGGCCGGCAGGATCGTGAGGATGGCGGTGCCGAACAGCGCGGCAATCTGGGTCTTGCAGAATGTAGAGATCAGCATGCCGTAGCCGGTCGTGGTGAAGACGTAGATGAAGGTGCCGACCAGGAGCGCGGGAAAGCTACCCTTCAGCGGCACGTCAAAAAGAAAGATCGCCATGACGAACATGACGAGGAAATTGACCAGCGCCACTGCCACATAGGGAAGCTGCTTGCCGACCAGGAACTCGAAGCGCGTCACCGGCGTGACATAGAGGTTTGTAATCGAGCCGAGTTCCTTCTCGCGCACGACCGCGAGAGCCATCAGGATGGCAGGAAACAGCGCCAGCATCATGGCCAGCGTCGAGGGCACCATCGCGAAGACGCTGTCGAAATCCTGATTGTACTTGAAACGGATCTCGATATCGGCTGGAAGCGGCGCGGTCGGTTGGGTCGTCTTTACGGAAGGATCGCTCAGATAGAGCTGGTGCATGCCTTCAAGGTAGCCGCGGATGGTCTGCGCGCGGAACGGCATCGCGCCGTCGATCCATGCGGAGACCCAGACCGGGCGTCCTCGCTTGAGGTCCACGCCGAAGTTCGGTGGAATTTCGATGCTGGCGTTGATGTCGCCGTTCTTCAGGCGGCGATCGATGTCCGCATAGTCGGCAATCGGCCGCTTCTCCACGAAGTACGGCGAGCCACGCAGCTCCTCCAGGTACGCGCGGCTTTCGGGAGTCTGGTCCCGGTCGAGCGCGGCGAAGGTGAGATTGTTGACGTCGGTGGAGATGCCGAAGCCGAAGACGATCATCAGCATGGCGGTACCGAATAGAGCGAACACCAGGCGGATTCGGTCTCGCGACAACTCCAGACCCTCACGCAGCGTGTAGGCGAGGAGCCTCTGAATGCTGAAGACGGCACGGCTGCGCCGCGCAGCCTCCTGCTGCAAGTCCGGTCCGGCGGCCCGTGCTTGGGTGATCGTGAGCGCCGGCACCGCGCCCGGCCGTTCCTGCTCGAGAAAGCTGATGAAGGCGTCTTCGAGGTCGATGGCGCCCTTCGCCTGGATCAGTCCGGCCGGGGTGTCGGTTGCAATCACGCGTCCTTCGTGCATGAGGGACAGCCGGTCGCAGCGTGCCGCCTCATTCATGAAGTGCGTCGAAACGAAGATGGTGATGCCCTGATTGCGCGACAGGTAGATCAGGAGCTCCCAGAACTGGTCACGAGCGACGGGATCGACGCCGGATGTCGGCTCGTCCAGGATCAGGAGTTCGGGCCTGTGTACTACCGCGACTGCAAGGGACAGCCGCTGCCGGATGCCGAGCGGAAGCGCCGAGGCCAGATCGTCAATATAGTCGGCGAGGTCGCACTTCTCGACGAGCTCGGCGATGCGCGCGTTAACGGACGCGCGGGGCAAATGGAACAGGCGCGCATGCAGCAGCAGGTTCTGGCCGACAGTGAGTTCACCGTAGAGGGAGAATGATTGCGACATGTAGCCGACGCGGCGGCGGGCCTGGATGTTGCCGGCCTCCAGCGCCCTGCCGAAGATCAGCGCCTCACCCTCCGAAGGCGGCAGCAGCCCGGTTAGCATCTTCATGGTCGTGGTCTTGCCGCACCCGTTCGAGCCGACAAAACCGAAGATCTCGCCGCGGCGGATGGCGAAGTTCACGCGGTCGACGGCGGTGAAATCGCCGAAGCGGCAAGTCAGGTCGCGGGCGACGATGACGGGCTCGGCATCGGAATCGAGCGGTAGATCGACGATCTCCGCAGCTCTGCGCTGGCGCTGCGGGAGCAGGGCCACGAACGCGTCCTCGATCGATTGCGCCGAGGTCCTTGCCTTCAGATCGGAGGGCGTGCCCGCGGCGAGAATACGGCCGCTATTCATGCCGATCAGCCAATCGAAGCGTTCGGCCTCCTCCATGTAGGCCGTTGCGACGATCACGCTCATTCCCGCCCTGCGCCCGCGCAGCCGGTCGATGAGATCCCAGAACTGTCGGCGCGACAGCGGATCGACGCCGGTGGTGGGCTCGTCCAGGATCAGCAGATCGGGATCGTGAATGAGAGAGCAGCAGAGGCCGAGCTTCTGCCGCATACCGCCCGACAGCTTCCTGGCCGACCGGTCGGCGAAGGACGCAAGTCCCGTGCTCTCCAGGAGCTCCCCAACCCGCCATTCGCGCTCCTCGCGGGACTGGCCGAACAACCGGGCAAAGAATTGGATATTCTCCTTCACGCTCAGGTCGGGATAGAGATTCTTGCCAAGCCCCTGCGGCATGTAGGCGATCCGCGGACATATCGACGCGCGGGCCGCGGCATTGGAAATGTCGGCACCGAGAACGAAGACCTCGCCCTCTTGGATCTTCCGCGCGCCCGCGAGGATCGCGAGCAGCGAGGACTTGCCCACGCCGTCAGGTCCGATCAGTCCGACGAGCTGCCCCGCCGGCAAGGTGGCGGATACATCATCGAGCGCGGTTGTGGAGCCGTAGAGGTGAAAAAGTCCCCGGACGATGGCGACCGCCTCGTCATCACTCGTCATGGAGAACCCTCAAGGTTCTTCGGCCAGGCGAGCTTCGCATCCCAGCGGACGTAGGCCATGCCGGGCAAACCGCCTCTGACCGACTCGGCATGCTTGAGCAGGCGCTCCTCGTCGATGCGGGTGCGGATGCGGAACATCAGCTTGTCACGCTCCGTCTGGGTTTCAACGGTCTTTGGCGTGAACTGCGCCTGGCTTGCGACAAAGGAGACTTTGGCCGGGATCGGATGATCTGGATAGGCGTCAAGCACGATGCGCGCATCGGCGCCGACTTTGACCTTCCCGGCCTCCAGCGTCGGCAGATAGATGTCCATGTAGACGTAGGACAGATCGAGCATGGTGAAAATCTTGCCGCCACCGGGAAGGACCTCCCCGATATTGGCCAGCCGGTACTGGATCCGCCCGGCCTTCGGCGCAACCAGCGTGTTGTCGGCAATCTGCACCCTGTAGAAGCCCGCGTCATGCTGGGCCGCCTCCCGCGCATGCTGGGCGACCAGGACCCTGGCTTGTGCCGCGTTGAGGCCGGCGATCGCCGCGTCGAGTGACTGTTTGCGCTGGTCCGCGATCTCCTGGGTGGTCCAACCGTTCTTCAGCAGCGAATTGGTGCGCCTCATCTCCTGTTCGGCGAGCGTCTTCGTCGTCTGCTGCTGCGCGAGGTTGGCCTGCGCTTCCTCGACGGCGCGCAGCGCCTGTCTGGTCTGGGCTTCCGCCTTGGAGAGCGATTGCTCGATATCGCGGGTGTCCATCCGCGCCAGCACCTGGCCCGGCGCAACGATGTCGCCGATGTCGACCAGCAATTCGGAAACCCGGCCGGCAAATTTGGTCGCGATGTCGATCTCGTCCGCTTCGATGCGACCGTTGCCAAGGCTGATGCCGACCGGAAGAGGCGGATGAGCCTTCTTCCAGACATAGTAGCCGGTACCGACGACGCCGCCCAGAACAACGAGAAGCGCGGCGGCGATCGGCCGGCCACGGCGCTTGAGCGCTGCCCGCCGTGCCGGCAGCGGATGATGCGGCTCTGACGGCACGAGCGAGGCGGGCTGGTTCAGTATAGACGGTTCTTCCCGAAGCTCGCTTGGGGCTTGCATGATGACAGCCTCGAATTGCGGAAGTTTTGCTATTTTCGCATCGCTGCAGCGAGTGTGTTTGACCTGCCTCAAAGGGTTGCGCGCTTGCATCCCGCTGATCCCATTCCGCCCGAAAGTGGCTCGCGCCCAGCTCGCGCTTAGCCAATCGGCGCGGCGCTGACGCTCCATCGCCGACGCCTTGCATGCTTGCCCGTCCCGGATGATCTTGTCGAACTCGGCACCATGCAGCGTGCGCTTGATGCGAAAGAAGGTGGACAGGATGATCACTGCGCGAAGAACGTTTCAATTGCCACTTCGCTGGAGCAGATCAGCACGGTATGGAGCCGAACCGCTCCGCATTACCCCAGCGTCATCGGGTCCAGGGCCACAATGGACGGCGCAGCGGAGATCGGCATCCACGGTGATGGCCGACCGGCTTGGCGTGTTGCTACCGCCTTTTCCCACACCGGCCAAATCTACGATATCTCATTGAATCATCCGCCGGGGCAAGACACCGCCTTGTCGGCACGGTTGCCGACATACAATCGAAATACTTACACGCGCGCTACGAAGTAATGTCGCAGATCCAGATCTTGGTAATACAGGGACGCGGCAACTTGGTCGATTGCTCGAAATACGGCCACCTTGGCCTCGTGCTGCGTAGGGGCAGTGTCGGATTGGCCGGACTTGGTACTGGTCTGGATCGTCCATCGCCATCCCCTGGGATAGATCGACTGAATGATTGAGTATTCAATTCCTTTGTACGATCCAACGCTCATGACGTCTCACCGTCGGCTGGAATCGCGGCGAATGCCACGACATCCGCGCTGACCACTGCGGTCACGATCAACGGAATGAGCAGGATTGCGCGGCGCACGATGTCTCCTTCGCTGCGTTTGCGGCGGCCGTTCGCTCATCCGCTGATGCCGACAAGATGACCGTCGCGCATCACCGGCAACCGCTTGATGCCTCTCTTTTCCATGAGCTCGACCAGATCGGGCAGAGGCGCCTCTTCCGTCACGGTGATCGGATCACGCGACATGATCTCTCCCACCTTCCGCCCGCGCTCGTGGACAAAGTCAGCAGCTGCGTGGCCCGAGCCGAGAAGGAACTGAAGCCAGCGGGCACGGCGGCGTTGCGTACCGATCTCGCTGCGCCGTAAGAAGTCGGTCTCCGACAGGATACCTACCAGTCTTCCAGTCGCATCGACCACCGGCAGGCCGCTAATGTGATGATCCATCATCAGCTTGGCTGCGTCGAGAATGGGTGTCTCGGTTCCGACGGTGATGATATGTCTCGCCATGATGCGATGGGTGCGCATTGCCGCTCTCCGTTCGACAGTAAATTCCCACAAGCGCGACTCATTCGTTTTGATCTCCCGCAAGCCTGACGGGAATCAAAGCGCCACGACCGATGATCGGAGATGTTGGTTCGTTGATGCCAAGCGCAGCCAGGTTGATCGCCGGAACCGGTGCGGCCCGAAACTATCGAGTTGACGCATATCAACGCGCAGGTGGCGCCTCTATGCGATACGAAGCTTCCTCCAATGAAGGATGTTGAACATGACAGGCCAAATCGAAGTCCGTGCGGTCTCCGACGCCATTCAGAGCTTCGCGAAGCGGACGATGGCCGTCCAGTCGGAATTCTCGGAAAAGCTGATTGAGGCAAACCAGCACTGGTTCGAGCAGATTCAGGTCGAATCGAACGAAGCCTGGGAGCTGTTCCGCAGGTTCAATTCCACCGCCTCCGTGGCCGAGAAGGTCACGGCTCTGCAGGACTGGGCCAAGGGCGTTACCGCGCGTAGCGCAAACGACGCGACGTACGTGATCGAGACAGCGCGTTCGCTGGGCACGATCGAGCTGAACCTGTTTGCACGAAAGACCATTGATGTCGATGACGAGGTTACTCAGAAGGCTGCTTAACGTGCCGGCACGCGACGCTCCAGAGCGCCCAAAGAACAGCGTCAGCGAAACATGGGAGGGAGTCGCGACGGCCCCCTTCGATCGGGACGTTGAGCTCGCTGTGATCGAGGGTAACGCGATTCATAAGCTCGTCTTTCCTTGCCGCCGCATTCTGGGCGGTTGGGTGAAGGCGGGGACCACAGAACGCATCGTGGTGCAGCCCACACACTGGCGTGCCTGGGCCAGATAGGTCTGTCTTCGCCGCCACGCCTCCATGACGTTGTTTCAGTCATTCATTTCAAGGTCGGCATCATCAAGGCGCGATTCATGGCGCTCGTGGCGGCGCACCTTCAGGCGTCGAGTTTCGTGACGAACCCGACCACGACATCGTAGCGGAGCACGGGATAGGCGTCATAGTCGTCTTTTGCGAGCAGCCGGTACAAGTCGCCGACGGTCATCTTCGGGGGCGACACTTCGCACCGCTTCGTCATGTTGCTCGCAACGGTTTCCTGGAGAACGCGTACGGGCCGATTTCCGTAAACAGATGGCTATTTGGCGGGCGCGCCGCTCCCTGACGAGCAACGCGCCAGCAGGCGGTTACGCCGCCGTCTTGATGTCGATCTGCTTGCTCTGCTTGGGAGCCGGCTTCTTGACGGTGACCTTGAGTACGCCCTTGGCGATTTCGGCGCTGATGTCTTCCTCCTTGACGCCCTCGGGCAATGCGACGGACCGCGAGAACGCGCCGAAGCTGCGCTCGATCAGGTGATAGTCCTTATCCTTCTCCTCGCGCTCGCTCTTCTTCTCGCCCCGGATCGTGAGCGTGTTGTCCGCGAGGTTAAGCTGAACGTCCTTGGTCTCGAGGCCGGGTAGTTCGGCTGAGATCTCGACAGTCTTGTCGGTCTCGCTGACGTCCATTCGCGGCATCATCGCCTGCGGCGCGGCGAAGGCCGGCAAACTGCGACCGAATCCATCGAACAGCCGGTCGATTTCCTGCTGCAGGAATGTGAAGGGGTTGCTCTCCCGCCGCGCCAAGGCGCGTTCGGCTCCAACGGGAATCATGTCCTTGACCATCAGTAACCTCCTGTATGAGAGTTGATTGCAAACCAACGTTAGTCGGGAGCAGCCACTCGGCCGTTGACCAGAATCAAAATCACGCCAACGTCACGTGATCAAAGCACAGACCCAGGCGGGTTCCGCCATGCACCCGGCCTTGAGGTGGATGCCGGCTCATTGAACCGCTGTCCTTTTCCAGGACAGTGTCGATACCGGTAGTATCGATTGGCAGATCGTGGACGCCTCCGGTTCGCCCGCGACGCCCCCTCCTACGCAGCGAACCCCGTCTACCACACGCGTCGCTTGACTCAGACGGACGGAACATTCCCTAAGGAAATATCCGGAATTGGTGGACCGGTTGATGTCTGTCAGCATCCTCCTGCTTATGCGGGAGGGATGCCATGAAGCGCGCATTGGCCTATCTTTTTGCCGGAAGCGCCGTCACAGCGGCGGGACTTGTTCTGTTCTACAGCTGGTTCTTTCCCGACGTCTTGCCGCTCGCTTCGACCGAGCCGCAGGTGCTGTGGCGGTTCGAGGCAGGCTTCGTCGTGTCCGCGGTTGCCTGGACCGCGGCGTTCGTGGCAGCAGGATCCGGGCTGTCATTGCTGCTGATGACCTTCACCAATCGGGAAGCCACCATGCCGGAACGTCAGTCTGGAACGCGGGCCGACGGGTGACGCCGCCAGCCCGCTTATGCTTCGAACTCGCGTTCGGTTCGCGTTTCCTGCACGATCGTAATCGCGATCGACATGGCGCGACTTCGTACGACAATTGCCCAAGGCAGGTGTGATCTCGCTCAAAAGATCAACCAGCGCGTATGAGGCAGATCAAATTGTGCCGCGCCCTCCCATGCTTCGATGGTTGTCTCTTTCGCCATGTTGGAGAACGGCCCGTGTTCACGAACATCCTGGTCCATATTCCCACCGAGCTGTCGCCGCGCCCTGCAGTCGACGGATCGGTCTCGCTTGCGCTGAGCACCGGCGCGCATCTCGACGCAATGGCAATCGGCTACGAGACTGCAAGCGTACCGTTCGTTGCCGAAAGCGGCGCGGCCGTCGCCTCGCTGTTCGAGGTCGAACATGCGCAAGCCCTCGAGCGCGCCGAGGCGGCGCTGCGCGTCTTCGATATCGAGGCACGGAATGCCGGGATATCCTACGCGACCCGCGCCGTGGGTGCGATCCCCATCGATGCTCGCGAGACCATCTGCGCAAGCGCGCGACTGCATGACCTGACGGTGGTGGCGCAGCCGCTGGGTGAGTACGATAGCTACGACAACATTATCCCGCGGGAGCTCTTGTTCCAGGCCGGCGGACCCGTCCTTTTCATGCCCTACACGTTCCACGGCGCATTTTCGGCGAAGCGGATCGGGATCTGCTGGGACGGCAGCCGGCTCGCCGCCCGCGCCCTTCACGACGCAATGCCGCTGCTGCGCGCGGCCGATGTGCTCGCGGTCATCACCATCGACGGCGCTGATCCAATTCCCGCCGAAAGCTCCACCGACCATCTGGTGCGCTATCTTGCCAAGGCGGGGCTTCCGGCCAAGATCACCTCGTTGCCGGCGTCCAAGTCAGAAGTTCAGTCGATCCTGCTGTCGATCGCTGCGGATGAGAGCCTCGACCTTCTGGTAATGGGTGGGTACGGCCACTCCCGCCTGCAGGAAACCCTGCTCGGCGGCGTGACGCGCGACATGCTGCGTGCGATGACCGTCCCGGTCCTGATGTCTCACTAGGCGCGAGCAGAATTGTGGAGCATCCCGCCAGGACATTTCGGCACCATGTCGCTCGTGGCTGCATCATCATCGGCATGTTCTGCACCACGCCGACTCCGGCCGCGGCGGGCCAGGAGCAAGGCCGTCGCCTTGCTCAGCTCTACTGCGCCCGCTGCCATGCAATCGACCGGGTGAGCCCGAGCCCGCTGAGGATAGCGCCGCCGTTCCGGACACTGCATGAACGTTACCCGGTCGAGACGCTGCGGGAAGCGCTGGCGGAAGGAATCATCACCGGTCATCCGACCATGCCCCAGTTCAGCTTCGAGCCGGACCAAGTGGCCGACTTCATCCAATTCCTGAAATCGCTGGAGCGCAGCAAGCCGGACCGTTGAGCCAGGTCAATGTGCGAGATGCGCAGAGCTCTATTGTGCAGCCCCCAACATGGAGGTCCGCCATGCGTGCGCATCAGATCATGACCAAGCACGTCATCAGCGTCAGTCCGCGCACCAGAATCCTGGATGCGGCCAATATTATGCTGCGATGCCATCTCAGCGGTCTGCCGGTGCTGGACGAAGATGGAACGCTCAGGGGCATGGTGTCGGAGGGAGATTTTCTGCAGCGCGCGGAGATCGGCACGGGACACAAGCGTTCGGCCTGGCTCGAGTTGTTCACCGGCGTCGGTCGTGCCGCGACCGATTTCGTGCATGAACGCGGCCGCAAGGTTGGGGACGTCATGTCCACCAACCCGGTTACCGTCGAAGAGCAAACGCCGCTCGATGAGATCGTGGATCTGATGCACCAGCATGGGGTGAAGCGAGTGCCCGTCGTGAGTGGCAAGACCATGGTCGGGATCGTTACGCGGGCAGACATCCTTCAGGCCGTCGCGTCGCTGGCGCGCGACGTTCCCGATCCGACAGCTGATGACACCCACATCCGTGAGAGGATCATGCGCGAGATCAACGCGACGGGCTGGCGTCCCCCCGGCTTCCAGGTCTGGGTGCGCGACGGCGTCGTGCACCTGCATGGCCAGACCTTCGATGACCGGGCTCGCCGGGCCGCAATCGTCCTTGCCGAGAACACCTCGGGCGTCAAGGAGGTCCACGACCATCTCTGCTTCGTCGATGGCTCCTCCGACTACTACGTAGAGTCGCCGGAGGACATCAAGGCGGCCGGCTGATCAGATCGAGGAGCCCAACATGGCAATGAGCACACTACTTGTCGTCACAGCCGTCTGTCTCATTTTCGCAATCTTTGCGCTCGTGCTCGCGGTGACCGATCACAGCACGACGCGTTGGCAGCGCCAGGACCAGGACAAGGATCGCGCCAGCACACGAGCCTCCTTTCCTGACAAGCATGTCATGTAGTCCAGCTTCTTAATTCGCGTGTTGTGGACCGATGTCTCGCGGCGCGTGGAGACCGTCTCGCCGCCTACGTACAAATACGTAAGTGGCTTCTACTTAGGGGAAACATCCCAATTTCCCGATCCATTCGATGCGATCAGTCTGCCTCCATCGATCTTCCCATCATGGAGCGTCGCCATGCAGACCCAGAACGCCATTTCCGTCGAGAGCAGCCGTCACCCGACCAGCATCCTCAACCGGCAGGCGCGCGTTGAGGGGCCTTTCGGCATGATCGGAATGCCGATGCGGTTCGCCCGCAACAGCGAGATTTACGGCGAGGATGAAGCCGCGGAATACCTCTACCAGGTCGTTTCCGGCGCCGTCCGAACCTACAAAATCCTGGAAGACGGACGTCGCCAGATCGGCGCATTTTATCTGCCCGGGGATATCTTCGGCTTCGAGGCCGGCGAGACCCATATCTCCTCAGCTGAGGCCGTCTCCGAGACGCGGGTCATCGTGGTCAAGCGCGCCGCGCTCATGGTCCGTGCGACGCACGAAAAGGAGCTGGCACGGCAGCTGTGGGATGCGACGGCCCAGGAATTGCGTCGCTTCCAGGAGCATTTGATGCTGCTGATCTGCAGCGCCGACGAGCGCGTCGTCGGCTTCCTCCACGACATGGCGCGCCGGGCCGTCAAGAATGCCGTCATCGAGCTTCCGATGTCGCGGCAGGATATCGCCGACTATCTCGGTCTGACGATCGAGACGGTGTCACGCACCTTTACCCAACTCGAGCAGAGCGGCGTCATCGCCCTTCCGACCGCGCGCCGGGTAGAACTGCGCAACCGTGCGATGTCGAACCGGGCCATAGCGGCTTGAGAAGGGCGCGACAGGCTTAGATCGGTCGCGAGCGAGAGGCGAAGGAGTCGAATGCGGTCGGACTTGACGATCACCTATCGCAGGACAGGTCTCGAGCGGCATCGTTAGTCCGAAGCAATCGGGCGGGCGAATCGCTACCGTCCGCGGTGCCCGTACCCTCTACAGCAGTTTCGGATGTTGGCGGCTTCGTTTGCCGATCCAGGCCATGCATGTCGCAAACAGAACGAGCGCCGCGATCCCTGCGGCACTCGTCACAAACTGCGCTGCCATGCTGTCAGACACTTCGATGAGATACAAACTCGCCAACAGGGAGAGCACGACGGCTGCACAATAGGTTTCGAGCGAACGCTCGCCACAACGAATTGCGCCCTTCAGACCGACCTTGGCAAATCCCCGCCAATTCGGCGGCACGAACCTCGCTACGACGACGGCGATGGCCAGGAAATGCAGCAACCGCAGCGGGTCCAGATCCGGCTTGTCGATCGGATAGATCAACCGCGCAATATAGCCAGGAATTGCGGCCGCCAATGGCTCGATCTCCCAGCTCAACGTGATCACAAGACCAAAGGCGAGGTATGTTATCGCAAGTGCAACGACAGGCCACGAAACTATTTTTCGCCCGAACGTTCGACGGCCCCGGATCGCCCACCACGCCCCAAGAACGACCAGGAACTGCCAGGCAAGCGGATTGAAGTACCACTGATTGACCGGCCACTCCGGCAAGTTCCAGCCGTACAATTGGACCAGTGCATAGATGATCGCGGAGATCAGCAGGGACACACGGGGAAACTTCAGTATTCCCCAGAGGGCGGGCGCAAACATCAGGTGAAAGAGCACAAAGGTCGGCAGGACATCGGTGTTGACGGGGCGATACATCAGGATGGCGGCGTGAGTGAGTGCTGCGCCCGGATTTTGCAGCAGGATCTTCACGTTGGCTTCGTCGGCCAGTCGCTCGCTTCCAGAGTTGTACACCACCAAAGCAAGCACGATGGTCAAGATGAGAAAGGCCGCATAGATCTCCCAGCTTCGCAGCAGCGTATGTGCGAAGACCGTAGGCCACCCGTCGCGACGGCGGACACGGCTGTAGCTCAGCGCACAGGTCACGCCGGACACGAACATGAAGACTTCGGTCGCATCGCTGAAGCCATAATGGCGCAAGGTCAACCAGCTGAAGACGTTGTTGGGGATGTGATCGAGGAAGACGCACCAGAGCGCAAGACCTCGGCACAGATCCAGCCGGAGATCACGTTCCAATGCCATGCTGTCGTCCCTCTCCGGATGAAGAGCCATGCGCGTGAGGTTCCGGTGAGGATTCTTGCCGTTCAAGCGACCAGTCATACAGTCAGAGAGCATGGGACGATTACCAGCTGTCGGCGGCTTGCTCGGCTCGACCGCCTGCCGCACGCCGGCATATCAACGCAATCACACGACCGCCCCGTTGATAAGGATCAACACATGTTGTTCCTGCTGGGAGTTAGCTGAGTTTTGTGAGCTCAAGTCGGAGGATCTACGCCGTGCGCGTACGGGAGATCATGTCGCGAAACGTCATCACAACCGATGCCGATGCATCGGTGATCGATGCCATCAAGACGATGCTGTCACATCACATCAGCGGCCTTCCTGTCGTCGATCAGGATGGTGCGCTCGTCGGGATCCTGTCGGACGGCGATTTTATCCGGCGCGTGGAAGTCGGAACGGAGAAGCGCCGCGGCCGCTGGCTTGCGATGCTTGCAGGCACGAGACAGATCGCGCTCGACTTCGCCCGCCAACACGGCCGCAAGGTCGGTCAGATCATGTCGCCCAACCCGATCACTGTCGAGGAGGACACCCCGCTAGAGCAGGTCGTCCAACTCATGGAATCGCACGGCGTTACGCGATTTCCGGTCATGCGGGACAATCAGCTGGTCGGGATGGTCACACGCACGGACTTCATGACGGCCATCGCAACCCTTCGCCTCGACCTACCGCCCTCTTCCGGCAACGACGATCAGATTCGCGCATCCGTCATCGCCGCACTGGCAAATGCACCTTGGCGACCTGCTGCTCTCAATGTGAGCGTTCACGACGGGATCGTCAGCCTGCGCGGCAGCATCCGAAGCGACAATGCGCACAAAGCGGCGATCGTTGCAGCGGAGAACGTCGCCGGCGTGAGGCGGGTCGAAGACCAGCTGGTGAAGAACAGCCACCCGCCGCCGGAAGAGGACTATGGCGGCGGCGACTTTGTCTCCCTACAGGAGGAGCCTTCGACGGAAGACGATCAGCCCTTGTAGGCATGCAAAAGCCGCCGATGATTGGCGCCTCCCCCGGCGTCGGGGCCAGAGGGGGCCAGTTGGTTCTAGGCAGGATAGATCGGCTCCCGGTGAATTTCCGCACCCGAGTCGTCGATGACCACCACGTGACGATCAGTGTTGCCGGAGGGATCCTCGCTGCGAATCCTGCTCGCCATTTGCTTGCCGTGCCTGATCGCGGCGGCTGCGTTCGCAAACTCAAGTCCAATCCGATCACGGACTGGGACGCCATCCTTCGTGTCGAAGTAGTAGGTTCTCATCTTTATCTATAGGTCTCCGATCGAATAGCGGCCGCCCAAAGAAGCTGCCAGCTTGCAACAGCCGGCAGTTTGCTGTGCGCAGTTGGGGCCGCGACCGAGCAAAGCGGATTGCTGGCGCGCCGGACTTGATCTCCATCAACCCGGCTTGCGATCCTTGGTCGCATCGCGCGAAGTAATCTGCCCTGCTGCGGGCGGGCGCGGTCCGGCCCATCAGCCGCCGGCGCCCGATAGGCTGCCCATTGCCGTGCCCATCGTCGCGACCTAGAGCTTACTCCGCGGCCTTCGGACTTGGATTTTGCTTGCGCCACTCAGCCAGCTTGGCCTCTTCCTCAGCCAGCAGCTTGTGAAGCATTTCAAGCTTCCCTGCGTCAGTCTCAGTGGCCAGCAGCTCCTTGTAGTGGGCGATGTTCGCCCTGAAAATGAAATCAGCCATGGCTCATTCCCCTCGCATGGGAGCCAGAAGCTGTTTCTTGCCAAACTGATGCAGACAAAACAACATACGTTACTGTGTACACCGTGGAGCTACGGTGCGCACTTTGCGGAAGTCTTTGTCGGCCGAACGTCAGCAATTCCGCCCTACTGAGGCTGCTACCCAAAACAATTCAGGCCAGTGCGGTCGGAAACAGGCCAGAACAACACGCCACTTCGCCACCCTTAAATCCAGATTCGTATTTAAAATCAATACGTTATAGATATGTTGCGACGCTTGGTTGCAATTCAGGTCGATGTCATTCGCGATGGCGCAATCGTCACACTGCCGGTGAGCGAGCTCGTGCCCTGGAAACGTCGCGGGGGCTGCGAACTGGCGACCTCGTGCCAGCGGACGGGGCTCGCGCTTGGGGCGATCTTCAGTTGAACAAAGCCCTCCGCCGCGGCTCGCACTTCGGTCCCGCCTGCGACGGAAATTCCGACATCGGCGGCGTGAATCGCCGGAAACGTCAGCTTGAGAGAGCAAGCCAAAGCTTTGAAGGGATGAGCAAAGCGCAATGCTCAGAAGCGATTGCACATCAGGAGCACAGCCGGACCAGGATTGATCCGCATCAAGGCCGGCGGCCTTCCTTAATGCAAGCCTTATTTGTGTTGATGTACGGCTTGATGGCAAATGAATCGATCGCGGCAATACGGCAGGCAGAAACTTGGCGACGCAAGCGATGACTTTGCTCGCGTCGGCGCCAACTCTATGCCGGCGTCGACCTTCGACAGGCAGGCGCGACGCCGACAGCGTCGGAGCGGTCCGACTGTCTCATGGTACGGCCGTCTGCTGATCGTTGGCGCATTATTGGTCGCCGCCGGCTGGGAGATATTCCGGCTTCTCCTGACCGTTATTACCCTCGATTGAAAATTTGCCGAACCGGTTTCGCACCGACGGATATCGCCGCTTCGCCCTGCGCCGGCTCAGCCGGACTGCACCCATCAGAGCTCCATTTTCGAAAGTATACCGCATCCTCTCCCGGGATGCTCACGCAATGATGCATCTTGGCAAACTGCTCGGCCTTGGCAGCAGCCACCTCGTTGATTCCAAACAACCGCTCGTAATCGCAATCGGAGATTCTGCAAACCGCGCCTGCGGCGAGACGATTGAGGCGAGATCGCAACTCAAGCAGAATGAAGTCCATCTACGTTACCAAACCTCTAGACCGAGTTGAACTTCTGCCGCCGAGTGTTGATTCCCAGCAACGTGTAGAGCGGGCAGTACGAGAAGAATGCTGTGGCAAGCAGGACGCAACCGAGGGTACCGGCGACGAGCCATCCCGCTCCAAGCGATCCATCCCTCACGGTGTATGCGATCAGAGCCAAAGCGATGATGATCCGGGCGTACTGATCAATGAATCCGACGTTGCGTGTCATGGCGATAAGCCTCCTTTGATCCAGCTCCACTTTGAACGCACTCCGGCTCATGGCCCTTGACTATGATCAATTCGCGAGGCGCAAGGTTACCGCCAGCATCGGCACCAAATCGCCATCGTCGATTTGTCATGGCCCCAAACGGCTAGGCTGCGCCGACGCGCGCCCGTTGGGCAACCGCGCCAAACGGCAATGGCGACCGCAAGACCGAGATCCTCAGGAGCCACCGTCACCGCGAACGTGGGAGACACAGCCGATCTAATGCGACATCAGCAAGCAAATGGGAGCGTGCTGCAGCAATCCGCGCGTCATGCCGCCGAACATCCATTCACCAAGTCGGCTATGTCCATAGCCTCCGGTGACGATGAGGTCGGCGCCTTCATTCCTTGCCAGTCTGACGAGGTACTCTGCGTCCGGCTCGGCCGTGTGGACGCGAACGTCAAACTGGCAATTGACGCTGTGCCGTTCGAGATAGCTCGCGACATCGCGCAAGCGGCGGATCGCGGCGTCCTGCTCGTCCGACGTGCAGATTTCGGCGACTGTCACTTTGGAAGCCCGTGTCAGGAAGGGCAACGCGTCCCGGATCGCCAGGCGCGCCTCGCGGGTGTCCTTCCAGCCGACGATGATGCGGTCGGCCGACAAGCCGGTTACGCCTTCCGGCACCGACAGCGTGGGACGTCCCATGCGCAAAATGGCCTCGGCCGAATCGAGGTAATGGAAATTGTCGGACTGGACTTTCCGGCGCTTGAAGACCACCAAATCGGCTGCCCTGGCCTGCTCCGCCAGGAACGCGGTCGGGGGTTCCAGCGCCCACCGCCATTCAACCTTGTGACGCTCCCGCCCCGTGATCTTCCTGAACCACTCGCCCTTCGCCGCGAGATTGGCCCGCATCCGCTTGATATCGTCTTCGGTGGTCTGCTCGATGATCACCCCCTCGGCGACAACGGGCGGATCGATGGTGGACGCTGAAACGCCGGTTATCGATGCGTGAAACCTGTCCGCAATGGCTTCGGCGACTCGAACCTGTCCTTCGTCCTGTTGCTGAGGGTCAACGTAAACCATGACATTGGCCATAAACATGTGCCTACTCCATCAAGCTGAGCTAATAACCCATTATCGCGCATGGCAGCCGTGCCAACGTTGAGGCAGGTCAAGTCCGCCTCGGCCTCTTCGTCCGTCGGGTGCCTAATCCTGATCCTGCCCAACGCTGCGAGCCGAACGCGCGAGCGCCTCATATCCGGCCGCGATCTTCATGAAGTGATCGCGGGTCGCCGGGTCCTGATGTCGTGCGGCCAGACGCTTCGTCCGCTCGGCGCGGGATTCCCAGTACGAAGCGTCGTCCTGAGGCTTCCCGGCACGCGGCTTCTTCTGCACGACCTCATCGGCCTTCTTCGCCGCCTGGCGTGGCGGCTGCGCTTCGTTCCCGTGTTGCTGCGACGGGCGCTGCTTGGCATATCTAGAGCACATCCCACAGGCCTCCCGGCCGATCGAAGCCGTTGATCGAAGACGGGTTGCACGCCGCGCGCAGCCCGCGCCTTCCATTACTCGACGATATCGAGCGTGAAGCGCCCAGGTCCGGCCGGCTTGCTGACGAACCTGACGGTCTTCCCGGAAAGCGAGCCCAAGGTGCCCGATCCGAACTTGAAGACCATCTTGCCCGCGGCCTCAGTCCCGATCGGCTTGCCGTCCTTCATGACGACAGCGCCGGTCCCTTCCAGCAGTTCGCCAACCGCCTCGCCGCCGGGCGCGCGATGAATGCCGACCGCCGCCAGCTGCGTTCCCTTCGGGCCGTCCCACTCGCTGGCGTTGATCGCCGTCACGACCGCCCCCTTCAGCAAGCCATCGATGCCGAAGCAGGAATAGAGAAAGCTGGCGAGCACGTGTCCCGCCCGATCGCCCACCGGCTCCTGCGCTGTCGTACCGATGACGCTGCATTCGTAGCGGCCGATGGCGTCGGCGACTGCCGGGCTGCACGCCGCGGTCATTGCAATGCCGGCGGACAAGGCAGTGGAAATAATGCGTTTTCTCATCTGATGTTTCCAATGTGGATTTTCGACGACGTATGACCTTCGCGCCGCGAGGGGCTGAGCCGGATCAATCCATTGCCGGCTCGGAGGCCACTGCACGTTCCTTAAACTGGTCGTAAGCCCCCAGCGCGTCAGCGGCGTACATCAACGAAGGTCCACCGCCCATGTAGACCGCCATTCCGAGCGTCTCCTCGACCTCTTCGCGGCCGACGCCAAGCTTGACCAAGGCCTGGGCGTGGAAGCCGATGCAGCCGTCGCAGTGAGCGGCGACGCCCAACGCGAGCGCGATCAATTCCTTCGTCCGGGCATCAAGCGCGCCATTTCTGGTGGCCGCCTGCGCCAAGGCCGAGAACGCTCGCATAGTTTCAGGAATGCCCTTGCGCAGCTGACCCAGATTACTGGAGATGTGCTTGCAGACGTCGGCATAGTCCTTTTGCATACGACCCTCGGTCTTCGATATTGGAACGGTCCAGGGGAAGGGCGGCTCCGCCGACGGGGATACAGCGGCGAACGCCGCCCTTCATCCAACGCAGCCGGCAACACGATCTGGCCTCTCTGAAGGACGTGCGTGTTCGGCCCGCAAGGACGAGAGCTTTGTAACGCAGTGATCGCTCGTGACATTTGCGCCAGATCAAACCGCGCGCACTTTGCCGCGTGGGTCGGAAACTGGAGGAGAAGCAGGCTCAGTGAAAGCGACGTCGGCGAGAAACCATCTCAGGTGCTGCGGGAACGTCGATGGCCCGGACAAGTCTCCTAGTCGCTTGTCGCTCTGTTGATCCAGAGCAAGGACTTCCGCCGCGATGACATTCAATTTCAGACTACCGCGCAAATCGGAGTCGCCGGAATGACGAGTGAGACAGCAAAAGCCATCTTGATGATTCTCTTGTTCGTGTCGCTTTCGACTGCCATCCACCTGTCGGAGCGCAGCGCAACGAAGCGGCTGCGAGCATTCGCGCTGCAGACGCTACGCCGCACACACCGTCGATAGGATTGCTGCGCCAAGTCAAAGCGAGGAGCATTAGGCCTGTCATTTTGAATCGACAGACCCATTGGAGGCATTCATGCGCGCCCACCAGATCATGACCAAGAATGTCGTCACCGTTACGCCTCGGACCTCGATCGAGGAGGCCGCCACGATCATGCTTCGGAACCACATCAGCGGCCTGCCGGTCGTCGACGACGGCAAGTTGACGGGAATCGTCTCGGAAAGCGACTTCTTGCGCCGCGGCGAGATCGGAACCGGGCGCAAGCGTTCGGTTATTCTCCAGTTCCTGTTCGGACCTGGCCGCGCTGCCGAGGACTTCGTCCATGAACGCGGTCGCAAGATCGAGGACGTGATGACACCGGATCCGGTCACGGTCGAGGAGCAAACGCCGCTCGAAGAGCTGGTGCACTTGATGGAGAAAAGCAACATCAAGCGCCTGCCCGTGATGCGCGGCAAGGACGTTGTCGGCATCGTGACCCGGTCAAATCTGCTCCAGGCCGTGGCCAGTCTGGCGCATGAGATCCCGGACCCGACCGCGGATGACGATCATATCCGCGATCGTATCCTCCAGCAGATCGACGCCGTGAGCTGGCGTCCCATCGGGTTCGAGGTGACCGTCCGCAACGGCGTTGTTCATCTGCATGGTATCGTCACCAGCGACCATGCGCGTAAGGCAACCATCGTGGCCGCGGAGAACACTTCCGGCGTCAAGAAGGTGCACGATCACCTCTGCTTTGTGGATACGCATACCGGCTTCTACGTCGAATCTCCCGAGGACATGAAGGCTGCGAGCTGAAACGACAAACCGCTCAAAATGACCCGTTTGACCCGATTGTCCGGTTCGGCTGCGCACCCCGTCTATAAATCAAACACGTCGCCCAGACGCGGCAGCTCGACCCGCATTCCCTCCAAATGCGCAGCGAGCGCTTGCATTGCAGGCTCTTCGCCATGGACCAGGAACGTTGCCTCGCATCCCTCGATCGCGCGTCGCCATGCGAGCAGCTCCTGCTGGTCCGCGTGAGCTGAAAATCCGTTGATCGTGTAGATCGTGCTGCGAACCGCAATGTCTTCGCCGAACAGGCGCACGGACCTGGCCCCATCGATGATCTGCCGCGCAATCGTTCCGGAGGCGGCGTATCCGACGAACACGATCGCCGATTCCTTGCGCCAGATATTGTGCCGGAGATGATGGCGAACCCTGCCGCCGGTGCACATCCCGGATCCGGCCATGATGACGGCACCGCCGGTTATCCTGTTGATGGCAACCGAATCGGCGCTCTCGCGGACGAGACGCAGGTTTGCCGGGTGCAATGGATCCCGTCCTTCACGAAACATCGAAGCGGCCTCAGAGCTGAGACATTCGGAATGCCGCTTGAATATCTCGGTTGCCGAGATCGCCATCGGCGAGTCCAGGAAGATCTGCATGGCCGGCGGCAACCTGCTGCGCTCCACTCCCTCGCGCAGGACATTGAGGATCTCCTGAGCGCGCTCGAGCGCAAAGGTCGGGATGATGACGTTGCCGCCTCGCGCCAGCGTGCTGCAAATCGCGCCGTACAGTTCGTCGATCGAGTCTGTTAGCGACCGATGGCACCTGTCTCCATATGTCGCCTCCATGACGACAATGTCGGCGCGAGCGGGCGCAGTCGGGGGCCGTAGCAGCGGGCGCCCCGCGTTGCCGAGATCCCCTGAAAACAGAACCGAACGCGTGCTGCCGTGGTCAGCCGCCTCGATCAGGATGCTCGCAGAGCCCAGAATATGGCCGGCATCGAAGAAGGTCGCGCGAAGTCCGTCTGCGATCTGTAATGGTTGCCCGTACTCCGGTGTCCTTCCAAACCGATCGAAGCAATCGAGCGCATCGACAACGGTATAAAGCGGCTGCGACGCATCGTCGTCCCCGTGCCTGCGCCTTCGGCGACCTCTCCGCTGTGCGTCCTCCTCCTGGATATGCGCGGCATCGATCAGCACGAGACGGGTCAGCTCACGACTGGCCGCAGTCGTGATCACCTCACCCCTGAACCCTCGCTTGGTAAGCAACGGAACCCTGCCGCAGTGATCCAGGTGGGCATGGGTCAGCAAAACATAGTCGATGGTTGCGGGATCGAATCCGAAGGCGGCGATGTTCTCCTCCACCAGATCGCGGCTTCCCTGAAAAAGACCGCAATCGATCAGAATGCGCCGGTTCAGGCATTCGACCAGGTGACAGGACCCGGTCACCGCTCGATCGGCGCCATGGAAGGACAACTTCACGATCCGGCCTCTTGACTGATCGACCTGCCCTGCGAGGCCTCGTCCCCAACCGGAAGGAGCGGTCGGCCGGCCGCCTCGTACCAACGCAGAATATCCCGCCAGGCCTCCTCGGCAGACTCCGCAAACCAAAAGAGGTCCCGGTCTTCCGGATCGATGATACCCTCATCGACAAGAAAGTCCGGATCAAACGCGCGACGCCAATACGACTCGCCCACCAGCACGACCGGCACCGGCGCGATCTTTCGGGTTTGCGCCAATGACAGCACTTCGAACAGTTCGTCCATCGTGCCAAAGCCGCCCGGGAATGCCACCAGCGCGCGGGCGCGCATCAGGAGATGCAACTTACGCACCGCAAAATAGTGGAACCTGAAGCAAAGCTCGGGCGTGGCATATGGGTTCGGGTACTGCTCGTTCGGAAGGGTAATGTTCAGTCCGACAGACTGGGCCCCGACATCGTGCGCGCCGCGGTTGGCTGCTTCCATGATGCCCGGGCCGCCGCCGGTCATGATCATGAGGCGGCCCCCAATGGCTTTTTCGCCTGCGGCGCCGACGATCCGGCCGAACTCGCGCGCGATTCTGTAATACTTGCTCTTCGCCGCAATGCTCCGTGCCGTCTTGAGACGGCGCTGCAAGCCTTCATCGTCGGGATTCAACGACAGCGCGTCAGCTATCGAGGTTACGGCCCGGCGCGCCGCTCTTGCCTCGCAGATGCGGGTGCTGCCAAAGACGACGATGGTATGAGCGATCTGATGCTCGCGTAGCAAGGTTTCGGCCTTGAGGAAATCAAGTTGGAGACGAATGCCACGGGTGGCTTCGCTCTGCAGGAACTTCTCATCCTGATTCGCCTCTTGATAGCTCGGCGATTGCAGGATTCTGCGCAGTGCGTCGCGCGCGCGGCTCTCCTCCTCGGCGCCGTTGGGCTGCTCACCCGGGAGCGCCGCAGCCCTGTCGACACGGTGTGCCGGCTTTGGAATCGAACCCGGACGCGTTGCCCGCAGACCTCCTTCGTCAGTCATGCGCCGTCCTGCCGTCCGCTTTGAAGAACGCTGCATCGTGTTTCTGGGCCTCGCGAACTTCGTCGTCTTCCAACGCATCCGAAAGCCAGCGGCGATCGCCCGCCTTTTCGCAACGGACATCCGCTCCGGGCGTCGCGGGTTGCTCGACGACGGGCGACTTCACTTGGTCAGTCATGGCAAACCCTCGTCAGCATTCGATGGATGCTGTCCAGCATCCGCGACCGCCTGCACGGGCGCCTTGAGCAAGGTCAATTGGCGACGAGCGATAGGCTTCTTTCGAAAGCTGAATTGGATCAATAGACCCTGCAACTTTTGTAGTCTTCGTCGCTGCAAGCCAGTTTGGCGAGCTGTCAGTTCCTCCGCAACAGCCCTTAGGGAACGATCCCAAATTTTCAGACGCGGGATCCCAAGGCAAGCTTTATGTGAAGGAGCTGGCCATGAATCATACTTTCCACGCGGCAGACCGCACGACCCATAGGAAGATCGTCGTCCTCGCGGCGGTTGCTGGCATCGCAGTGACGATTGGCGGGTTACATGGTCGCAGCATCTCCGGCATCAACAGCCTGCGTCCCAAAACCACAGTTCATCTTTCTCTCGCGCCCGACGATCTCAATCCCGTTGCCGTTTCCGATTTGAGGTAGCGCCGACCCTTTGAACGCATAGAGGCTTTTCTAAAGCTCCCCAACTGCCCCTAATCATCCGGGGCATTTTTTCCGGACATGCGCGGGAGGTGGGGTGAGGTGCTAGCAGGGGTGTATATGCCTTACCAGTCGAACAACGACCTTCCGCTTCCGATACGCAGTCACCTGCCGCCGCACGCCCAGGATATCTATCGTGAAGCCTTCAATCATAGCTACGCAGCTCACCGCGGTGACCCGAGGCAAGAGGAGATCGGTCACAGGACTGCATGGGCGGCGGTCAAGCGATCTTATGTCAAGCAAGGCGATCGTTGGATTGCACGGTCAGAACCTGGCCTTTAGCGAGCTAGTTCGTACTGCCCGACGGTGTCCTCGCCCGTGCCGCCATTCGTGCCGGTCGATGCGCCGTGTAAGAAACGCGACGAAGACAATCATTTGCCCGTCGCGTCCGGTCGGATCAGGTCAAACTCGACTGATTCTTTGAAGCTCGACGCCTCCGTCCGCGCCAGCGGTCAGCGAACGACGATCAGATCGTCGACCGACATGACGCCCGGAGCAGACCAAGCCGCGTGCTCGGCGGCGCTTCGGTCGCGCCAACTATCCACCTCTCCTTCGAGCACCACGTGATCTCCGCCCGTCACCGAAACGCGAATTGCGCCAGCCTCGACGGCCGCGTGTCGCGCAAGCGCCGCTTCGATCTTTGCCTTGACGCCTCTGCTCGTCGTGCGCTGCTTCAGCTTGATATGATTAAGAACGCCGACGACGCCGCCCAGCTTGCGAATGCATGATTCCGCCGCCCGCCTTTCAAACTGCCAGTTCACGGTGCCGCTAAGTGTGACCCAGCCGGCACTGACAAGGGCGGTGATCTCGTATTGCGACACCGTGGAATCCCAGCGCAGGAGATCCAGCGCGCGCCTCGCGATCTGTTGGTCATCCGTCTTCGGGTTGTCTGGATAGCGAACCTCGATCTCGTCAGCGATCCCGCGCACGCCTTTCACGCGTTGAGCGGCGGCAACCGCCGCAAGCTTCTGCGAATAGCTTCCGACGTGGCCCGTCAGGGTGACGACCCCATCCTCCACGGCGATCCCGACATGCGCACCGTCGAAGCTCGGTTCGAACTCGAATTCATCGATAATGTCTTGGCGCAATGTCTTGTCTCTCATACGTCTCTCCTTGCCGATCATGGTCGCAGGAAGGCCAATCCCCGGCCATCCTGCCACCAACTACAGGAAGTCAGCCGACCGTTAGCCGGTCCTCAACCGAGTGAACGCCAGGTGCGGACCAGGCGGCGTTTTCGATCGCACGCCGTTCCTGCCAGTTGCCAACCATGCCCTCGAGAACAACGCAGTCGTCGTCTCGAACGGAGACCCGGACCGCCCTTGCCTGCGTCTCGGCGCGCCGCTTCAACGCGCCCTCGATCTTGGCCTTGACGTTCTCAGCCTTGATGCGCGGCGCGACCTGGATATTGTTGCTGATGCCGCGAATGCCGGAAAGCTTTCCCACGTCATGCTCCGCGGCCCGCTTCTCGAAATACCAGTCGACGTTTCCCGACAGCGTGACCCAGCCGTCACGAACCAGGACGGTGACGCCCGCCGGCACGACCGTGTCCCAAGCGAGAATGTCGAGCGCCCGTTTTGCAATTTCATCGTCGGCGGTCTTCTTGTCGCTCGGCGCGCGAACGTCGATTTCGTCCGCGATTGCCTTGACGCCCTTGACCCGCCGCGCCGCCGAGATCGCCGAGAGCTTCTCAAGATACGTTTTGACGTAGCCGCTGAGCGTGACGACGCCACCTTCCGCCATCACACCAATATGGGCAGCGTCCACGCTCGGCTCGAACTCCAGCTCGTCCAGTACATCCTGACGCAATTGCAGTGCCGTCATGGCGGCCTCCATTGTTTGATCGAAAATTATAATGAACCGCGGGCGGCTCAGCATTGCCTTGCGCTGGATCAACGCAGGACTGGGTTCGACTGAACGATCGACGGACGCCTCAGGTCATTCATTCGCATGGCAATCGGTTCGCTCGCTTCTGCCGGCCGGCCAGCGGCGCCAACCGATCACGACGCGCGTCACGAGGACGTCAAGCCTCCGCGCATTACAGCCTTGGCTTCGCGGCGCATTATCGCGTGGGCAACGCAAGCGCTTCCACGACGTGCTTTTCGATTTCCCGGACAGCAAGCTTGGTCAGATCCTTGGGAATCTCTGCAATGATATGGCGCTTGACGTCGGGATGCAGCGTCGTCCGAAGTTCGGCCAGCGTGCGCGGCGGAGCGACGATGACAAGCGCCGTCGCCTTTCCACTCCGGACGATCTCCTCCGCGGCCCGCGCAACCCGCTTTGTAAACCGATACTCCTCGAGTTCGTGCCAGTTCGTCGGCTCGACGGCCCCCCTCTGACCGGAGGCGATCCCCTTTACGAAGTGTCCCGGGCGGTCGGTGCCTTGCAGATGCGTTGCCTGGTTCTGGTCTTCGAAGACAGCCTCCGCCTTCAGGCTGGGGAGCCGATTGTCGCCTTCGTTGCGAAGCAGCAGCGCCTTGCGCCCGTCCCCGACAAACACCAGCGCGTTGTTTGGAATTCCCGCCATCGACATCCTCCGCTTCAACAAAACCACTCTAATGCCGGGAGGGGCCAGATCAATTGATCGGGGTCAAATCATATATGCGCGTGATGTCGCAGAATGTAGCATCTTCCCGTCTACAGAGAGCACAATCATGCAAGCACGTGACGTCATGGTGTCGCCTGTCATCGCGGTGGACTCCAACGCGACGGTGCAGCGGGTTGCCTCCTTGCTGCTCCAGCACCGCATCAGCGCCGTTCCCGTTGTCGGCAAGGAAAGCGAACTCGTCGGGATCGTCACGGAAAGCGACTTGATGCATCGGACCGAGGCGGGCACCGAGCGCCCATATTCGTGGTGGCTGCGGTTGCTGGCCGGAGACGCGCAAATGGCGTCCGACTACGTGAGATCCCATGCTGTCAAGATCGCGGACATCATGACCCGGGAAGTGGTGACCGCAGGGCCGGAGACGCCGCTGCATGAAATTGCGATGCTGCTTGAGAAGCATGGCATCAAGCGTGTCCCCATCGTCGATGGAACCGGCCACCTCCTCGGCATCGTCAGTCGCGCCAACCTGCTCCAGGCTGTCGCGAGCGCCCGGCCGAAGCTGGAGATATCACCCGCCGATTCCGTCATCAGGAAGAAATTGCTCGGCGAGCTTCGCGGGCAGCCATGGGCACACACCTTCAATCTGACCGCGACCGTACAGAACGGCGTCGTCGACCTGTGGGGATATGCGCCATCCGCCGCCGAGCGCACGGCGATCCGGGTCGCGGCGGAGGCTATCCCCGGCGTCGTTGCCGTGAATGATCATCTTCTGGAAACGCCGATCATGGTCTACTGATCGGAACGCACGATCACTGAGCAGCTACCATTCAGATCGATCGTACCGTAGAGCGATCCGCGATCCCGCGGAATGCCTAATTCATTCTGACGTAGAGGCGGTCGATGGCATCCGAGGGAATCGCGACGCCAAAGGCGCGCTCGGATTCAGTTTCATCGGCGCCGGCGGCAACAATGCCGATTATTTCGCCCCGCAGATTGAACAGCGCTCCGCCTGAGCTGCCGCGGTCCAGCAAGGCGTCGGTCTGAATGAGATCCTGGCAGGGGATTCCAGGCCGCGAACGATGCAGAGCGCTGACGATGCCGAAGCTGACGCTCGGAGCGGATCCCGAGGAGCCACCGACGGCAAGGACGAAATCGCCGGGCTCGGCGTCGATCGACCGACCGATGCGGGCTGCGGTCAGGCCGGACGCCGAAATCCTCAGCATCGCCAAGCCATACCGCTCGTCGGCCACCACGAACTTGGCGTCAAGCTGACGCCCATCCGGCAATCGGACCGCAAGTGTCTCGGCGCCGCGAACCAGATGATTGCTTGTTACGATCAATCCGGACTCCGCCTTGATGATGACGCCTGCACCATACACCTCTTTCGTTGTGAGAGACGGTCCGCCGGGAGACGCAGACCCGGGGGCCATCGAGCGGGAAGCCGGCGCCGTTTCCGTAGTGGCCTTTACGCCGACGACACTTTGGACGACCTTGCCCACGAGAGGCGCAAGCGTTTGCACGTCCCGGATGTCCCCTGCTTGCACCGGCCCAAGCCAGACCAGGAGCATCCACGCGATAAGGGCGATGAATGACGACCGGCGGCCGGACCACGTCCACACCAATTTGCGGCAGGGTCTTCTCGGGTCCATTGGCGCCCGCCCCGCCTATTCGGCCGCGGCGATCGGCAGCACGCCAGGCCGTTCCGCCGCAATGATTGCCTTCCACAATGCAACGATACTGTTCTGGGTGGTTGGCAGAGTCGAGCAATGCCCCGCGGCGTCAAAATCGCAGAGTCGCGCTGCCGGATCGTCACACATTTCCGCAAACGCCCGATTGATGTGGTCGAGACATTCCAGGAGCTTGGTGATGCTCTCCAAACCGGCACGACGCTGAAGGTCGAGGAGACGGAAAGTCACGACTGGTGGCGATCCGTAGGAGATCTCGGGATGGGCAAGCCCGAAGAACACTTCGACAGCCGATGGCACCTGCCTAATTCGACTAAGAAGGTTCGCCGCCTGAGCTTCCGTGCAGGCGACCAGGCGCGGCAATTGCGTGCCCGCTGCCGATCCCGGACCGAGAGCCGCCGATATCTGCTGCTCAATCCAGAAACGAACGGGGGCCGGGGCACTCTGAATCTGCTTGGCATCGAGCACTATGCTGGTCATCGTTGATCCTCCACTGCTCTATAATTACTAGCGAGCCTGCTCGCGGCGGCCTTGATGAGGATCAATGTTAGGACAGTTCGCCTTCATGCGCGCGCAGGCTGCGCCCATTCATTGCCGCAGATCACGTCGCTGCGGCCGAGCGCGGCGGCCGCACGGTCGTCCCGATGCCTTCGCGACCGCTACTTCTGCTGAATGCGGTTCAGGTAATCGATAACGGCGAGGATGCGTGTGCGCACGACGACTTCGCGCATATCCCGCGAAGGATCGAGCGCATCGTAGGGAGGATCGACGGTGTGAGGCAAGCTCTTGACTGGGTTGAACCGCTCTCCCCAAATGGGCATTTCATGAGTGCCGTGCGCGGAAATTGGCTTCCGTCCGTCGATAGTTTCGTAGACGGCGTTTATGGGAAAGACCCCGTTGTTGTTCTTCGTCAAGGTCGTCAAATCGGTAGGCGGCACTTTCAGCTGCGCGCTGACCGGTCCGTTGCCCTTTCCATCCGCACCATGGCAGCTGGCGCACGAAGCTTGAAATTCCGCCTTGCCGACATCAGCATCCTCGGCATGAACGGCCGTAGCGACAATAGCGGTCAGACCGCCAATCAGAAACGACTTAAGGCAACCATTCATCATATCGCGCCCTGGCTTTTGGATAAATTTGTCTAGCGGCGGTGGGCTCATCTCAATTTAACGTCCATCAATGGCTCGTAAACCCACAGACAGAGATCAACCAAGCATTTGGCTCCTGAGCTCTCATGCAGCACGATCTCGGTAGTCGGCCCGAAACTCCTCGACAATCGTACTAGGTTGTCATCCAGAGAGAGTGTCAGTCAACCCCCGCTACAGCCCTTGTGCCGGATCAGCTTGTCTGTCCTTCGGCACGATCGGGGCTGCTGACGAACTGCGCTGCCAATCCAGGCCGCAAAGATGATCGGCATTCACAATGCCGGCTGCACTGAGCGCAATCTGAAGCACGACGCCGCCCGCGAGCCGCACCAACAGCATGTGGCATCCAAGCGAGGTCAGCACCTTCGCGCTTTGCGCGGACCACTTTCCCGCTAGCCTCCGTGAATGCCCTTAGGTGACCGACCGGAATTTTCGACCAATCGGGCCGGGACTAATCTCAACAAATATCCAGCTCGGGAGAAGTCCATGACCGAGGTCTACTTCCACTATTCCAATGCCAAGGGAGCGCTGGTCGATGGGCGAGCGGCCGCCCTCAAGGATCTGGCGGATGCACGCGCATATGCGGAACTCGTGGTGCGCTCGATCATCATGCGTCCCGGCCCCGAAGACTGGCGCAGCTGGGTGCTGCACGTCAGCGACGATCTCGGCGACGAAATACTAACCCTGCCCTTTGCATCCGTGCTGGGCAAACTGCATTGAGGAGCGTGCCATGACGTACCTAACGCCACCGCTTCGTCCGAGCCTCAACGCTTTCAAGGCGAAGTGGCGCAAACTGATCGCAGACGTCCGTGACCCCTATCGTCCGGAGCTTCACTATATGAGGGGCCTTGGCCCGAAATGGCGCGCCAAGCACCAATCGTCTCCCCAGAGCTGCCCGTCTTGATGCCGGCGACACCACCGCGATTGACGGCCCTTGGTCTAGATTTGCTTTGATCTGTCGTCGGATCGCTTGGGATCTGAGCTGATCTTTTTAGCCTCCTCGTCGGCCAACAGCTTGCGGATAATGGCCCGCCTATCCTCGTTGGTCTCTTCTTCGAGGAGTTTTCGGTAACGACGGACGTTCTCATTGTGAATGAAGCGGCCCATGGCGCTCACCCATCCATGCGTCTTCCGGGGGACGCTAACGGTACTCGACTAGAGTTCAAATCACGGCGACGTTAATCCGTAGTCTTAGGGGCATCGAGACATGGGAGCCCGGGAGCCTGAAATCGCGCCTCATTGGCAATTCGGCGGAGGTTGGGACGTCCTTTCTTGATATGCCGACGCGCTTCGCCTTCCAGGAAATTCTCGCTTCGACCGCCCTGATCATGGCAACCCTTCTGACCATTCCGGAAGCCGGTGTTCTCTTCCAGATCTCGACTCCACCGTGCTCGTGCTTGTGATCATCACCGGACTTGCTGCTGGCGGCTGGTCCGAATTCTGGAAGGAGTTCGAAAAGCTTGGCGCTGCGGCCGTCAACGGCCCGTAAGAAGTTTGACGGACATCAAGGAAGCGGGACTTGATCAGGCCTACCCTTATTTAGTTTCAAACTACAAGGGAGATTGTCATGGCAGAAGCAGCCACCAAGTTACCCATCAAGACCGAGTCGACGTCGGCTGCTCAGCCGGCCAAGAACTGGCAACCGTTCGAAACGCTGCGCAATCAGATCGACCGACTGTTCCATGATTTCCAGTCCGGCTTCCTGCAGGCGCCGTCCTACCGTTCACTGTTGGACATGGAGCCGTTCTGGCGCCGCGATCTCGGCTTTAGCGTCACGCCGGCGATCGATATCGTCGAAAAGGAAAAGGCGTTCGAAATCACCGCCGAACTTCCGGGCCTGGATGCCAAGAATATCGACCTCCAGCTCTCCGACGACGTGCTGACGATCAAGGGCGAGAAGCAGGACGAGAAGGAAGAGAAGACCAAGGATCGCTACGTCTCCGAGCGTCGCTATGGTTCTTTCCGTCGGTCGCTGCAGATCCCCGGCAGCGTCGATGCCGACAAGATCGAAGCGACCTTCAGGAACGGCATACTGACTGTTTCGCTGCCAAAGTCGCCCGAGGTGCAGAAGCAGAAGAGCATCCCGGTGAAGTAAGCGCGTCGCCATCCCGCCGGCCTGCACCGGACGGCGGGACACGCCGCATTATCCCACGACTCCAATTTATTTGGCTGGAGAGTGCCAGTGGCGCACAAGCAAATCCTGTTTCACTCTGCCGCTCGCGAGAAGGTCTTGCGGGGCGCAACGTTGCTCGCCGACGCAATTCGCGTAACGCTCGGTCCCAAATCGAAATCGGTCCTGATCCAAAAAGGCTGGGGTGCACCGATCGTTTGCAACGACGGGGTGACCATTGCCAAGGAATTTGACCTGAAGGATCCGGAGGAGAATCTCGGGGCTCAGGTGCTCCGCCAGGCCGCCGAGAAGACCGGCGAGGTGGTTGGCGACGGCACCAGCACAGCCACACTCCTTGCCCATGCAATCCTGGCCGACGGCGTGCGCAACGTCGTGGCGGGCGCCAGCGCCATCGATATCAAGCGCGGCCTGGATCGCGGCGCCCGTGCAGCGATCGAGGCGCTCCGCACGATGTCCAAGCCGGTGAAAACCAAAGCGGAAAAAGCGCAGGTCGCGACCATTTCGGCTCATAACGACCCTACCGTCGGCGCACTTGTCGCGGACGCGATCGAAAAGGTCGGAGGCGAAGGCGTGATTTCGGTCGAGGAGTCGAAAACGACGGAAACCATACTTGATGTCGTCGAAGGCATGAAGTTCGACCGCGGATTCCTGTCACCCTACTTCGTCACCGACGCCGAGCGCATGGAAGCCGTCCTTGAGGACGCACTTGTGCTGATTTGCGATCACAAGGTCGCAGCTCTGAACGATCTCGTTCCGGTTCTGGAACAGGTCGCGAAATCCGGACGAGCGCTGTTGCTCATAGCCGAAGATATCGAAGGCGAGGCGCTCGCGACCTTGATCGTCAATCGGCTTCGAGGTGTCCT
This sequence comes from Bradyrhizobium sp. BR2003, assembly GCF_009720285.1. Taxonomy (NCBI): domain Bacteria; kingdom Pseudomonadati; phylum Pseudomonadota; class Alphaproteobacteria; order Hyphomicrobiales; family Nitrobacteraceae; genus Bradyrhizobium; species Bradyrhizobium sp. BR2003. The sequence continues at coordinate 88,172 of NZ_SMYJ01000026.1, forward strand.
GAAGGCATGCGCCGTCAAAGCGCCGGGTTTCGGCGACCGGCGCAAGGCGATGCTCGAGGATATCGCAATCCTGACCGGTGCTCAGGTGATTTCCGAAGAGCTTGGACTGAAACTTGAGAAGGTCACGCTGCAAGAGCTTGGACGGGCGGCGCGCGTCATCTCCGACAAGGAAAATACGACCTTGATCGGCAGCGGCGGCGACCGTGGGCGGATCGATGCACGCCTCCAGCAGATCCGGCGCGAAATCGAGAAAACGACCAGCGATTATGATCGCGAGAAGTTGGAGGAGCGGCTCGCCAAGCTATCCGGTGGCGTCGCCGTTATCCGCGTCGGCGCTCCGACTGAGGCGGAGATGAAAGCAAGGAAGGAAGCGCTCGACGACGCCATCAGTTCCACCAAGGCCGCGGTAGCCGAGGGCATCGTTCCGGGCGGCGGCCTGGCATTGCTCAGATGTGTTGACGCGGTTGTCCGCGAGGAGGCCGCCGCCGAAGGCGACGAAAGGACCGGTATTGCAATCCTGAAGCGGGCGCTCGAAGCACCGGCGCGACAGATTGCGGAAAACTCCGCGGTCGACGGCGGCGTGGTCGTGGCGCGCATGGAGGCAAGCCAAGGCAATTTTGGCTTTGATGCCGCTTGCAAGCAATTTGTCGATCTCGTCGAGGCCGGCATCGTAGACCCGACCAAGGTCGTCCGCACCGCACTGGAAAATGCCGTTTCGGTCGCGAGCGTGCTGCTCCTGACCGAGGCGACAATGACCGAAATCCCGGAGGCAAAGCGAGAAAGGACGGTCGAACCGGAGATGGCAATGTGAGCGGCGACCAGAAGGCCATTTGATCCATCTCAAATACAAGACCCTCGAAGATTGCTTTAGTTATTTTGACCGGATGGTTCCCCCCACCCAATCATCCGATCCATGAGTGGATGCTCCTGTCCCCCCACAGGAGCATCTTTTTTGTCAACCTCGAACCAGACCGGCCGTTTGATACGAGAGAGGGGGCGGCCTAACAAATCGGCGACGCTTTACCAGCAGGCCGTCCCGTCAGGCGGACAGGAGACCGGTACCTTCGCTCAGTCCGCGAACATCGGCGGATCCTGCCGTTCCTCCGATTGGATTCGCTCAATTGACTGATCGTGCTTCAACGGAAGTTCGCGCTCGATCTCGACTTCTTGCTTTTCCAATTGCTCCCGCGCTTCATCGACTTGCTCGCAGGGAGGGCATGTCCTCTTCGGCGGCGACACCGCCAGCTCAATGGCTTCTGGTTGATCCAAATATCGCATCGATCGCTCGTTTCGGCGTCTCAGTGGGACATCAGGCAGCAGATTGGACTTGAGGTCAGCAGATCGCGGGTCATGCCGCCAAAGACCCACTCGTTGAGCCGATTGTGTCCGTAGGCTCCCGCCACCAGCAGATCTCCCCCTTCATCCTCGGCAAGCTCGATGATCTGGTCCGCTCCCGATCCGTGCGCCCGTATCTCGACCCGGGTTTCAGCCTTGATCCCGTGGCGTGCAAGATAGCTGGCGACGTCATTCACGGAGTAACGTGCCGCATCCATTCGATCATTTTCGCAAACTTCGATCACGGTCGTGCGACCCGCTTCCCGCAGGAACGGCAGAGCGTCCTGAACGGCGCGCCTGGCCTCTCGCGTATCCTTCCAGGCGACGAAAACGTGCTCGGCGGTAAGCGACCTCGCGGCGGCCGGCACCACGAGCAGCGGCCGGCCTGTACCGAGAATGGCGGCCCCGGGGTCCAGCGTCCGGTATATATCGTCCGATTTGCCCTTTTGAATCACGATCAGATCGGCGCATCGCGCTCCATCGATCACCGCCTTGGTTGGAAATTCGATGGCTGACCGCCATTCGACTTCGCGACCACTCCCGGCAGCGGAGCGAAACTTGTTGCCGGCCGATTCGAGCTTTGCCTTCATTTTGGCGATGTCGAATTCCGTCGCATTGTCGACGACGACGACACCTTCGGCAACAAACGGCGGCAAGACCGCCAGTGCCGAAGATCCGATCAGGCGAGCGGAGAACTTGTCCGAGACCGCCGCAGCAACGGCCACCAGATTGGTCGAGACGTGATCCGCGTTGACGTAGACCAGCAGCGATGCATACGACATGACTCTCTCCAATGGCGATAACAACAGTTGGTTGAGCGCCGGTTGGCGCGCCGGCTCACGACTCCTTCGCCAGACGTTTCCAATTTCATGAAGCGGATGTTTGGTGAGATCCTTGTCTATCTCCGAAACGATGCATGCCTTGATTAGCTTCAAGACCCTTTGCGCTACACGCCGAAGGGATAAGTATCGGGAAGTCCCTTGATCTCGGCAGTCTCCAACGGAGTCACCGCACAGCTGTCGTCGAACCAGACAAATTCGTCGAACTGTTGCGGGAGAACGGCCCGGAAGTAGTGACTTCCAAGCTCCGTATCAGGCCGATAGATCACGCCGACCGCTCGCTCGAGCCGCTCCTTGCCGAGGCCGCTCGGCCCGCAGAGGTCGCCACGTTCGCTCAGAGCCAGCATGAAGCGCGGCAAGCCGGTCGCGTGACACAGTCTTTCATAGCTTTCTGGATGCGACGGCCGCACCGCCTTGATCTCCATCGGCCCATCCCATTCGGATGCGGCAGCGACCGTCCCGCTGTGCGTGCCAAAGCCAACCATATAGGCACCGTCGCCGAACTCGCTTCGGCAGAGTTGACCGAGGTTGTATTCGCCTCGCGCGGCCATCTCGGTCGCGTTGGCGTTGCCAACATGGGAATTGTGCGCCCAGACTACCGCCTTGCTATCCGGTCCGTGATAGGCAAGCAGGTTCTTCAAGGTCTCGAACATGTGATTGTCGCGCAGATTCCACGACGCCCGCGAGCCGTAATACATGATGCGATAATAACGTTCCGCGTTCGCCACCAGCCGCGCGTTCTGTTCGGCATCTAGGAAACGATCGCCGTCGTGCTCGGCGTAGGTTCGGCGCTTTTCCAGGAGATCGGTAAGCGCGCGTACGACGTGCGGCTCGCATGTCGGGTATGATCCTGTCAGTGCGGCATGCCCGTAAGTCGCCGGATCACGCTGCCACGGCGTCAGGCACCCGTAGCGCTCGCGGGCTACTCTTGCCGATTGCGGGTCGACCTCGTCGAGATAATTCAGAACAGAGCGGATCGAGTCATATAGGCTGTAGAGATCGAGGCCGTGACATGCGACGCGCTTGTTACGTTCGACTCCGCCGTTGTGTTTTCGCAGCCAGCTGACGAAATCGCGCATCTCAGCATTGCGCCACATCCAGGTCGGAAAGCGCGCGAACGCCGTCCATTCGGAAGGCGGATACTGGAAATGCCGCACGTAATGATCGACGCGCGCCGCGTCAGGCCAGTCGGCCTCGATTGCGACAAAGTGAAAGCCCTTCTTGATAATGAGATCGCGGGTGATGCGCGCGCGCATTCGATAGAATTCGGAAGTTCCGTGGGTCGCCTCGCCAAGCAACACAACACGAGCCGGGCCAATTCTTTCCATGAGAGGGTTGAGATCGGCAGCTTCGATCGAGGCAAACGGCTCAGCCGCGTCCGCAAGGTTTCGCACCAGCATCTCCCGTTCCGAGGAGACCGGGCGCGGTGCGCGGCGGCTTGGCATGCGGCCGTCGTTCTTGACGGTCGGCCAGCCCTCTTCGCCGATCAACGGGACGAAGCGGACGTCGGCGATATCCTCGCTACGGTATTCATTGGCCGACACTCGGGTTACCCGGACCAGTTCCTGGCTGCGCTGATCCGAACCGACGGGCATCACAAGCCGACCGCCGATCTTGAGTTGCTCCTTGAGGGACTCCGGAATCTGCGGTCCGCCGGCGGCGACGATGATGGCATCGTAGGGAGCATGGTCCGGCCATCCGCGGGTGCCGTCGCCATGCAGCACATGAACATTGTCATATCCGAGGTCCGCCAACGTCCTGGCGGCCGTTTCGGCGAGCGGACCAAGCCGTTCGACCGTGTATACGTTAGCCGCGATTTCAGACAGCACCGCGGCGGCATAGCCCGAACCGGCACCGATCTCGAGGACCTTCTCACCGCCCCTGAGCATCAAGGCTTCGACCATGAACGCAACGATATAGGGCTGGGAAATGGTCTGGTCGCCGGCGATAGGCAGGGGCGCATCCTCGTAGGCGAACTCTTGAAGGTTCTTCGGCAGAAACAATTCGCGTGGCACCTTGCGCATTGCTTCAAGGACCAATTCGTCGCGGACGCCGCGCGCGGCGATATCCCGCTCGACCATTGTCTTGCGGCGCGATGGAAACGAGGTCTCATCGCCGGAACGGGCGGGGGTCGATGTCAAAACTCCCATGCCGACACCTCCAACTTCGCTCCCTGTTCAAGAACCCGGGCCATTGGCAATGGGACCACCGGCCGTTGCGGCCGCGATCGGTTCCGCCGACCAACATCATCCGTCCAGCAGGTACCCGGATGAAGCTATTCATGTAGCCGGCGGAAATATTGATCGACATCAATAGGTCAAACCGGAAGCCACATCCCGGCCGACCATCGCGGTGTCGTACGTTGCCGGTCGCGCCGGGCTGGGAGTTCGCCTCACGTCGGTCCCGCCCCCGTAGCCCACGCTTGATACGGATCAATCTCGTCTTTGGCGAGCTCTCCAGAATGTCAGTCAATTGATCCAAACAGGAGTAGTGCTCATGCAAGCCCGCGACGTGATGGTATCCCCCGTGATTACCGTAACCAAGAGCGCGACCGTCCGGGATGTCGCGAGAACGATGCTCGAAAAGCGCATCAGCGCCGTTCCAGTCGTCGACGATGCCGACAAGGTCATCGGCATCGTGACCGAAAGCGATATGCTTCACCGCGTCGAAGCAGGGACCGAACGGCGCGACCCCTGGTGGGTACGCTTCCTCGCCGGCGAGACCGCCATCGCCGCCGAATACGCGAAATCTCATGCGAGGCACGTTGCCGACGTCATGACCACGGAAGTCATATCGGCCACACCGGAAACACCGCTTCACGAAGTCGCCACTCTCCTTGAAGAACGTGCCATCAAGCGTGTGCCCATCGTCAACAAGGCCGGTGAACTCGTCGGCATTGTCAGCCGGGCAAACCTGATTCAGGCGGTCGCGAGCGCCCGGCCCAAGCTCGCCATGCACCTTCCCGATTCGACCATCCGACAGAGGTTGCTGGATGATCTGAAGAAGCAGTCGTGGGCGCATCCGCATAGCTTGAACGCGGTAGTGACCAATGGAACCGTTGACCTCTGGGGTTTTGTCGATTCCGACAAGGAGCGGAAGGCGATCCGCGTGGCGGCCGAGAACATTCCCGGCGTCGTGTCAGTCAATGATCACCTGATGATCAAGCCTGTCCTGGTCTATTGAGCCGGTATCGATGCCACTTCGGCAGCCACCTGCCCCCGTGTACTGACGCCGGCGCCGCGCAACGGAGCGAATTGCTCTGCGGTCAAAGCTTCGCGCGCCATCAGCAGTTCCACGCCGGCCTCGAGGTCGGCGCGCCGCTGCTTCAGGATTTCCCGCGCACAGGCGTCTCCGGCCTCGACGAGTTCGCGCACAGCGAGATCGATTTCCCGTCCGGTCGCTTCCGCGGCGCTGACTACCGCATCCTGCATCGCAGGCAGGAAGGCTTGCGGCCGCGGCGCGTAGGTCCGCTGCCCGACGTTTGCGTCCATTCCGTACTTCGTCACCATTTCGACGGCGATCTCGGTTGCGCGCTGCAGATCGTCCGCCGCTCCGGTCGAAACGTCGCCATCGAAAATCAGGCGCTCGGAAGCGCGACCGCCCATCAGCACCGCAATCCGGCTTTTCAACTCGCTCACTGACAGCAAGAAGCGGTCTTCCGTGGGCCGCTGCATGGTATAGCCCAGCGCGCCGACGCCGCGGGGAATGATGGACACCTTCTGTACGGGATCGACGCCCGGCAGGCTGGCAGCGACGAGCGCATGGCCCATCTCGTGGTAGGCGACCCTGCGGCGCTCCTGCTTGCTGAGCACCCTGCTCTTCTTTTCAATGCCGGCCAGGATACGCTCGATAGCGACGGTGAAATCGTCGAAGGAAACTTCGCTCGCGTTTCGCCTCGTGGCGGCAATCGCAGCCTCATTGATCAGATTTGCGATGTCGGCGCCAGTGAAGCCGGCGGTGAGTCCTGCGATCTTGTCGAGATCGACGTCCCCACCGACCGTTACTTTGCGGATGTGCACCCTGAGGATGGCTGCGCGACCGGCCTTGTCGGGTCGGTCCACCAGCACCTGGCGGTCGAAGCGGCCGGCGCGCAGCAGCGCCGGATCGAGAATTTCGGGCCGATTGGTCGCCGCGAGCAGGATCACACCGACCCTGGGATCGAAGCCGTCGAGTTCCGCAAGCAGTTGGTTCAGCGTCTGCTCCTTCTCATCGTAGCCACCAAACGCGCCTGGAGTCCGGCTGCGGCCCAGCGCGTCCAGTTCGTCGATGAAGATGATACATGGCGCGGCTTTCCGGGCCTGCTCGAACAGGTCCCTCACCCGCGCCGCCCCGACGCCGACGAACATTTCGACGAATTCCGATCCGGAGATCGAAAAGAACGGCACACCGGCCTCGCCGGCCACGGCGCGTGCGAGCAGCGTCTTGCCTGTACCGGGAGGACCTACAAGCAGGATGCCCTTGGGAACGTGAGCTCCGAGCCGACCGTAGCTTTCCGGATTCTTCAGGAAGGAGACGACTTCCTGCAATTCGAACTTCGCTTCCTCGACGCCCGCAACATCCGCAAACGTGACTTTGATATCTCTTTCGAGGTAGATCTTGGCGCGCGACTTGCCGATCGACATGAAACCGCCCAGACCTTGCCCCTCTCCAACCCGGCGGCTCAGGAAGGACCAAAAAAGATAGAACATCAGGACGGGCAAGCCCCATAGGAGAATCGTCTGCAGCAGTCCCTCCGCCGGAGCACCCGTCACAACGATGCCTTTCGCTGACAGTTTTTCGGCAAGCGCTGTATCGACGCGAACAGTTACAAAGGCCGACTTTCCGCTCGGCAGTTTGTCCCGGACCTTGCCTGTGATGTTGTCCTTGCCGACCGTCACTTCGGTGATACTGCCTTGGGCGACCAGCTGCTCGAACTGGCTGAACGGGATCGTGTCAAACTGGGTGTAGGAGAAAGCGACCCATTGAAAGATCAGCGAGCCAATAGCTCCGGCCGCCATGACGGCGATCACGATCCTTTGCTTACGTGCCGTCTGATCGGAGGCCATTTTCACGTCCCGCTGCGATCCCGAGGAGGATGACCAAGAAATTGCCACCTGCCTTCGTAATCGTGAACCAGCAACCGGACTTGCGCTGGATCAAGTCCGCGGTTGCCGGTACTGGGCTAGGATTAAAAGTGATCGGCGTCGCTAGAACGTGGCCAATCGGCCGCTCGGCGGTTGGTCACTCAACGTCGGGCACGTCCTACTGTGGAAGGGACATCGGGAGTCATGAGTCACGATCAGAGCCCGACCAGCGGTTCGGAAATCGCAGGCTCGCTGCCTGGCGACATCAATGCACTGGTCCATGAACTCGACCGCAGGCGCCGCGGCCACCTTGGAATGCTGCTAGGCGGACAGTCGCCTTGGGCTGCCCTTCAGGCTTGGGAAGATTGGGCATTTCACCTGATGATCTCGCACGCCAAGCAGATCGAGCTCTGGGAACTCGCGCTGCAAGCCTCCATGTCTCTGGTGGAAGGCAAGCTCGCGAACGACGGCCCGGGATCGGAATTCGCAGATCGGCGCTTCCGCGATCCCGCCTGGAAGCACCCGCCGTTCAACCTGCTGGCGCAGGTCCAATTGGCCGCCGAGGCTCAATGGCATGCGGCGACCATGGATGTGCCGGGGATTGGCCGCCGTCATGCACGGCGCGTTGATTTTCTCGGCAGTTTCTTGCTGAACGCGATTGCTCCCGTCAACTTCCCATGGACCAATCCAACCGTTCTGGAAACTGCCTGGCGAAGTGTCGGCACCAGTCTCGCCGATGGCGCATCGCTGCTTATTCAGGACATGATGCGGGTCGCACGCGGCAAGAAGCTGAAAGGGCTCGACGACTTCAAGATTGGCGAGAATATTGCGACCACCGAGGGAACGGTGGTGTTCCGTAATGAGCTGATGGAGCTGATCCAGTACGATCCAACGACGCCGCAAGTCCGGGAAGAGCCGCTGCTGATCGTTCCTGCCTGGATCATGAAATACTACGTTCTCGATCTAAGTCCCGGGAATTCACTGGTGCGCTATCTGGTCGACCAGGGATTTACGGTGTTCATGATCTCCTGGAAAAACCCCGGCCCCGAACTGAGGAACACGTCCTTCGACGATTACCGAAGCAAGGGAGTGATGACCGCCATCGATGTTATCGGCAAAATTACTCCGGGTCGAAAGCTGCACGCTGTCGGATATTGTCTGGGCGGAACGATCCTGGCGATCGCCGCCGCCGCGATGAACCGAGACCACGACGAGCGGTTCGCCAGCCTTAGCCTGCTCGCCGCGCAGACCGACTTCGAGGAAGCGGGCGAACTGATGCTGTTCATCGATGAAAGCGAGCTCGCACTGCTCGAGGACATCATGCATGTTCAGGGATTTTTGGAAACCCGGCAAATGGCTGGAGTGTTCTACGTCCTGCGTGCAAACGAGATGATCTTCGCCCAGTTCGTCGAGAGATACCTTCTAGGACAACCGCGGGTGCCGACCGACCTCGACGCCTGGCTTGCCGATGCGACGCGAATGCCTGCTCGAATGCACAGCGAGTATCTGCGCCAGCTATTTCTCCATAACAGTTTCGCCCACGGAAATTATCTGGTCGGCGGCCGTGCGCTGGCCATCAAGGACATCAGCACGCCGGTTTTTGCGCTGGGAGCGGAGCGGGACCATATCGCCCCCTGGCGTTCAGTCTACAAGATCGAACTCTATAGCTCGGCCGATACGGAGTTCATTCTCACCGGCGGCGGCCACAACAGCTCGGTCGTCAGTCCACCGGACAAACCGGGAGCCTACTATCGCGTCAGCACTTGCGATCCGCTCGACAAATACGTCGATCCCGACACCTGGCTCGCTTCGGCCTCGCAGAAGGAAGGATCTTGGTGGCCGGAATGGGTACGCTGGCTCGACGCGCATTCCTCGCAAGTGCGAGTTACGCCCTCGTTTCGCTCAAATGTGAGCGTGGACTGTCTCGGTCCGGCCCCGGGGTTCTATGTCTTCGAGCCCTGATAGGGAGCATAATCGAGCCCCCTCCCCGACGCGATGAAGCAATATGCGCGTCCAGGAACGGCCGCGACCGGACGCCGGCCAGCGGTCTCGTATCAGTTCATCACCCGAGCAGCTACGGCACCCATCTGAGGACAACCGGCGGCTTGCGAGATGCGCTGTCCGCAATTTCTCTCGGGAATCCGACAATGATCGGCGCAACGGCTGCACCGCCCTCTGGAATTCCCAACTCCGCCTTGACGTCCGGCATGTTCAGAAGGCCGACTGCAAACCCGATGCAGCAGGTCCCCAGCCCCTCCGCGGTGGCCGCTAGCATGAGATTCTCGGCGGCCAGCCAACAATCCGCCTCAACGAACGGGCCCTTGGCTTTGCAGCAGACGACGATAAGTGCGCCGGCGTCGTAGAAGATGTTGAAATCCGGATTGGACAGCATGGCAAGTGCCCGCGGTTCGGCGCTCTGCAGGTGAGATATGGCCTGCTGTTGGTCGAGCAGCAAGGTCTTGGCGCGATCCGAATATCGTCGCAAGCGTGCCTTGTCCTGGATCACCACAAACGCCCATGGCTCGGCATGGAGTGCCGTCGGTGCCTGCACCGCTGCATCCAGCAAGTGTTTGATCGTGGCTCGCTCAAGCTTCTCTGGCGTGTAACTTCTGACGGCGCGCCGCTTATAGATGGCCGTCACGGTGTCCAGTTTGGAATAGGTCAGCATGACCTTTCTCCTTCTTCGGAACTTTCCAATCAACATCTCCGCGAGTTTTGTGCCTTGATCCAGCTCAATTGCTCGTCCGTGGCCGCCCGCCAGGACGCGAACAGGTTGACTCAGATCAAGCACCTGCGGCGCCACAGCGCTAATCAGATACATGATCAGCTACTGGAGGCTCCCATGCGAGCTCATGAGATCATGGCCCGGAACGTCCTTACGATTGCTCCGGAAGCCGATTTAGCGGAGGCTGCAAGCCTCATGCTACGGCATCATATCAGCGGACTCCCGGTCGTCGACCGGCACGGCGCGCTGGTGGGCATCCTGTCCGAAAGCGACTTTCTACGAAGGAGCGAAATCGGCACGCAGCGAAAGCGTCCTCGTTGGCTCGAATGGGTTCTCGGGGTCGGCGAGGCGGCCGAGAGCTATGTTCGCGAGCGCGGTCGCACGGTATCGGAGATCATGACCGCGTCTCCGATCACGGTGGACGAGCAGACGACGTTGGCCGAGATCGTCGACATCATGGAGCGGAACGGCATCAAGCGCGTCCCAGTCGTGCAAGAAGGCAAGCTGACTGGACTTGTGTCGCGTTCGAACCTCATGCAGGCGGCTGCCAGCCTGGCTGGCAGAGCGCCTGCCCCGACCACTGATGACGAACATATCCGCATGCGGATCGTCGACGAGATCGAGAACAAGGACTGGTGCCCGTCGGGCTTCAACGTGATCGTCAAGGATGGCATCGTTCATCTCAGCGGCATGATTGCCGAAGAACGTTGTCGCAAGGCCGCAATCGTCGCGGCGGAGAATGTCGAAGGCGTCGTCAAGGTCCACGATCACCTGCGGTGGTTCGATCGGATCTACGGGCTCGCCTCTGAGCGTTCTCCCGAGGATGAGGAGTGGGCCAAACTGAACTGACGGAGATGGGCATGCCGTACCGCTCCAATGTCCCACGCTCCGGGTATCCATCGCGGGGCGTTCAGCCATTGCTTGGCGGCGCACGCGTTCAGTCGTCTCGGTCTCATCTCCCGTTCAGCCGGTTCATTCCCCTAAGAGCAGGTCGCGTTCCACATCTACCCGTTGATTTTCATCAAAGGGCCGATCGATAGCCTACGCTCTTAATTCAGAATAACGCACCTGAGGGCTGGAAAATGACCAAGGAGGCCTTGCAAAGTGAGCCGCAGCTGTTGGCAGCACTGAAATCCAGTTTCGTCTGGGGTGTTTCGACGTCGAGTTTTCAGATCGAGGGCGCGGCACACATTGACGGACGCGGCGACAGCATCTGGGATGTCTATTGCCGGAAGCCCGGCACGGTCAAGAACGGCGACACTGGCGAAACGGCTTGCGATCACTATCATCGCTACGGTGAGGACGTTGCGCTCATGCGCGAACTCCGCATCGACGCCTACCGCTTTTCCATTTCATGGCCGCGGCTCTTGCCCGGAGGCCGCGGTGCAGCCAACGAACTCGGGCTGGCATTCTACGACAGACTGATCGACGCGCTGCTCGCAGCAGGAATCGAGCCCTGGATTTGCCTCTATCACTGGGATCTGCCGCAGGCTCTCCAAGAACTCGGTGGCTGGCAGAATCGGGATATCGCCGGATGGTTTGCCGACTACGCGGCGCTCGTCGCACGGCGTTATGGCGATCGCGTCAAGCGATTTGCGACTTTCAATGAACCATGCGTCTTCACGCTGTTCGGATATGGTCTCGGCTGGAACGCGCCGGGGATTGCCGATGCCGACGCCTTGCACAAAGCCATCCATCACGTCAATCTAAGCCATGGTGCCGCAATTGGCGCGTTGCGGACGATGGTGCCCCAAGCCTCGGTCGGCGCCATTCACAATCGGCAGCCCTGCTTTCCGGCCGGGACAAGTCCCAATGACGCGGCTGCGGCAGCAAGATTCGCCGGCTATTGGAACGACGCCTTTCCGTATCCACAGCATTTCGCATGTTATCCTGCTGCGCTGGCAGAGGCCGTTGAGCCGTTCCAGAAGCCCGGCGACATGGCGCTGATCGCACAGCCCGTCGACTGGTTTGGGCTAAACCATTACTCGCCGCACTACATCAAGGCAGACCACAATGTTATCGGCGCGACCTTTGGTGCGCCACCGCCAAATGTGCCGAGAACCACAATCGGATGGCCGATTGTGCCTGACGCTTTCCGTGACACCCTGCTCGATGTTCATCGCTGCTTCTCCTTACCGATCTACATCCTCGAGAATGGAACCGCGACAGACGACACGCTCGACAGTGCCGGCCACATCGAAGATGCCGGGCGAATTGTCTATCTGCGGGCCTATATCGATGCCATGCAAGAAGCCATCGCGGCGGGCGCGGATGTCCGCGGCTATTTCGTGTGGTCATTGCTGGACAATTTCGAATGGAGCTCCGGGTATTCTCAACGTTTTGGACTCACTTATGTCGACTTCGCCACGCAACGGCGCATTCCCAAGGCCTCGGCGCGATGGTATGCGAACCTCATCGCAGCCAATCGAAGAAGCCTGGTTCAGCCAATATCCGGCTATTCTACCGAGGCGGCGATGGCAACGCGATGAAGAACGGTCGACCATTAGATGAGCCGGTCCTTCTCGCCGACATTGGCGGGACCAACGCCCGCTTCGCACTTTCGGGAGGAGGCAGAATCGGTCCGATAGAGCACTACAGAGTGGGCGATTTCTCCACCGCTATCGAAGCAATCGCAGCTTTTCTGTTACACCATGCGGGCTGCGCGCCCCGAGCGGCGGTCCTCGGGGTTGCGGGACCTGTAGAGAATGACCGCTGCGTCGTCACCAACAGCGGATGGATGATCGACGGACGTGATTTTCAAGATAGGTTTGGATTCAGGACAGTTCATCTTCTCAACGATTTCGAAGCTCTCGCGTGGTCGCTGCCGGCGCTTCAGCCGTCCGATCTCCGGGCGATGGGAACGCAAAGGGCAGCGGCCGCAGCGCCCATGCTGGTGATCGGGCCGGGCACCGGATTTGGTGCCGCCTGCTTCTTTCCGAGCGCGGCGATGGTGGCAGTCACCGAAGCCGGTCATGCGACGTTGCCGGCAACTTCCGAGAGAGAGGAGCAGATCATCGGCCAATTGCGCCAGCGCTTCGGGCATGTTTCCGTGGAACGCGTTCTGTCAGGATCCGGTCTTGTCAATCTCTATCAGGCGCTCGCTGCCATCGATGGCGTGGCAGTGCCGGACCGAGATCCCGCAGCGATCACTCAAGCGGCGCTAGAGAAGCATTGCCGGATCAGCGTTGCCGCGCTCGATACGTTCTGCGCCATGCTCGGCGCGGTCGCCGGAGATCTTGCGCTGACGCTCTGCGCCCGTGGCGGCGTCTACATCTCGGGCGGCATCGTGCCGCGCTTTGCCGATCGCTTCGTCGCTTCCAGGTTCAGAATGCAGTTCGAATGCAAGGGTCGCTACGAACCCTATCTGCGCAGAATCCCGACAAGTCTCATTCTTGATCCTGACAGAAGCTTCATCGGGCTCAAGGCGTTTTGCGAACGGAGCGCGGCAGCCTCAGGCACATCTTCGATCCACCACAGGCCATGACGGACGTTGTGACGATTACCCTCAATCCGGCGGTCGATCTGTCGACAACGGTCGAGAAGATCGTTCCGGTCTACAAGCTGCGGGGCAAGTCGCAACAGCGCGATCCGGGCGGCGGCGGAATCAATGTGGCGCGCGTCGTCAAACGCCTCGGCGGGCGTGTTCGCGCCGTCTACCCTGTGGGCGGCGCGACGGGGGATATGCTCCGCAGACTGCTCGACAAGGAGGGCGTGCCAAGCTGGACCTTCTCGATCGCGGAAGAGACACGCGAGGATTTCTTTGTCGTCGAAATCAGCACTGGTCAGCCGTTCCGCTTCATTCTGCCCGGACCGACCCTCACTGAGGCCGAATGGCAGCAATTTCTGGCGTTTCTTTCCGGGATTGAACCGTTTCCCCGATTTGTAGTCGCGAGCGGAAGCCTGCCCGGAGGCGTTCCGGACGATTTCTATGCCAGGTTGGCGAGAATCGCGAAACTACGCGGCGCCAGGATGGTCGTTGATGCATCGGGCCCGGCGCTTGCGGCTGCCGTCGTTGAAGGGGTCGATTTGATCAAACCGAATTTGCAGGAAATGCGGGAGCTCGCCGGCTGCGAGCCACATGACGCCAGGGAATGGCAAGCCGCGGCAAAAGCTCTCGTCCACGATGGCAAAGTTACCACCGTTGCGCTGACCATGGGCCATCTCGGCGCCGTGCTGGTCACGCGCGACCAGGTGTTGCGGGCAGAGCCGCTTGCGATCACTCCGATTAGCGCAGTTGGCGCCGGCGATAGTTTTCTCGGAGCGTTGCTCTGGCAATTTGCGTCTGGAGGCGGTCTGGAAGACTCCTTTCGGTACGCCGTTGCCGCAGGCGCCGCCGCTTTGATCAATCGCGGCACCGGTCTCTGTATGCCCGAAGACGTCGAACGTCTTGCCCGACAGGTCGTCATCAAAGCGGCGTGATGGACTCCCCAAGGATCGGTGTTTCCTCGCGAGCTGTCGGCACGATTCCCCGGTCGAGTTCGTCCAACGCAAGCAGCAGACGACCTACCCTTTCAAGCGAAGAGACCCAATCTGCCAGCCGTCCGTAGTTGTCCACGAGCCAGTTGAATGAACTCTGTACGAGTGTGAATGCTGCGGCAGCCTGCGTGAGCTCGCCGAGTGTCATCGTCCCGGCCAGGAATTTTGGCGAGCATAAGACGAGCCCGACGACTGGCGCGAGCAACGTGTTTCCCTGCGAGACCAACGTGTTGCGAACGAGCTGCCAACACAAGCGCCGCCAACGAGCGAGCACATTCCGCAGCGCTTGCTGGAGCCCTCGCCTGGCCTCCGCCTCCTGCAGCTTGGGCATCACGCCTTCGCCGACATCTCGCAGCAAGTGGGCCGCTGTAATCAACTCTGCTTCAGCCTGGTTCTTGATCTGAATGACGCTCGTGAGCGGCGAGCCTACCAAAACCATTGCGATCGTCACGATGCCCGAATAGACCGCAACACTCCCCACCAGATAGCCGGGTATCCAGAACTGATAGCCGGATACTGAGAAGCTTGCGTCGCCGCCGACGCTCCACAATACCTGAACAAAGATGACAGCGGTCAGCAATGATGAAACAATTCCGAGCGCAAAATCGATTGGCGCGTCCGTTGCGATCCTCACATCCTCGGAAATGCGGTATTCGGGGATGATCTTCTGATCTCCTTGCACCCGTGCGAGCCCGGCATACCGGTCGTTTTCGATCCAGTAATCGATCAGATTGTTGGTCAGCCATTCGCGCCATTTGCGCTGCACCGTCATGCGACCCCAGACCGACATCGCTGCGAGCGCAATGCTCGCGCCGCACAAAGGAATGAGCAAGATCGCCTGGGCATGCAAACGCAGCGGGTCCCGGCTCTCCAGCGCATTGAAGAAATCGCGATTCCAGTAGTTCAGGCGAAATTGAACATAGAGCTGCAGGGCGACCACGCCGACCAGCGAAGCGCAAACCAGCCAAATGCGCCACGCCGACAAGTCCCGCCAGAGACCCGACGCGCTTTCCCAAAATCGGCGCCACTCCTGATGCCGATTATCTTCGTGCTCTTCGGACATGATCGAGTTTGACAGCTAGCGGCCTTTCGTCGGTGAGTGCTTGATCTTGCGCAAAGGCTGCGGGCGGCGGTCGGTCAATATGCCCTACTGGATTGCATTTGCTGCAGCGCACGGAGAAGGCACCATGAACGCTTCCGGCTACACGCGGTGGTTCAAGGATATCGGCCTTGAGGATGTCCCCCTGGTGGGGGGCAAGACCGCCTCGCTGGGCGAGCTCTACTCGGCGCTCGCGCGGCAGGGGGTCAAAGTACCGAATGGCTTTGCCCTGACAGCGTCGGCTTATCGCGACGCGCTGACGCAGGCAGGTGCCTGGGACAAACTCTGCAAGCTGCTCGACGGTCTGGACAAGCGGAACATCGCGGAACTCGCCAAGCGCGCCCGCGCCGCACGGGCCATCGTCTATGCTGCAACGGATCAGGAGGCTCTGCGCCGCGAGGTCGGGAAGGCCTATCGAAAACTCGAAGAGGAATATGGCGCCAATGTCGCAGTCGCCGTGCGCAGTTCAGCGACTGCGGAAGACCTGCCTACTGCGAGCTTTGCGGGACAGCACGAGAGCTTCCTCAACGTTCGCTCTCCGGATGACCTCATGCTCGCCTGCCGTCGATGCTTTGCCTCGCTGTTCACCGATCGCGCGATTTCCTACCGCCTCGACAATGGCTTCGATCACTTCAAGGTCGCACTGTCCGTTGCGGTCATGAAAATGATCCGCTCCGACCTTGCTGCAAGTGGCGTGATTTTCACGCTCGACACCGAATCGGGGCATCGCGATGTGCTCTTCTTGACCGGCGCCTATGGCCTCGGCGAGAACATCGTCCAGGGGACCGTGGATCCTGACGAATTCTACGTGCACAAGCCGACTTTCAACAATGGCTTCCGGGCTGTCCTGTCGCGCCGAATGGGATCGAAGCAAATCCGCATGGTCTATGCCAAAGGCCGCTCAACCACCCGCAACGTGACGACATCGAAGGCGGCTCGCGAGCAGTTCTGTATAGATGACAAGGACGTGCTGGAGCTCGCGCGGTGTGCCATTGTGGTGGAGAAACACTACTCCGAACGAGCTGGCGCGCCGACCCCCATGGATGTGGAATGGGCGAAAGACGGGAATACCGGCGGGCTCTACATCATTCAGGCACGTCCGGAGACGGTGGCATCCCGCCGCGGACCTGAAGCGCTTGAAAGTTATGTCCTTCAATCAACGGGCAAGGTCGTTGCAGCCGGCCGCGCCGTCGGCGAGAAGATTGCCGCCGGAAAGATTCGGCTGATCAGGACCGAGCGCGATCTTCGCGCTTTCAAACCCGGCGAGGTGCTGGTTGCCTCCGCGACCAGTCCCGATTGGGAACCAGTGATGAAGACCGCCGCCGCTATCGTTACCGACCATGGCGGCAGAACCTGTCATGCCGCCATTATCGCCCGCGAGCTTGGAGTGCCGGCGGTTGTCGGCACCGAAAATGTCACCCGGCTCGTGAAAAATGGCATGCCTGTCACGGTGTCATGCGCCGATGGCGACATCGGCCATGTCTATGACGGAGCATTGCCGTTTTCGGTCGAGCGGATCACGACAGACGAATTGGAAAGGCCACGTACCAAGATCATGGTAAATCTCGGTAATCCGGAAATCGCCTTCAAGACGGCCATGGCGCCGAACGACGGCGTCGGGCTGGCGCGGATGGAGTTCATCATCAACCAGTATATCGGGATCCATCCGATGGCGCTTGCGCAGCCCGCAAAAGTCAGATCCGCGAGTGACCGTCGCTCGATCGAGCGTCTCACCGGGCGCTATCGGAAGCCATCCGACTTCTTCGTGGAGCGCCTGTCGGAAGGTGTCGGCATCATCGCCGCCGCGTTCTATCCGCGCCCCGTCATCATCAGGCTCTCCGATTTCAAGACCAATGAATATGCCAATCTCTTGGGGGGCGCGGACTTCGAGCCAAAGGAAGAGAATCCGATGCTCGGGTTCCGCGGCGCTGCACGCTATGCGCACCCGGCCTATGCCGAAGGCTTCGCCTTGGAATACGCCGCGCTGCGTCGCGTGCGAAGCGCAATGGGTCTGACCAATCTCAAGATCATGATTCCATTTTGCAGGCGCATCGAGGAGGCCCGCAACGTCCTCGAAGCGATGGCCGGCAACGGTCTTACCCGCGGCGACGGTGGCCTCGAGGTGTTCATGATGTGCGAGATTCCGAACAATGTCATTCTGATCGATCAGTTCGCCAAATTGTTCGATGGATTTTCGATCGGGTCCAATGATCTGACCCAGCTCACGCTTGGTGTCGACAGGGACTCCGATATCGTCGCGTTTGATTTTGACGAGCGCGATCCCGGAATGCTGCAGATGCTCAGAATGGCGGTGACGGGAGCGAAGCGCAACCGGCGCCATGTCGGCATTTGTGGTGAAGCGCCGGCAAACTATCCGGAAATCGCGAAATTCCTGACCGAACTCGATATCGATTCGATCAGCGTGAACCCGTCAAGCGTGATGCGTACGATGAGGGTCGTCCATGAGGCCGAACGGGCTGTTGCCAAACCGACCGTACTCGCAAGCTAGGCGCTTCTTCTCGCACCCGTGCAAGATTTCGGCGCGAACTTCGTCGTCCTCCAAGCCGTCTCGAAATGGATGCTCATCCTTGGGAAGACACGCTTCGGTAGGTATTCGCTGACTGCGGACCGTGCTCTTCCGGCATCTTCGGCAAGTGCTCTTCGTTGTGCGCATGCAACAGTTTCAGCGCTTCGCGAGCTTCGTCATCCTCCAATGCATCTCGAAATCGGCGCTCCTCCCGCTGCTTGAGAACAAGCGCCTCGCGGTTGGTCTTCGCTGACTGCGAACCGTTTTCTCCTCGCTCTTTCCGCATCTCGTTAGCCAATTGACCATCCTCCAAAATAATATGTATTGAGAATGGAGACCACGTCGCCGATGTGTTTGAGCAAAATCAATATCCTTCTGATTTTAGAAACTAGCTTTCGAGTGAGTCCAAGTGGCGGCAAGAGGCAACCCTCGTGACATCCATCATGGTGGCTACGGACGGATCCGCCGGAGCAAGTCGCGCTGTTGAAGCCGCGGCAGAAATTGCCAAAGCCTTGGCATGCAACCTGCTGATCGTGACTGTTGCGGATCGTCTCCTGGGAGAAGAAGTGCGACAACTGCCACACTCCAGTGTCAGCACCGGCGACGTGCTGGCAGCCCTCACGGCCCAAACGCTGAGCGCCGCGGAAGCCCGTGCGCGCCAGTTGGGCGTGCAGCAGGTCGAAGCCCGGACAAGTTGGGGTGATGTTACCCAGTCCCTGCTCGATATCGCCGCAAGCGGATCAATCAAAATGATCGTAGTGGGACGCAGGGGTCGCGGTCAGTTGGCGGGCTTACTACTTGGGAGCGTCTCTCACAAGCTCGTCAGCCTCGCCCCCTGTGCCGTCGTCGTTGTCCCCTAACCAGGCTTGACGTCGCTGTTGGGCCTGTTTCGTGTCGCATATGCTACGGATGCCAAGATCGAGCGGGTGCCACCTAGCGGCCGGCTATTCCATCCATGCTCTGACGACAGCGCTGATCGCTTGCGTAACGATCATCGGTGCCAAACTAAAGAGAAGTACGACTGACCACATGTCAGCGGTGGGAGGAACAAGGTGCAATAGATGGGCCGCCTGGGGAAGGTAGGGCGGCACGGCGAGCAGCGTTGCGCAAAGCAAAAGCGCGCTCCAAAGCCAACCATTTTGAGTGATGCCGTTTACGATGAGCGGAGATTGCGGATCGCGCATGTTGAACGTGTGCCAAAGCTGCGCGAACGCGAGAGTGAGAAACGTGACAGTCACCGTTGCTTGCGCGTCGAGACCGAGCCGAGACGACCCCGCCAGCGCCCCGAAC
The DNA here is from genome assembly GCF_009720285.1 of Bradyrhizobium sp. BR2003. Classification (NCBI taxonomy): domain Bacteria; kingdom Pseudomonadati; phylum Pseudomonadota; class Alphaproteobacteria; order Hyphomicrobiales; family Nitrobacteraceae; genus Bradyrhizobium; species Bradyrhizobium sp. BR2003. The sequence continues at coordinate 107,526 of NZ_SMYJ01000026.1, forward strand.
GTGCCGGCAGTCAACGCACCGCCATGCAGAATTATCGTGATCCATTGCCAACGGCCCAGAATGGGCTCTCTCGGATCGCGCGGCGGATGCCTGAGAACACCGGCCTCACCGTCGCCCATTGCCAATGCGAAGGCCGGAAACACGTCCGTCACGAGATTAAGATACAGAATTTGCAGCGGCAGCAACGGCAAAGGGAGCGCTAACAACACGGCCAACCCAACCACCATCACCTCGCTCAGATTGCAGGACAACAGGTAAGCAACGAAACGGCGGATATTGGCGAAGATGATGCGGCCTTCGCGTATCGCTCCAAGGATGGTCGGAAATGCATCGTCAAGCAAGATCATGGCGGCCGCTTCGCGCGCGACGTCGGTGCCGCGCAGGCCCATCGCCACGCCGATATCGGCCTGCCGCAGGGCGGGCGCGTCGTTGACCCCGTCCCCCGTCATGGCGACGATCTCGCCTGCGGCCTGATAAGCCCTGACCAGGGCAAGCTTCTCATCAGGGTTTACTCTTGCGAAAATTCCGACCTCGCGGAGTGCAGGCGGCCCGGACTCGATCACCTGCGCGATGTTCTTGCCCTCCACGACATTCGCGATGTTCTCCTCGAGGCCGACGGCCCGACCGATGCTTCGCGCCGTCACCGAGTGGTCGCCGGTGACCATGACGACGCGAATTCCCGCTTGGCGGCAGTCCCGGATCGCCTGCGGCACGTCGGCCCGTGCGGGGTCTTCCAGACCGATGAGGCCAACCAGCACCAACCCCTCGTATGGCGCGACATCGGCCAGCCCGTCCATTTTCATCGCGCAGGCGATTACCCGCAGGCCGTGATGGCCGAATTGATCGGCTCGGCTCAGCCACTCCGCTCGCATGGCGTCATCGAGGGCGACCTCGTCATGCTCGACGATCACGCGGTTCGCCGCCGCCAGGACGGCTTCCGGCGCCCCCTTTACCGCGACCAGCATGCCGTCCCTATGTTCATGAACCGTCGCCATCATCTTGGTGGACGGATCAAAGGCATGCTTGCGAATGATGCGGTAGCTGTGCAGCAAGGCCGACCGCCTCAAGCCCGCGTGAAGCCCGGCGCGCAAGAGTGCGACCTCCATTGGGTCGCCGCTGCCGCTTTCATCGGCCCGGTCGAGATTGGCATCGTTGCAGAGGACTGCAATGCGCAGCAATCCGACGGCTCTCCGGTCGCCGGCGAGCTGCGAATACTCACCGTTCTTTGGCGCTTCCGTCTCAAGTTCGATCTCACCGGAGGCAACGCAGAGCCGCCGCACCGTCATCCGGTTTTGGGTCAAAGTGCCGGTCTTGTCGGTGAGGATAACAGTGGTAGCCCCAAGCGTCTCGACCGCGGAAAGGCGCTCGATCAACGCATTCTGCCGCGCCATGCGCCACATACCGCGGGCGAGCGCAAGCGTTGCGACGATCGGGAGCCCCTCGGGAATCGCCGCCACGGCAAGCGCGATAGCCGCCTCGACCATCAGGAGAGGATCTTTACCGCCCATGAGGCCGACGGCGCCAATTACGGCAGCGACAGCGACGGTTGCCCAGACTAGCTGCGCCGACAGACGCCCGAGCTTTCGTTCCAGAGGCGAACTGCCCGGGTCGGCTTCGAGGACGAGCTGCGTCACTCGGCCGAGCTCCGTGCCGAGGCCGGTTGCCACTACGACGCCAACGCCGGTACCGCGCGTGACGGCGGTACCCTTGAAGGCCATCGACGCGCGATCACCGAGACGGCTGTCTGCACTGACCGGGCGCGTCTGCTTGTCGACGGTGACCGATTCGCCGGTCAGCGTCGATTCGTCTGCGGAGAGACGGGAAGTCTCGATGAGGCGCAGGTCGGCGGACACGGCGTCGCCAGCGTCCAAAACGACGACATCGCCCGGAACGAGCTCCTCGGCCGGCACGACGCGAACACGCCCCTCGCGTCGGACGCGCACGGTACGTGCGCCAAGCGCACGCAAAGCCTCAATGGATCGCGCCGCCTTCAACTCGGTCATGAAGCCGATCAGCGCATTGATGGCGAGGACCGCAATGATGGCGCTGCCTTCCTCCAATTCGCCGAAATAGAACGCCAGCCCGGCCGCGCAACTCAGGAGATAGACGACGGAACTCTCGAACTGGTGCAGTAGCAGGCGCATCGCGCTGGTGGCGCGCCGAAAGGTGATCGTGTTCGGCCCGTAGCGCTTTCGCCGCGCGTCGACCTCGGTAACGGAAAGTCCCTCAACACTGGACACGCGCAACTGCCGAAGCAGCTCAGCGACGGACAGGGCATGCGGACTTTCCGGCAGCATAGCCTGTTCAGCGGTTGCCTGCTTTTCGATGGCCGGACCCTCCTTTACGCCCGAAAACAAGCACTTAAGATAGGCGATCCTCGATAGCCGGTATTGACCTGAAGCAAGCGAGGGTTACGGAAGCTCCGGAGCATTGAAAGCTGATGATTGCCCAAGCATCCGAAGAGGTCATCGAGCTTCGGGTCGACAACATTGCCCAGCTGTTTCACACGCTCGACCCTTTCCCGTTTCGCGAGCGTGACCTAGACAGAGAGGCGGAAGAATACATTGTCGGCTGGGCACGGGAACTTTCGGGCCGGCAACCGATCCGGATTCGCGTTCATCATCCCAATACTGATGTGCAAGCAAAGGAGGCATTGGAGCTCCGCGAAGCCTTTGGCCACTATTTTGCAGATCGAGCGAACGCAGTTCAAAGGGATATCAACGAGCTGTTCAGGGTGGGCCGCTGGTCGCTGGTCATCGGACTCGCCATTCTGATCACTTGTCTGCTCTTGGCGCAGTTTGTCGTGGGCGCGCTGTTCGCCAATCCCCTGCGGCGACTCCTGGAGGAGAGTCTCTTGATCCTGGGCTGGGTAGCGAACTGGCGTCCGTTGGAGATATTTCTGTATGACTGGTGGCCACTTGTTCGCCGGCGTGATCTGTACCGACGGCTTTCTAGGGCCGTTATCGAAACTCGGCCACGTCTTGCCGTTCAGAGCGAAGCCGGTGGAGTAGTCCGTCAAGACGGTTCAAGGGAAGGTACGCGCGGATCGTAGAGCTAAGCCGATCCTGCCACGGCTTCGTAGATGTCCTCCTCCTGGGCTGTATGCATGCGAACAAGCGTTTCGATGGCCTCGATTACCCGCTGAGCATCCCGGATGAGATAGCGGTCGACCTTCTCTGACGGCAGGTCCTCGACGATCCGAGCGAGCAGCCGGGCAAGGTGCAGTATCTCCCGATGGGCACGGCTCATGGCAGACAGGCCGTAGCTTTCGCGCAGCACCTCGGCGAGCTTCGGATAGACACTGTCCTCGTCCTCGCGCTCGTGCATCACCACACTATTCTGGATCAGGCGCTGAGCTACCTCGATCAACGCCGCGGCCGATTCTGGCGTCGTGTCGTCCAACGCATCAACGATCTTGCGCAAGCGATCGAGGTCCCTGAATAGGGCCTGATGATCGTGATGCAAGATCAGCCCCTGCTCTGCGGTGATGCGCGGGCCACCCCTGCCTATGCCGGGAGTGAGCGCCCGTAGCGCGTTCAGGATGACGGCAACATCGATTACCTCCTGGACGATGGCCGCGGGCACGGGATCGAGCCAGCCAAGCGTGGCCGCTCCCATTGCCACCAATGACAATCCCATACCGACAACAATGCTTTGCAAGGCGATACGTCGCGCGCGCTGCGCTATCATGATCGCTTCGCCGACGCGATCGAGCCGGTCGGCCAGGATCACCACATCCGCCGCTTCGGACGAGGCAGTCGCGCCGCGCGCACCGAGCGCGACGCCGACATCGGCCGCGGCCAGTGCCGGAGCGTCATTGACGCCGTCGCCAACCATGATGGTCGGATGCAACCGCTGCTCGGTGCGCACCGCCTCGACCTTGTCGGAAGGAACGCGGTCGGCCAGCACGGCGTCGAGATCAAGCGCCGTACCGATCGCCTGCGCTGCCGCGGCGCGATCGCCCGTGACCATCACCATTCGCACGATGCCCGCATCGCGCAGCAGCCGGATCGCCCGTGGCGTATCGGCCCGCAGTTCGTCGGCCAGCAGCAAGGCTCCGATCGGACGCCCGTTCACGGCGACAAAGACGACCAGCGCCGAGCGCCACGAGGCGCGCCGGAGCGCGCGCAGTTCCCAAGGCGACAGTTCGGCATGAGAAAGAAGCATCTCCGGCGAACCGGCAGCGACCTGACGGCCATCGATCAGGCCGAACAGGCCGGTGCCCATGGCCTCCTTGACCTGCTCGGGCACTTTCAGCTTCAGTCCGCGATCGAGCGCCGCAGCGACAACGGTCTTGGCGAGCACGTGATGCGAGGCCTGTTCAAGCGACGCCCCCAGCGCGAGCACCTCATCCGGATCCTCCCCTGGGGCGATTTCAACCGAAAGCAACCGCGCACCTCCCACGGTCAGGGTGCCGGTCTTGTCAAACAGCACCGTGTGTGCACGAGCCAGCGCTTCTAAGGCTCCGCCGCCTTTGACCAGGACGCCGCGACGGGCTGCCTGCGCCACTCCAGCGACAAAGGCCACGGGCGCGGCCAAAATCAACGGGCACGGCGTCGCCGCCACCAGCACAGCGAGGCTCCGGGTCAAATCTCCGGAGATCCACCATGCCACGAAGGCGATGAGGAGCGTCACCGGCAGAAGGATCAGTGCGTAGCGGTCGGCCAGCCTCACAAAGGGAGCTTTCGCGGTTTGTGCAGCCGTCACCATGCGCACGATTCCAGCGTAGGTGCTCTCGCCGGCCGGCGCGGTCACGGTCAAATCAAAGGAATCACCCGCATTCAGCGAACCGGAAAGAACAGCGCCGCCGCGTGTCTTCTGGACCGGGATCGGCTCCCCCGTAATGGCGGATTCGTCGATGGTGGCCGAGGCCGAACCAACAATGCCGTCGACCGGCACGACCTCTCCGGCCCGTACCAGTAGCGCTTCGCCGACCGAGACCGCCTCGATCGGGACCTCCTCGATCCGCTCGCCGATCTTGCGGTGTGCCTGGCGCGGTGCGCGATCTACCAGCGACCGCAGGTCGTGCTCCGCCCGTGCGATCGCGATATCCTCCAGCACGTTGCCGCCGGAATACATCAGCGCGACCACGGCCCCGGCGAGCGGCTGGCCAAGCGCCAACGCAGCGCTCATCGACAGTAGCGCAATCGCGTCCACTCCCAGGCGGCCGCTCAGCAGGTCTCTAACGATCGAGATCGCCAGTGCTGCGATCACCGGCGCCGTGCCGAGTTCCCATGCAAGATCAGCCAGGTCAGGCCGGCTCGCGGCCCGCGCAAGAATGCCCCCGGTCAATCCCGCAAGTGCAACCGCAACCAGAGCCCATCGCAGCACGCGTTCAAACGACATGGTTTGGTTTCCGCTGCGCCGAAGACCTATTACCCCATCTCCGGCATTCCGTGCGACGGCTTTGAAAGCCCGCGGGCACGAAACATCGGAGCTTTCTTGTGCACCTCTGTGAGCGGATCGGGCGTCCATGGGCTTTCGATTGGTGTAAAGCTAGAGCGTGCAACCTACCTCTCGCGATGTTGTCGGCCTCCTGCCGTTCAGTGGGAAAACAGCACGGGAATCGGCGGATTGGCCAGGATGCTCCGGGTAGCGCCTCCCAATACGAACTCGCGCAGACGCGAATGGCCATAGCCGCCCATGACGAGGAGATTGCATCTGCGCGACTCGATCTGCGTAGCGAGAACGTCGCCGATCGCCCGTCCAGCGGCGTCCACCTCCTCGACGATCACATCGATGCCGTGCCGCGACAGGTTCTTGGCCAGTTCGGATGACGATCGCCGGCTTGGTATCGTTTTCTCGCTGGTTACCGTGCAGATGTACACTTCACGCGCTTTCTCCAGGATCGGGATCGCATCGGAGACTGCGCGTGCAGCCGCGCGGCTGAAGTCCCACGCCACAAGCACCCTGTTCAGGTCGACCGCCCCGGACGATGGGGCTTCCGGCACCACCAGGGTCGGTCGCCCCGACCCGAAGATGATGGCTTCGGCATACCATTGATCGTAGGATTGCGGCACCGGAACGATGGTGAGATCGCGCAGTCGCGCATACTCCATCAGAAGATCCGGCACTTCGAACGTCAGACAACGTTCGAGAACGATCTCGTGCAGCACGCCGGACTTCTGAGCCGCCGCCTCAAACGCCGCCAGCAGGTCCTGCGCGTTCTTTCTGCTCTTATGCGCCTCGCCGGCGACAATGGCTCCGAGATTGCCGGCGCCGCCCAGGAAGCTGCCGGGAATCTGCACATGAGCCTCGCATGAGATCGCTGCAATATGAGCACCAAATAGCGAGGCCAGAGACACGGCGTGATCGATCACTGAAGGTGGGGTCGGATCGGGATAGCTGGTCAGCGTAAGCAAAACGTCTTTGATGGCCATCGTCGTCTCCAAAACGCAATTCTAAAAGGATACCAGCGCAAACTACGGAAAGGTTGATCTAACGCAGATTGCATCAAGGTTGGACTGGATAGAGTTTTTGATCTGTATCAAGTCAACCAGAACCACAAAGTTTATCGAAGTTGCTTGCGCTCCTCGCACAAAGCTAGTTATGGGTGGCGGCCGTCGCACTGCACGTTTTGTCTCAATACCTCGGCTTCGGTGTAGCCAAAGAACCGTTGCGCTATCGTATGATGCGCAAGGTCATTGCGCTATTCGACGAGTAGTCGTCATCGATGCGATCCCGCGATCCATAATTCTCACCTCCGCGCCCGCGCCCATCTGCGCGGTTTCCTATCGAGAGCGCGCCGCCGGTTCGAGGTGGAAATCTGTTCCTTTACTCAGGGCCGAAGTTATCCCTGCCTCTTGAAGCGCTTGAGCAAGCCGTCCCAAGTTTTATCAGGGCTCCTGATATCGTCCCGCAGCTTCGCCCTCTCAAGCGTAACGAGATCGCCGCAGCCTTCGCAGGCAAATTGCGTTTCGTCGGAAAGCGAGGGCATCGCTTTCTCATGTTCAGGACCGGAAGCAGGACGCCGAGAATTGACGCCAGCATCGTCGCAAATCGCCATGTCGCCCAAGAGGGCGCAGCGAGGACAGTACCGGTCGGCGGCTTTGCCGAGTTGGCGTCTAAATTCGCCTCGAAGAGCTTCTCCCTCCCACGTCGTGCCATCGCTCTTGAGGAGCTTTCTGGCACGCGCAACGGCATGGTTCTCAGCCGCGTCGTCACCGATACGGATGGTCACATCCAAGTGGAATGGACACACTGCGATGGCACGGGTCGTTTCTAGCGCGTAGTGCACTGCCGAACCGAGATCGTCTGCGTTTACGGACATGCGAGCCTCCTCCTCGGAACCGAGGCCCAATGCGAGGTCGGGCCTCATCACCTCAACAGCCCCGACAGAATAGGTTGTTCGGCTACACCGCTTGTGTATTGCACCAGACCAACGCGATGCTTGATGTAGCGCAAAGTTCAGCGCCATGGGCGAGCAGCTAGCTCTATCGTTTGGCGGACGGCAGCAGCTCAGAGGCTGCTGATCCTGCCCGGCTGAACCGAGCCACGCCGGAGGCGGCATATGGACAGCTAACGGATTGGACCAACAACCTACGTAAGTTTCCGAACGTAGTCGCCCGGATAGCCTGCCCGGCAAAAACCGGGCAGAAGGGAGACACATTTCATCCCCGAGACATTGCTTGCGTTCGCCCGGCAGCCCTTCATGGGCTGCCGGGTTTTTATCCCCGCGCGGCTCGGGCGCCCTTTTGATCCCGATCAACCCGCCACCCGTGCCGCGCTGTAAAAGGCCGGATGGACCGCAATATGATCCTGCAGCACCTAGCCGTAGCCGAACGGCATGTCATGCAAGGCGAAGTTCACCTCGCGCGGCAGGAAGCGTTGATCGCCGAGCTGAACCGCAAGGAGCGCGACGTGACTCAGGCGCGCGACCTCCTCGCCACTCTGCGCGAGACGCAGGCTCTTCATGTGCAACATCGTGACCGCATTCTAGCGGAGCTGCGGCGCGGCCGATGATCCTGACGCAAGGAACCATTCGGCAGACTTCGCGCGGTGAAAATCGTCGGATAAGGACGACCGGATGGCGTTTTAGGACCGGCTGGCTTTCTTCTCGACCTCGCTTGCGAGCTTCCGCCATTCCTCAGCAGCCTGCAGCCAAGCTTCCTTCGCGCTTGCAGTCGTGGCCTTGGCCGCCTCGCTTTCGCATTCAGAGGCCTTTTGCCGGTATCGTTCAGCGTCCTGCGTAGGCATGCGATTGGGCAACCACCTTGTAGGAAAGCGTCCCAAGGTTAGCGCTGCGGCGCGACGGAACGCAGCCGTATGACTACGGTGCTGCTGCCTGAAAGCAGACCGAACCACCACCGCCCGGCGACAGCTCGGACCCCAGATGGCCCATTGCAGGCGCCGGGACATAGGCTACAGGCGTTTGCGCCGCCGCCAGGTACGAGGCAGAGATGATTTGGAAACGCGCACGAGCATCGCGCTCTGGCTCGGCGCAGGGTCGGCGAAATCGGATCGCTCCCGCTCCGCTCGGCGAGTTAGCAGAACATTTGTGAGCCTATCCCTGCCGCGAGTTCAGGTTTATTTCGACTTGGAAGGTTTCTGAATTGACTTCATATAGCTGACGACCTCCTCAGCATCCTCCCTGTTGAAGCGGAAGGTCGGCATGGAGGGATGGATGCTGCTGTAGCCGTTCTGCAGCCGTTGCAAGAAGTCGCTGTCGTAAAGTTTGGTTTCACTAAAGCTGCGAAAGGGCGGCGCTAGCTTGTTCGGGCTGTTACCGGTCCTGCCAATGGAGTGACATCCGGCGCATAGCTTTTGCAACATCTCTTTGCCATGCCGCTCCTCCCCAGCCCGCGCCTGGCTGGTGGAGTTCAAGAAGAGAAATATTGCCAGTAAAAGCAAGGATCGCGTCATCGCAGTCTTTCCGCTGTTCTGCATGGTTCGCCTTCTCTTAGGCGCAACCTTCCTTTACTTGCTCCAATTGTGCCAGTGTAGCCGATCAACGGCGCCTCGATCAGCCGCCAGCTTATCTCCGCCACGATGCAAGCGATTGGAAGGGCTGCTAGACCGGCTTGGATAGCCGAGGCAGATGTCGTAAGCTAGCGTGTGAGACAAATAGAACGCATAGTATCGGCGGCCCGGCCAGATGAATGGCCGCAACAACGCCGGCCACTCCACTCTCGTCGCCGCCCAGACGCGGCTGCGGGCATCGGGCGATGCTGCCGAGAGGGCAGTGATAGCGACGCGGACATGCAATGGATAGCGGGCACCGAGGCGACTGCAGTCGCGAGACCGGTCAACAAGGCACCCGCGCGCGGGACAGCGATAGCGACGCCGGCATACAATGACGGCGGGGCCCGCGGGCGAGTGCCTCCGGCGAGCGACACATTATCTATCTACATCTATCTACACCCGCGCGAGGAATCGAAGCCGAATGGCCGAGACATCGAACGGCTCGGTTGATGAGAGCCCAGTGCGGCGACAACCGCACGCATGCCGCGTAGGGCGCTAATGAGCGACACGATAACGCGAAGATGATCTACTTGACCAAACTGTCATTAGTCACCCCGAGATAACGTAAGCCCGCCGACCTGAGCCCGCGTAGCGCCAACTTTGCCAAGCTTGACGTTGAACGATCGGACTCAATGATGTCAGCTGCGCTTCATGGTGACCAACAGCTCTGCGGACAACTCAAGCAATGTCAGCGGCAAGCGCTGTGTCGGCGTGCGGCATAATTTGCTGCCACCGCGTTATCCGGAAAACGGCGCATGGCCCGCTGAGATGCGCGTCGACATGCTCGCGGCATATCTTGATTTCAGGAGCGTACGCGAACTGGTGCTTGCCGTTTCTCGAGACGATGCGCCGTCACCCACGAGCACTCGTGGTACCAGCCGGTCGCGAGAGGCAATATGGGCAAGAGTGAGTGTGGACGAGCATGTTGCAGGCACCCGCGCCATCAGGCAGAAGCTGCCGACATCAGATCTGGCAGCATTGGTATGAAGCCTCCCAAGACCGTTCTGAGATTGCCAGGTATTGCAGAAGAAAGCCGTTGAAGAGTGGTCGATGGGCTTACTTCTTCGAGCCGCCGACCTGGGCGCGCGCAAGGATGTCACGTCAAGGCGGAAGCACTTGGCGAGGATTACAGCACGGCGGTTGAACGTGCCGAGTACGTTCTGCTGCCGGCATTCGACAGCTGGCGCTCTCGCGGAATGACCACCTCGTTCCGATTGGAGTCGCCCCGGGGTCCTTTGATTGGCTTGTCGGCGTATTCAAGAGCCACCAGAAGTGGAAGGAAATCGACCACAAGACCCGGCGGCTCTACGAGCAGGGCCTTTCCCTGTTCGCCAACTACAGGCTGAAGGATGGCACCCGCGCCGGATCGAAGCAGATTTCTCAGTTCACGAAGGGTTTCGCCGACACGATCTATGCAAAGTTGCTGGTGGTGGAAGAGAAGGACGCAGACGGCAACGTTATCCGACGCGAACGCCGCCGCTTCGCAAATGCTGCAATGACCGCTTGCAGGCGCGCCTGGTTCGTCGGCCAGCGAACTCAGGACGTACCGGAGGTCAATCCATTCTCCCGCATGGGCCCGAAGGCGCGCTCACCGGGCAAGCCTGTCCGGGAGACCCCGACCGCGACCTGGGACGACCTCGTTGCGTTCAGGGAAGCCGCCAGGAGGCTCGGATACTTCTCGGTTGCAACGGCCGCGTTGGTAACTTGGGAATGGCTGCAGCGCGAGGAGCTTGTGTTCGGCGCCTTCGAGGTTACGCACTACCGTCCAAAGGAGCGGCCCAACAGCGTCAAGATCGTCCATCCAAAGAACGGCGAGGAAGCCTGGTGGCCGCTTTTCGATGAGCGGGGTAAAGCCCTCTTCCCGGAGTTGATGACCGAGCTCGATGCCATCAAGCAAACCACGGTTTCGGGGCCGGTTTTCCGGCGCGATCACGCGCACCGCAAATCACGTATTCCGATACCATGGATTACCGAACGCCAGGATCTCAGGTACCTGCGGAGCGTCGTGAAGGACATCGTCGCGGCGGCGGGGATTCGGGCCGAGCTCTCATTTACCTCTTTCCGCCACGGCGGGTTCACGGAAGGGGCCGACAGCGATCTGACGCGGAACTGCGTGCCGCCGGCCGCCACCGGTCGGCGCGACAATTGCCGACCTATGCGAAACGGACACGCAAACAGCTGATCTCGGGGACGCGGAAACGGCGCGAGGAGCGAACAAAAGCAGCCAGTTTGTCGGAATAGACACGGCTGCTTGTCGGAATGACCGCTACGAGGGCTAACCTAAGCTATTGAAAAGCTTGGTGGGCGCACCAGGGCTCGAACCTGGGACCCGCTGATTAAGAGTCAGCTGCTCTACCAACTGAGCTATGCGCCCGGAACTTGTCCGGAAATGACCCTCGCAAGAGAGCGGTCGTTTAGCAAAGCGATTCCCCGATGTCCAGCAAGCTCAAGCAAGTTTTCCCGACTTTTACCAACCCTCCCGACAGCCGAAAGGCCGCCGGAATCCGGCGGCCTTTCATAGGCTTGGCGAGGGTGCCGGCGGACGGCGCTCAGAGCCGGCCGGAGCGCTCCTGATCGGGGCCGTCGTCGCGGTCGAAACGGTCGTGATCGAAGCCGCGGCCGCCGCGCTCCCAGCGGTCCATGCCGCGCTCGAGGCGGTGGCGGCGCCAGCCCTCGGCGCCGAAGCCGCGCCCTTCCATATGGGTCAGCATGCTCAGCCGCCGCTTCTGGTTGTCGTCGAGCGTCTTGTAGAGCGGGTCGGCGGCGTCGGCGATCTTCTTCAGCGACGTCGCGGTCGACGCCATGTTGTCGGCGCGCTCGCGCAGGCGGGCGACCGGATCATCCGGCTTCTGCGCCTTGTCCGCATCGGTCTTCTCGGCGGCCATCCGCGCGTTGGCGCGATCGAGCCGCATCTTGGCGAAGTCGCGCACCGCGGCCTCAACCGGCGGCCACAGCTTCTCCTGATCGGCGTCGAGCTTCAGCCCAGCGTGGACGGCGGCGATCCGCGCGTCGAGGAAGGCGGCCCGATCCTCGGGGCTCATCCGCATATGGCCGTGGAACCAGGGACGATGCTGGGCATAGACCGCGGTCGAACCGGCAATCGTGAGCGCCGCGATACCGGCGAGCAGAACTTTCTTCATACGAACCTCCTTTGAAGGTTGCTCGAAGATGATGCCGCCCGCCCGCGCCTTCAACTTACGGATTGGACAGAGAGAGCTCTGTTACCAAGATGTAATCCGCTTTATTGCACCGCAGAAACATCCAAGGCGCGAGGTCGCGCTTTGGATGTCTGTTGTTTGCGCTAGAGCATTCCGAGCAGGCGCGGCAGCCACAGCGAGATCTCCGGCACGTAGGTCACAACGCCGAGGAAGATCAGCATCGTCAGCAACCACGGCCATACCGCGACCGTCAGCTCGGTAATCCCCATCTTGGCAATGCCAGATGCGACATAGAGGTTGAGACCGACCGGCGGATGGCACATGCCGACCTCCATGTTTACCACCATCAGGATGCCGAGATGCACCGGATGGATGCCGAGCTTGACCGCCACCGGAAACAGGATCGGCGCCATGATCAGCACAATCGAGGATGCCTCCATCACATTGCCGGCGATCAACAGCAGCACGTTGACGATCAGCAGGAACACGATCCAGTCGACACCGACCGAAGTGATCCAGGTTGCGATTTGCTGCGGAATGTTCTCGTTCGCCATCAGGAACGAGAACAGCACTGCATTGGTGATGATGTAGAGGATCATCGCGCTCATGTTGGCCGAGCCGAGCAGCACCTTCGGGACGTCCTTCAGCGACATGTCGCGGTAGACGAACACGGCGATGACGAACGCATACACCGCGCTGATCGCGGCCGCCTCGGTCGGCGTGAACATGCCGGTATAGATGCCACCCAGCACGATCAGGATCAGCAACAGTCCCCATACGCATTTGCGGAAGGCGGTGATCCGCTCCGCCCAGCTCGCCTTCGGCAGTCGCGGGTAGTCGTTGCGCCAGGCGCGGTAGAAAGTAGTCAGCCCGAGCAGCGTCGCAAGCATCAGGCCGGGTATCACGCCGGCGATGAACATCTGCCCGACCGACGCAGACGACACCCGGTGGCCGGCGGGATCAAGCGCGATACTGCCGCCGGTGGCGACGCAATAGATCACCATCACGATCGAGGGCGGGATCAGGATGCCAAGCGCGCCCGACGTCGTGATGACGCCGGCGCCGAAGCGCTTGGGAAATCCCTGCCTGACCATCGCCGGCATCATGATCGAGCCGATCGCGATCACCGTCGCGGGCGAAGATCCGGACACCGCGGCGAACAGCGCGCAGGCCATCACGCCGGCAAGTCCCAGCCCGCCATACCAGTGTCCGACCATGGAGGTGGCGAAGTTGATCATTCGCCGCGCTACTCCGCCGTGGGTCAGGAAATTGCCCGCGAGGATGAAGAACGGGATTGCCATGATCTCGAAATTGTCGATGCCGGTAAACAGCTTCAGCGCGACCGACTCCGTCGGCACGTTGGTCATCGTGTAGATGAAGGTGAGCACGGTGAGGCCGAGCGCGATCGAGATCGGCATGCCCGTCAGCATCAGCGCGATCAGGAGGCCGAAGATGATGAGGCTGGTCATCGCGTTACCTCCGCGGCGCCAACACCTGGCCCATCGACCTCGACGCCCTCGACGCGGGCATGGTCATGATGCGGCAGCTCGCCGGTGCGGAAATAGACGTACGCGACTTGCAGAAAGCGGAAGCACATCAGATAGGAGCCGAGTGGAATGCAGAGATAGACGATCCAACTCGGGATCTCGAGATCCGGCGAGACCTGGTCGGTGTGCATCAGACCCCACACGAACTTGGCGCCCATGGTGCCGATTACCGCCGTGAAAAACGCGCCACAAAGCAAGCCGAACAGGATGATCGTGTTCTTCCACGGCGATTTGAGCTGATTGACGACGACATCGACGCCGACATGGATGCCGGTGCGCACGCCGTAGGCGGCGCCAAACTTGGCGACCCATACGAACATGTAGATGCAGAGCTCCTGCGCCCAGGACAGGTTGATCGGAAACAGGATCGGATAAAGCAGAGGGATACCGATCAGATAACGATGCATGACGGCGACGAAGATCAGCAACGTCGCCGCCGCCATCAATGTCGCGATCAGTATCTCTTCGAGCCGGTCAAGAATACGCAGCAGCATCAAAGCTCCCCCTCACGGTCGGGCGGATACGCCGCGCCGTGGCCCCTCCAGCGGCCATTCCGGCCGCTGGCTCCTTCATTTGCGGTCTATGACGTCCGCTCAGTTCATCGGGCCGCGGCCCGTTTCCTTCAGGAACTCGTCGATCAAGGGCTGGCCGACGCGCGAGGCGACATCCTTGTAGACCGGCATCATCGCCTTGCGCATCGCCTCGTCCTGTTCCGGCGTCAGCTTGACGATCTCGCTCTTGCCGCTCTTCTTGATCTCGGCCAGCGCGTCCTCGTTCTCCTTGGCCGACTGGCTGTTGCCGAACTCGGTGGCTTCCTTCATCGCCTTGGAGAGCTGCTCACGGATATCGGCCGGCAGTTCGTCCCAGAACTTCTTGTTCACGACCACGACGTAGCCGATATAGCCGTGATTGGTCTCGGTGATGTACTTCTGCACCTCATGCATCTTCTGGGTGTAGATGTTCGACCAGGTGTTCTCCTGGCCATCCACCACGCCGGTCTGCAGTGCCTGGTAGACTTCCGAGAACGCCATGACCTGTGGAATCGCGCCGAGCGAGCGGAACTGGGCTTCCAGGACCTTGGACGATTGGATGCGGAATTTGAGCCCCTTGTAGTCGGCCGGCGCGACCAGCTTTTTGTTCGCGCTCATCTGCTTGAAGCCGTTGTCCCAATAGGCGAGACCGGTCATGCCCTTGGAATCCAGCTTCTTGAGCAATTTGGCGCCCAGCGGGCCGTCGGTAACCTTCCGCAGCGTCTTCAGGTCGGGCAGGATGTAGGGCAGATCGAAGACTTCGAATTCCTTCACGCCGATCGGCCCGAACTTCGAGTTGGACGGCGCCAGCATCTGAACGGCGCCGAGCTGCAGCGCCTCGAGTTCTTCCTTGTCCTTGTAGAGTTGCGAGTTCGGATAGACCTCGACCTTCACCTTGCCGCCGGTGTACTTCTCGGCCAGCTCCTTGAACTTCTCGGCCGCCTGCCCCTTCGGCGTGTTGGTGGCCACCACGTGGCTGAATTTGATGACGATCGGCGACTGCGCCGACGCCGGTCCTACGAAAGTCAGCGCAGCGATCGACGCCGCAGCCAGAATGAATTTACGCATATTTCCTCCCGCGTATTGCGGAGCACGAATACCGGCCCCGGGCACATCCGGTCGCACCATTACAGACAAGCAACGACGATTGCCATTGCCCCTTTAGCAGGGGCTAATTGCGCCATTGCTGCACTGCAAAATTCGATGCGACGGTATCCCTTTCGGCTCTTGCGACCGTTCAATGACACCGCCCGCACGCTGTGCCCGGCCACGGCGATGAGGTCAATGCGAGGTTTGGCAATGGCGGGTTCGCCGGGCGCGAATGCTGCGCGTGGTTTTTGCCGGCCGTCGTCCCTGCGGAAAGCAGCGACCCATAGGCCGCGGCAAATGTTGCAGATGGGACTCTTCGTTGTCGTCCTGGCGAGAAAGCCAGGACGACACTGAACGTGTTGGACGACGTGTGGCTCATGCTTCCCGCCGTCGGGCAAATCAGTGGCAGCGGCCCTCCCCGGTCCTTTCGTCATTGCGGGCGACGCATCAGCGTCCAGTGTCGCCTCGCCGGACGGACGGATCAGGCATCATTCCTTGCGCAGGATCTTATCCATGGCCTTTCCACGCGCCAGCTCATCGATCAGTTTATCCAGGTAGCGAATTTCCCGCATGGTTGGCTCTTTGATTTCCTCCACCTTGACACCGCACACCACGCCCTTGATCAGGGCCCGCGCAGGATTCATTTCAGGCGCCCTTGCGAAAAACGTTTCGAAGTCGGTTTGTTTTTCCAACTGAGCTTCCAGCTCCTTCGGACCGTAGCCGGTCAGCCAGCAGATCACCTGATCGACTTCCGCTTTGGTGCGTCCCTTCTTTTCCGCTTTCGCGACATAGAGCGGGTACACGCTTGCGAAGCTCGTCGTATAGATCCGATGCTTGGCCATGAATTGCTCCGAACGTTCGAATTCCGGGGTCTCGACGAGGAAATATTAGTCCTGGGTTGAACCGGCTTCGCCAATCCGAAGTGTCGCATGTGGCTGGGGGCATGGCGATGGCTTGCTGCCTCCCGTTTCGTCCCCAGCGCTCGCCTGCGGGCGCGCATGCGTTGGCAGCAATCGCTCTACAGCGACGGCAACCGCTCTGGGGCGGCGCCACACCCGATCCGCTAGATCATCACCATGTCCAATCCACGGGCGGAAACCCCGCCGGGATCGACATCAGGACCGAACGCAGGAGTCTTCAACGATGAACCAGATGATCCGCAACACGCAGCAGGAGACAAGCATGAGCCTCGACAATGTCTCGCGCACCGGCCGACCGGGACCCAGCGAACTGGTGCCGTCGCGCTACGCGCTGAAGATCGGCGAGATCGACGTGCTGGTCATCAGCGACGGGGTGCTGCCGCTGCCGACCAAGATGCTGGCGCACAACGCCGAGCCCGCCGCCCGGGCGGCCTGGCTGGGCGACATGTTCCTGCCGCCGGACGCGTTCGACTGGGCGCTGAACGTGGTCGTGGTACGGAGCGGCGAGCAAACCATCCTCGTCGACGCCGGGCTGGGGTCGGATCCGGACCTGCACCTGCCGAAGGCCGGACAGACGGTCAAGCGACTGGAGGCCGCCGGCATCGACCTTGGGTCCGTCACCGACGTGGTGCTGACCCACATGCATATGGACCACATCGGCGGGCTGCTCGTCGACGGCGTGAAGGAGCGGCTGCGTCGGGACCTGCGGATCCATGTGGCAGCCGCCGAGGTCAAGTTCTGGGAGTCGCCTGATTTCACCCACGCCGATATGCCGCCCGGATTCCCGGACGCGCTCCGGGCGACCGCGAAACGGTTCAGCAAGGAGTACCAGAGCCAACTCCGCCTGTTCGACGAGGAGCATGAGGTGGCGCCGGGCGTCGTCGTCTCCCGCACCGGCGGCCACACCCCGGGGCACAGCGTGGTCCGCCTGGCATCCGGCGGCGACCGGCTGATGTTCGCAGGTGACGCCGTGTTCGTTGTCGGGTTCGATCACCCAGACTGGTTCAACGGCTTCGAACACGATCCTGAGGAGGCAGCGCGCGTTCGGGTCCGACTCTTGCGGGAACTGGCGACGACCAATGAGCTGCTGGTTGCCACGCATATGCCGTTCCCGTCCGTCGGCCGGGTCGCGGCCGATGGCGACACCTTCCGCTGGGTCCCGGTGTTCTGGGACTACTGAGGGAGCTTCGTCGGGTGAGAGCCGAACCGGGGCGCGTACTCATATCGACCATGGGTGCGGGCCCCGGCTTCCGCGCGGCCCTCCTGAGCAAAGGTCGGCTACGGGCCGTAAGCGGTCATTCAAGCCAGTCGAGAGCGAATTAGCTTGCCTTGCTTTGAGTCCTTTTGCACTCTTAGGCAAGGAGGTCGATGCATGAAGATAATGACCGTCGCGTGCGCTCTCGGAGCGGCCCTCGCGCTGTGTAACCTCGGGACGTCTGGTGCTGAAGCCCGGGCGCGGAAAGCACAAATTGTTCATGAACCAAGGAGGGTCATTATCCCGACGCCCGTGATAAGGCCAACTCCGTGGGATTATTATATTGTTCCACGATATCAATATCGCCCTGAAGACGACCGGGTCGATCCATACGCCCCGCCCCTGGTGTCGTCGTGGCGCCTCTATGAGGCGTGGCGGTGGCCATACTGGTGGTGAATAGCGATCGCGCCAAACAGATCGCATTCCGAGTGGTGATCGTCCCCTGACGGACGGGGACTAGCCGTGAAGTTGCGCGTTGAGGCCGTCCCAATTCGGCGTACGTCTGGTTGCCTCAAGAGCGCCGCTCTGGGAATTACGACGAAAAAGCAGGCCCTTCTGGCCCGAGAGTTCCTTGGCTTTCAGGATCCGGCCATCTTCCAAAAGGATGCGCGCGCCTGCCGTGACATAACAGCCCGCTTCGACGATACAATCGTCACCCAATGAAATGCCGATACCGGCGTTGGCTCCGATCAGGCAGCGCTCACCAACTGTAATCCTCTCTTTGCCTCCTCCGGACAGAGTGCCCATGATCGAGGCTCCGCCACCAACGTCGCTGCCGCTTCCGACAACCACACCGGCGCTGATCCGGCCTTCGACCATGCAGGGACCGAGCGTACCTGCGTTGAAATTGCAAAAGCCTTCATGCATGACGGTCGTGCCCGGCGCCAGGTGGGCTCCGAGCCTTACGCGATCCGCATCTGCAATTCTCACCTCCGCAGGCGTCACATAATCAGTCATGCGCGGAAACTTATCCACGCCTGTCACCTCAAACGCGAGGCCACGCTTTCGTGCTTCCAGTCGCGCGTCCGATACATGAGAACATTCACAAGGACCGAGTGTGGTCCAAGCAACGTTCGGTAACAGACTGAAGATTCCGTCAAGGTTCAGGCAATTCGGCTGGACGAGCCGGTGGCTCAGCAGATGGAGTCGAAGATATGCGTCGTGCACGTCAGTCGGCGCAGATGCAAGGGAGCCGATTTCTGTACGGATTGGAACGATGTCGACATTGCGAATGTCGTCGTGTCGCGCGTATCCGTCTGCCGACTCTCCCAACGATCTGGTGATCTCGTCGCTCGCCAGCCGCACCGTTGCCGCCTTGTCGGCCTCCGCAACCAGGTGCAGCTGAAGAAACCAGGAATCCAGCACGCGACCGTCAGCGGCAATCGTCGCAAATCCCTCGCCTCTCGCGCCCCTCAGTTCCATCGCCATTTGAATGTCTCACACTACGATCCTGCACGTAATGCATACGCGAGTTCTCGTGGAAATGGCAACTTCCGGACTGTCAAACACGTCCGCTTTGGGGCAAAGGGCGACATGGGTCCATGCCGCGGCGACGCCCGCTGTCATGCTCTCGGCGGATGTCGATCGACGGTGCTTGCGGTGCCGTGTCGGGCGAGCGAGTAGCCGGGTCGGCCGGCTCGCCCTCCACGCTTCGTCCCGGGACCGCTACTCCGCCGCGGTCCGGATATCGATCTTCTCGGCGCGGACCGCGCAGAACTTGAACTCCGGAATCTTGCCGAACGGATCGAGCGCCGGATTGGTCAACAGGTTCGCCGCCGCCTCCGCGTAGCAGAACGGCATGAAGACCATGTTCTCGGGCACGTCGCGGTCGGCGCGCACCTTGACCTCGACCGCGCCGCGGCGCGTCTCGAGACGGATGAAATCGCCGGGCGCGAGCCCTTTCTTGCGCATGTCCTTCGGGGTCATGAACGCGACTGCTTCGGGCTCGATCTGGTCGAGCACCTGGGCACGGCGCGTCATCGAGCCGGTGTGCCAATGTTCGAGCACGCGGCCGGTCGACAGCACCATCGGGTACTCGTCGTCGGGCAGCTCGTCCGGCGCGATCACCTTGGCCGGCACGATCTTGCCGCGGCCGCTTTCGGTCGGGAAGCCGGTGGTGAAAATGATCTCGTTGCCCGGCTTGTCGGGATCGTCGACCGGATAGGTCACCGCGCCCTCGCGCACCAGGCGCTCCCAGCTAATGTTCTTCAGCGACGGCATCAGCTCGGCCATCTCGGTGAAGACCTCGCCCGGCCCCGCATAATTCCAGGGCAGCCCCATCCGCTTGCCGATCTCCTGGATGATCCAGAGGTCCTGCCTTGCATCGCCCGGCGGCTTGATCACCTCGCGCGCCAGCTGCACGCGGCGGTCGGTGTTGGTGAAGGAGCCGGACTTTTCGGCGAACGCCGAAGCCGGCAGGATGACGTCGGCGTGGAACGCGGTCTCGGTGACGAACAAATCCTGCACGACGAGATGATCGAGCTTGGCGAGCGCCTCGCGCGCGTGCTGCAGGTCCGGATCGGACATCGCGGGATTCTCGCCCTCGACATACATGCCGTGGATTTCGCCGGCGTGGATCGCGTTCATGATCTCGACGACGGTCAGCCCGCGCACCGGATCGAGCTCCTGCCCCCACAGTTTCTCGAAGGCGCCGCGCATGTCGTCGCGGCCGACCGGCTGGTAGTCCGGCAGGAACATCGGGATCAGGCCGGCGTCGGAGGCGCCCTGCACGTTGTTCTGCCCGCGTAGCGGATGCAGCCCGGTGCCGGGGCGGCCGACCTGACCGGTGATCAGGGCCAGCGCGATCAGGCAGCGCGCATTGTCGGTGCCGTGGACATGCTGGCTGATGCCCATGCCCCAGAAGATGATCGACGATTTGGCGCGGGCATAGGCGCGCGCGACCTCGCGCAGCGTCTCCGCCGGAATGCCGCAGATCGGCGACATCCGCTCCGGCGTGAACTCCTGAATCTTCGCCTTCAGCTCGTCATAGCCCTCGGTGTAGCCGGCGATGTACTGCTCGTCGGTCAGGCCCTCGGTGATGATCGTGTGGATCATCGCGTTCAGCATCGCGACGTCGCTGCCCGGCTTGAAGGCAAGATGCTGCGTGGCATGGCGCGACAGCGACTGCCGGCGCGGGTCCATCACGTAGAGCTTGGCGCCGCGCTTGGCGGCGTTCTTGATGTAGGTCGCGGCGACCGGATGGTTCACGGTCGGGTTGGCGCCGATCACCCAGATCACCTCGGCATCGGCCGCGGCCGCGAACGGCGCCGACACCGCGCCGGAACTCAATCCCTCGAACAGCGCCGCCACCGACGAGGCGTGACACAGCCGCGTGCAGTGGTCGACGTTGTTGGAGCCGAAGCCGGTGCGGACCAGCTTCTGGAACAGATAAGCTTCCTCGTTGGAGCCCTTGGCCGAGCCGAAGCCGGCCAGCGCCTTGGCGCCCTTCTCGTCGCGGATCTTGCGCAAGCCGGCCGCTGCAAGATCGAGCGCCTCTTCCCAGGATGCTTCGCGGAAATGGGTGTAGGGATTGGCCGGATCGACCTGGTCGTTGGCATTCTTCTTGACGCCGGGCAGCCGCACCAGCGGCTTGGTCAGGCGATTGGGGTGATGGATGTAGTCGAAGCCGAAGCGGCCCTTGACGCAGAGCCGGTTGTGATTGGCAGGACCATCGCGGCCTTCCGCGTAGATCACCTTCTCGTCCTTGACCTGGTAGGTGACCTGGCAGCCGACGCCGCAATACGGGCAGAGCGAATCCACCTTCTTGTCGGGATAGGTGACGCGGGTCTGCTTGTCATCGAGCATGACCGCCGGCATCAGGGCGCCGGTCGGGCAGGCCTGCACGCACTCGCCGCAGGCGACGCAGGTCGATTCGCCCATCGGATCGTCGAAGTCGAACACGATCTTGGCGTCGTGGTTGCGGTAGGCCATGCCGATCACGTCGTTGACCTGCACCTCGCGGCACGCCCGCACGCAGAGGCCGCACTGGATGCAGGCATCGAGATTGACGCGCATAGCGGGATGACTGGTGTCGGGCTGCCAGCGCTCGGTCGCCGGAAAGCGGCTTTCGGTCACGCCGGTCTTCTCGGCCCAGTGCCAGAATTTCGAGTCCGGATCGTGCGAAGTCTCGCGCGCCGGCTGGTCCGCCACGAGCAGCTCCATCACCATCTTCTGCGCCGCGACGGCGCGCTGGCTGGCCGACTTCACCTTCATGCCGACCGTCGGCGTCCGCTTGCAGGACGCCGCCAGCACGCGCTCGCCTTCGATTTCGACCATGCAGGCGCGGCAGTTGCCGTCGGGCCTGTAGTCCGGTGCGGGCGAATAGCACAAATGCGGGATCTCGGTGCCCTGGCGCTTGGCGACCTGCCAGATCGTCTCGCCGGCCCGCGCTTCGACCTGCTGGCCGTCGAGCTCGAACTGAATCGTCAGGCCTGAGTTCTGATTGTTGCTCATTCAAATCCTCGTCGAAATTCGTCTGCTCGGCCTCGCCTACTCGGCGGCTTGCTGCGGACGAAAGCCGTCCGGAAAATATTTGATCACGGAGGTCAGCGGATTGGAGGCCGCCTGACCGAGGCCACAGATCGACGCATCGCGCATCGCCTGGCTCAATTGATCGAGCAGCTCCTTGTTCCAGACCGGCTGCTGCATCAGCAGCGCCGCCTTCTCGGTTCCGGCGCGGCACGGCGTGCACTGCCCGCAGCTCTCGTCCTCGAAGAACTTCATCAGGTTCAGCGCGGCATCCCTGACGTCATCGGCCTGCGAGAGCACGACCACGGCGGCGGAGCCGATGAAGCAGCCATATTTCTCCAGCGTGCCGAAATCGAGCGGGATGTCGTCCATCGACGCCGGCAGGATGCCGCCCGATGCGCCGCCCGGCAGATAGGCCTGCAAGGTATGCCCATCGGCCATGCCGCCGCAGAACTCGTCGATCAGCTCGCGCAGCGTGATGCCGGCCGGCGCGAGCTTGACGCCGGGATCCTTGACGCGTCCCGACACCGAGAAGCTGCGCAAGCCGTGGCGCTCGTTGCGGCCGTGGCTCTTCCACCAGTCGGCGCCCTTCTCGACGATGTCGCGCACCCACCACAACGTCTCGATGTTGTTGATCAGCGTCGGCAGGCCGAACAGCCCGACCTGGAACGGATATGGCGGCTTGTGCCGCGGCAGGCCGCGCTTGCCCTCGATCGATTCCAGCAGCGAGGATTCCTCGCCGCAGATATAGGCGCCGGCGCCGCGCCGCAGATGCAGCGTCGGACCACCCGGCGGGAGCTTTGCGATCTCGCGGGCGAGGATCTCGCGGCAGGCCGGGTACTCGTCGCGGATATAGATGTAGACTTCGGGCGCGTCGACCACGTGGGCGGCGATCAGCATGCCCTCGAGGAAGCGATGCGGATCGGTCTCGAGATAATAGCGGTCCTTGAACGTGCCGGGCTCGCCCTCGTCGCCGTTCACCGCCATCAATCGCGGACCGGGTTCGCCGAGCACCGCGCGCCACTTGCGGCCGGTCGGAAAACCGGCGCCGCCCAGGCCGCGCAGCGATGCGTCGTCGAGCGCCTTCAGCAGGTCTTCGCGCGGCAGCTCGCCCGAGCGCAGGCGCGCCAGCAGCTGGTATCCGCCGCCGGCGACATAGGCGTCGTAGTCGACATATGGCGGAAGGTGCACATGGGTGTCGCCGTTCTTCGCCGCCGCCAGCACATTGGTGACGGTCGCATGATCGACGAAGTTGTGGCCGACCTCGGCAGCGGGGGCGGTGTCGCAGCGGCCGACGCACGGCGCCCGCACGACGCGCATGCCGGGGCCGGCGCGGTTCTGCAGATCCTTCAACAGCTTCTCGCCACCGAGCATCGCGCAGGTCAGCGAATCGCAGACACGCACGGTGAGCGGCGCGATGTCAGGCTCGCCTTCCTTCACGATATCGAAATGCGCGTAGAAGGTGGCGGTCTCGAACACTTCGGCGAACGACAGCTTCATCTCGTCGGCGAGCGCGGCAAGATGCGCCGCCGAGATCTGATGATACTTGTCCTGGATCAGATGCAGATACTCGATCAGGAGGTCGCGCCGCCTCGGACGATCGGCGAGCAGCGCCTCGATCTCATGGGCGGCCACGGGGTCGACCTGGCGTCCCTTGGGCGTAGCCTTCGCTCGCTTCCTGCCCTGTCCGGGATGCTCGAACGCACGAACCTTGTGAACGTCGTCTCGACTCATGAAGCCTCGCCTTGGAAACCACGCCTTGCGCGAATTGCACTGCTTCGACGAACTCTATTCTCTGGTATGCCAGAGGCAAGCAGTTTTAGAACGCCTCTAGCAGCGTCGGGTTGCCGCGTAGGCCGTTGTTTATGTTTGCCTATCGGGCGATCTGATTTTGCTATCGCGCGCCCGTCGCGCTGCGCGGTCTCGACCGCGTTTCAGCTCTCACAGCAGATCCGCGTAGCCGAGAAAGCCGACGGCATCGCCAGGTTCAACCCGCACCACCGGCTCCCCGAGTTCGACCAGTCCATCGGTCTCGATCAGCGACGACAACAGGCCGGCTCCTTCGCGGGGAAACTTGCTCGCCTCCAGCGCACCGTCCGCCGTCCGTCGCAGCGAAACGCGGACATATTCGCGCCGCCCGCTCTTCTTCTTGTAGCTGAAGGCAGCCCGCACCGGCATCGGCAGCAAGGGGGATGGCACGGCGCCCGACAGCGCCAGCACGGTCGGCCGCACGACGTGGACGAAGGTGACGAAGCTCGCCACCGGATTGCCGGGCAGGCCGATCAGCGGGGTGCCGTCGATGATTCCCATCGCCACCGGGCGGCCGGGCTTGATCGCCATCCGCCACAGCACCAGCGAGCCCGCCCGTTCGATGCCGGCCCTGACGTGGTCCTCTTCGCCGGTCGAGACCCCGCCGGTGGTCAGGATCAGGTCGTAGCGCCGCGCGACCTGCTTGAGCGCCGCGGCGAGCTCGGCCCGCTCGTCGCGCAGGATGCCGAGATCGCCGACCTCGCAACCAAACCGCCGCAACATCGCCATCAACATGAAGCGGTTGGAATCGAACAGTTGCGCTTCGGTGCGCGCGCTGCCGGGCGCGGCCAGTTCATCGCCGGTAGAGAACACCCCGACGCGAAGCTTCCGCACTACATCGAGCGTGGTGAGCCCGAACGCCGCGGCGACCGCAATATCCTGCGGGCGCAGGCGCCGTCCCGACGCCAGCGCGACGTGGCCGCGCGGAATGTCCTCGCCGGCCGGACGCACATTGGCGCCGATCTTCAGGCCGGACGGCAGGATCACGTTTCCCGCATCGTCGATCCGCACGTCTTCCTGCATGAACACGGTGTCGGTGCCATCGGGCATCGGCGCGCCGGTGAAGATCCGCACCGCCTGGCCCGCCTGCGCCGGCTGCGCCGACGCGCCCGCCTGCACCCGCCCGGCAACGGGGAATGCGCGCTCGCCGCTCGCCGGCAGGTCCGCGCCGGATACCGCGTAGCCGTCGACGGCGGAATTCCTGAACGGCGGCAGCGCAAGCGGTGCGACAATATCGCCGGCCAAGATGCGTCCGTCCGCATCCACCAGGGCAACGGCTTCAGTCTCGCCGACAGGCTTGACCCGCGCGGCGATGATCGCGACGGCTTCGTCGACCGACATCATCGGTCCGCCGAACGCGAAGCAGTCGTCCGAAAGCTGCGCCATGATCTTCCTCAGTCCTCGGCCATCGACAAGATTTGTTCGACCCAGATCGCGAACTGCGCGTTATCCTTAAAGCCGGACCGATCGATGGCAGTTCCCGCGACGCGGCGGAGAGTCGCCAGTCAGTCTCCGAACGTGCTTATATCCCCAGCTCCGTTGCCATGTGAACCCATTCGGACCTCCCGCAGTGACCGAGAAAACCACCGCTCCCATCATTGTTCCTGATCCGGACGATCCGCGCCTGACGGAGCGCGTGGCCGGCGTCGACCAGACCGGCGCGCGGACCGAGATCAAGGTGCCGGTCGAGCGGCCGCTGACGCTGTACCTCAACGCGCAGGAGATCGTCACGATGATGACGATCAACGACTACCCCGAATACCTCGCACTCGGCTACCTCTTGAACCAGAACATGCTCAAATACGACGACGTCGTCACCGAGGTCGAATATGACGACGATCTCGAGGTCGTCGTGGTGCGCACCGCGCACCACACCAATTTCGAAGCGAAGCTGAAGAAGCGCACGCAGACCTCGGGCTGCGCCCAGGGCACCGCGTTCGGCGACCTGCTCGAAGCCGTCGAGAAGGTCGCGCTGCCGAAGGCCGAACTGCGTACCTCGTGGCTCTACCGGATGACGCACACCATCAACACGATGCCGTCGCTCTATCTGGAAGCCGGCGCCATTCACGGCTGCGTGCTTTGCAAGGAGGCGACGCCGGTGTGCTACACCGAGGACGTCGGCCGGCACAACGCCGTCGACAAGATCGCGGGCTGGATCTATCGCCACAATGTCGATCCGGCCGACAAGATCCTCTACACCACCGGGCGGCTGACCTCGGAGATGGTGATCAAGACGGTGCGGATGGGGATCCCGATCCTGGTCTCGCGCTCCGGATTCACGGCATGGGGCGTCGATCTGGCGCGGCAGGTCGGCCTGACGCTGGTCGGGCGCGCCCGCGGCAAGCGCTTCATCGCGCTGTCGGGCCAGGAGCGGATCGTCTACGACCAGAACCTCGACTATGTCGAAGAGGAATCGATGCGTCACAAGCGCAAGGGCGAGACCGACAATGACTGATATTCCGGGGACTGCCGTCCCGGGCGTGCTGCTCGCCGGCGGCCTCGCGCGGCGGATGGGCGGCGGCGACAAGCCGATGCGCAAGATCGCGGGCCGTACCATCCTGCAGCGGGTGATCGACCGTCTCGCCCCGCAATGCAGTGGGCTGATCATCAACGCCAATGGCGATCCGGCGCGCTTCGCCGCGTTCGGCCTTCCGGTCGTGGCCGACGATGTCGCCGACTATCCCGGTCCGCTCGCCGGCATCCTGGCAGCGCTCGACTGGGTTGCCGCCAACCGGCCGGATGCGCAGTGGCTGCTCAGCGCCGCAGGCGACTGTCCGTTTCTGCCGCGCGATCTCGTCGCGCGCCTCGCGCAAGCACGCGCGGCTGGGAATGCCGAGCTCGCGGTCGCTTCATCCGGCGGGCAGAAGCATCCCGTGATCGGCCTCTGGAGCGTGCGTTTGCGGAACGAGTTGCGCCAGGCGCTGGTCGTCGAGGAAGTGCGCAAGATCGACCGTTGGACCGCGCGCTATCCGCTCGCAACGGTCGAGTGGCCGACGGAGCCGCTCGATCCGTTCTTCAACGCCAACACCGTCGAGGACATCGCAGAAGCCGACCGCCTCGCCGCGCTCGATGGCGGCTAACGTCCGCTGGGCCACGGCGGCGCCCTCTGCGGGGGTGAATCGTGATGCGACGCCCGCTTAGCGCGCCTGCGCCACGCCTATCCGCGCAGTATTTCCCGCCTCCGCCGCGCGCAGATAGTCCAGCATCAGGCGGCTGGTTGCCGACAGATGCGTGGTGTCGCGGACCACGATCTTCAGCTCGCGCCGTCCCCAATCGTCGCGCAGCGGGATGGCGCGAAGGCCCATGCCGGCGCCGACCACCTCGAAGGCGCGGTCGGGGATCAGCCCGAGCCCCATATTGGCCTGCACCATGCGGCAGACCGCATCAAAGCCGGGCACATTGATGCGCAGCCGCATCGCCTTGCCGGCTTGCGTCGCCGCGTATTGCGAGCGGAGATAGATCGAGCTCGCGGTGTGCAAGCCGATATGGTCGAAATCGAGTGTCTCGGTGAACAGCAATGTCTCGCGGCCGGCCAGCCGATGGTCGGCGCGCATCACCACCACCAGATTGTCGTAACGATAATGGAAGGCCTCGAGCGCGCGGCTGTCGGCCTCGACCGAGCAGATGCCGATCTCGGCTGCGCCCTCCTCGATGCCGCGCACCACCTGCCCGCTCGGCCGCTCCTGCAGATCGACACGGAGCAATTCATGCGCGGCGAAGAAGGCGGAGAGATCCTCTGGCAGGTACTGCACGATCGCCGAGAGATTGGCGAGCATGCGGACATGGCCGCGCACGCCTTGCGAATATTCCGACAGTTCGACCGCGATCTTCTCGACATTGAGCAGCGTCACCCGGGCGTGATGCAGCAGCGCCTCGCCGGCCGGCGTCAGCGCCATGCCCTTGGCGAGCCGCTTGAACAGCGTGACGCCGAATGCCAGCTCGAAATCGTTCATCCGTTTCGACACCGCCGACGCCGCGATCCCCTCGCGCTGCGCAGCGCGGGTGAGGTTCTGCTCGTCGCAGACCGCGACGAACAGGCGAAGCGTCGTCAGGTCGACCCGGCGCGTCAGCGCGGTCTACGCCGGCGTGGCGGCGCGCGGAAGGTCTGTCACGATGGAGGAGATCGGCATGGACGGCGTTCCCCGGAAAGAACGCAGCGTAGCGCTGGAGACGGCGCGGAAGATTCCAAAGCGGTGCGGGATGGAGCGGATTGTTGGGATAGGATTCCAACAATGGTCGAGTTGGGCAGTTTTTATCCCAACCAGCCGACCGCCAGCTGTGATTACGAGCGCAGTCTCACCGTCACCCCTGCGCAAAGGCTTCGCCTTTGCGCAGGGGTGACGGGAAATGTGGGGCGTTCAAACAAAAACGCGGCGTCGAGGCGCCGCGTTTCAACTTTGTCGGTCGACCTCGCTCGTCAGCCCGCGGCCTTGGCCGGCACGTCGCGCTGGCGCTTCATCACGATCTTGTTCAGCGCACCGAGATAGGCCTTTGCGGAGGCGACCAGCGTGTCCGGATCGGCGGCGCGGGCGGTCATCGAGCGACCTTCATGGGCCAGACGCACCGAGACTTCGGCCTGCGCGTCAGTGCCCTCGGTCACCGCGTGCACCTGATAGAGCTCCAACTTGGCCTCGTGCGGCACCAGACGCTTGATGCAGTTGAAGACGGCGTCGACCGGGCCGTTGCCCTCGGCCTCCTCGATCTTGATCTGGCCGTCGACGTCGAGCTTCATGGTCGCGCGCTGCGGGCCATGGGTGCCGGCGATCACGGTCAGCGAGGTCAGCTTGATGCGGTCGTGGGCGGCCGCCATCTCCTGGTCGACCAGCGCCTCGATGTCCTCATCGTAGATGTCCTTCTTGCGGTCGGCCAGCGCCTTCATCCGCGTAAAGGCATCCTCCAGCTGGTTGGCGCCGAGCTTGTAGCCCATCTCCTCCAGCTTGTGGATGAAGGCGTGGCGGCCGGAATGCTTGCCGAGCACCAGCGAGGACTGCTTCAGGCCGACCATCTCGGGCCGCATGATCTCGTAGGTCGAGGCGTCCTTCAGCACGCCGTCCTGATGGATGCCGCTCTCATGCGCGAACGCGTTACGGCCGACGATCGCCTTGTTGTACTGCACCGGGAACGAGGTGGCCGCGGACACCACCTTCGAGGCGCGGGTGAGCTGCGTGGTGTCGATCTTATTCCAGAACGGAAACTTGTCGTTCCGCACGTTGATCGCCATCACGATCTCTTCCAGCGCGGCATTGCCGGCGCGCTCGCCGATGCCGTTGACGGTGCACTCGACCTGCCGCGCGCCACCGACGACGCCGGCCAGCGAGTTCGCGACCGCCATGCCGAGGTCGTTGTGGCAGTGCACCGAGAAGATCGCCTTGTCGGAGTTCGGCACGCGCTCGATCAGCGTGCGCATGAAGCGGGTGTATTCCTCCGGCACCGTGTAACCCACGGTGTCGGGGATGTTCACCGTGGTGGCGCCGGCCTTGATCACCGCTTCGACGATCCGGCACAGATAGTCCATCTCGCTACGGGTGCCGTCCTCGGCCGACCATTCGACGTCGTCGATCTGGTTGCGGGCGCGGGCGACCATCGCGACCGAGGTCTCGATGACCTCCTCGGGGGTCTTGTTCAACTTCACCCGCATATGCAGCGGCGAGGTCGCGATCACGGTGTGGACGCGGCCGCGGCGGGCGAACTTCACGGCTTCGGCGCACCGGTCGATGTCGGCCGGATGGGCGCGCGACAGGCCGGCGATGACCGCGTTCTTGGAGCGGCGGGCGATCTCGCTGACCGCCTGGAAATCGCCTTCCGAGGTGATCGGGAAGCCGGCCTCGATGACGTCGACGCCCATGTCGTCCAGCAGCTCGGCAACCTCGAGCTTTTCCTCGAAGGTCATGGTGGCGCCGGGGCACTGCTCGCCGTCGCGCAAGGTGGTGTCGAAAATGATGACGCGATCCTTCTCGGACTTGTTCGCGGTGGCCATGTCAGAAATTCCTTTAAGCTTTGCGCCCGTCATGTTGCTCCTTGAGCAATTCCTTGGGCGATATCAGGGTTCGGTGATCTCGTACAAACCCCTGAGTGCCCAGGCGCAAACGCCCAGCCGGCCCTCAGGGGCAGGTAAGAAGAAGGCCGCCAATAAGCAGGGTGGGCGCTGCGGCAGGGATCGTGGCGGTAGCCTCAGCCACCTCCCCCGAAATCCCATCAATTTGGCCGCGAATCAGCATTGCCAGACCCTGTTGAGCGCCGAAATCCTCGGACAAAACCATTGACGGTTGGTTGCCGGGACGCGCTGTGCGCCGTCGTTCTAGACGATTATGGCAAGCCGCCGCAATGGGTAAAGATGGTCAGCGAGGTTGACCTAACATGGCCGCATGGCTGGGGCGCGATCGCCCTCACCTGACTTCCGCGCGGGACTCAGCTCGATGCACCGCGGGGCATAAGCTCTCCAATCGTATCCGACCAGCAGATCGGCGCTCAACAATTGGTCGTCGATCAAAGGACGGCCGACTGTCGCGGCGGCATAGGTCAACATCGTCGCGGCGATCACAACCACCAGATTCTGCGACCAGCAGTTTATGAACAATTGGACGAATTGGATTCGCAGTCCCTTTGTCACGAGATAGGCGCTGAGCAAGATCGCTGCCATCCCGCCATAGCCAGCCCAATTGACATCGACGTGCCGGAATCCGGACCAACGGAAGGCGGCAAAGCAACCGGCCAAGAATAGCAGGACAGGCGCCCAAAGCACGCCCCTCAGTGCCTTATCGTTCGCGTTGTAACTGCCCGTCGCTAAATCTGTGGTTGCCATGCCTCCATGTTGCGTCAATTCATTAAGATTGCCTTGCGAGCGGCCAGTACGCGCGGGGAATATCCGCATGCGACAAACATACGACGCGGCGCCTACTTCTTTGCAGACGCCCTCTCGCCAGCCCCGCCCTTGCCTTCCGCCTCCAGCGCCGCGCGGACGCGCTTGAATTCGCTCAAGTCGGCCTTGTCGACCTCGGGGAATTTCAGATCGAGCTTGTCGAGCGCGTTGACGATGGTCGAGCCGATCACGACGCGGGCGAACCATTTGTGGTCGGCGGGCACGATGTGCCAGGGCGCCAGCCCGGTCGCGGTGTGATGGATCATGTCCTGATAGGCGGCCTGATATTTGGCCCACAGCTTGCGCTCGGCGACGTCGGCCATCGAGAACTTCCAGTTCTTGGCCGGCTCCTCGAGCCGGTCGAGGAAGCGCTGGCGCTGCTCCTCCTTGGAGACGTTGAGGAAGAATTTCAGGATCACGGTGCCGTTGCGCGACAGATAGCGCTCGATCGCAGCAATGTCCTCGAAGCGCTCGCGCCAGATGTCCTTGGTGACGAGGCGCTTCGGAATCTTCTGCTTGTCGAGCACCTCGGGATGCACCCGCACCACCAGGCACTCCTCGTAATAGGAGCGGTTGAAGATGCCGATGCGGCCGCGCTCCGGCAGCGCGATCATCGCGCGCCACATGAAGTCGTGGTCGAGCTCCCTGGTCGAAGGCTGCTTGAAGGAGGAAACCTCGCAGCCCTGCGGATTGACGCCCTCGAACACGCTCTTGATCGCGGAATCCTTGCCGGCGGCATCCATGCCCTGGAAGATCAGCAGCAGCGACCAGCGGTCCTGGGCGTAGAGCTTCTCCTGGAAATCGTTGAGCCGCTTGCGGTTGGCCTCGATGATCTTGCCGCCGGCGTCCTTGTCGATGCCGCCCTTCTCGGCGGTCGGATATGATTTGAGGTGAAATTCGCCCGAACCGTCGAAGCGGAACGGCGCGACGAAGTGCTTCAGTTCATCGGCGAGCGATGGGGACGGTTTGTTGTTCATGGCCTCTCGACGGCTTGCGTGGCGATTTGATCCGGTCGATCACGCTACCAAGAATGCCCTTGGGCAGGAAGATGATGAACAGCACCAGCAGCACGCCATAGACCAGATTGTCCCAGCCGACCGCCTTGGTGCCGAAAGAGATGCGCAGCACCTCGGCCAGCACGATGGTGATGACGGCGCCGACCGTCGGCCCCAGCGCGACATAGACGCCGCCGACGATCGCCGCGAACACCATCTGCAAGGAGACCGCGATGCCGCTCACCGTGTCGGGCGAGATGAACATCTGGTACTGGCAGTAGAGCGCGCCCGACAGCGCGGTCATCAGCGCGCTGATCAGGGTGATCTTGAGCTTCTCGGCGGTGACGTTGACGCCGGCCGCGGCGGCGGCATCCTCGTCCTCCGAGATCGCCTCCATGGCATGGCGGATCATGCTGCGATCGATCGCGCGCCAGATCACGAGGCCCACGACCCAGACCGCGAGCGCGATAAGATACCAGGTGGTCTTGTCGTCGAATTGCAGCGCGAGCAGCCCCTTGCCGCTCGGCGCGCGCTGCGGCGTGTAGCCGAGCGAGCCGCCGGTATAGTCGCGGGTCGCGGTGATGACCTGCAGCACGATGCCCGACAGCGCCAGGGTCACCAACACGAAATAATGGCCGGTGATGCGAAAGCGAAAGCAGGGATAGGCGACGACGAGCGCGAGCGCGCCGGCGGTTGCCATGCTGAGGGGAATGCCGATCCAGGGCGACACGCCGAGATGGTTCCACAGCAGCGCGGTGACATAGGCGCCAATGCCCATGAAGCCGCCATGGCCGAGCGAGACCAGGCCGAAGCGCCCCATGATCGACCATGAGGTGTAGGCGAACGACCAGATCAGGATCAGCACCAGCACGTGCAGATGATAGGGATCGCGATGCACGAAGGGCACCGCGACGAGCGCGATCAGCGCGATGATCCAGAAGGCCGCTTGCCTGTTCACGAGCGCCTCGCCAGGAGGCCCGCGGGCCGGATGAACATCATGACGATGAAGAAAGCGAAGGCCAGCACGTAACCCCACTCGAGATCGGAGAACAGGCCGCCGAGCGAGATGATCTCGGCGAACACGAAGGCGGCGATGAAGCCGCCGATGAAATTGCCGAGCCCGCCGAGCACGCAGATCAGGAAGGTGATCGGCCCGAACGACAGGCCGACGAACGGATGCACGTCATATTGCAGCACCAGGAGGCAGGCGGCGAGGCCGGCGAGCCCGCCGCCGATCGCCGAGGTGACGAGATAGATGCGCTTGGGATCGACACCCATCAGCGGCATGATCTGGCGGTCCTGCGCGATGGCGCGGATCGCGGTGCCGGTGAAGGTGCGGGTCAGGAACAGATAGACGCCGATCATGCCGAGCAGCGCGGCCGCGAACGACAGCAATCGCGCGTAGCTGAAATTCATCTCGCCGAGCGCGAGCACCGGCAGGCGGATGCCGAGATTGCGGAAGTCGATGCCGAAGGCGACGGTGGCAAAGCTCTGCAGGATGAACAGCACGCCGCCGGTGGCGAGCAGCTGGTTGATCGGCGGCGCGGTCAGCAGCGGCGCAATCACGAAGAAATGCAGCGCGGCGCCGAGCAGCGCCACCAGCAGGATGACGAGCGGCGCGGCGGCCCAGTATGGCAGGCCGTAATACTGCACGAGATAGTACATGCCGTACATCCCGATCATCACGAGTTCGGCGTAGCAGATCCAGGTGACGTCGATGACGCCGAAGATCAGGTTGAGCCCGAGCGCGAGCAGCGCCAGCACACCGCCGAGCAGGATGCCGTTGATGACGGCCTCCAGCAGGTAGATGTCGAAGATGTCGAGGAAGGATTGCATGGCGGCTGCCTTTCTTACCTCTCCCGCTTGCGGGGGAGGTCGGATCGCATCTTCAGATGCAATCCGGGTGCGGGCTCTTTCCACAGTACGACTCGCGGAGAGACCCCCACCCCAACCCTCTCCCGCATGCGGGAGAGGGAGTAGAGCGTCCTCGCGGCAATCATCCCGGCCAATCCAATCATCCCCTCACACCCCCAAATACGCCTGCTTGATGGTGTCGCTGGCCGCGAGCTCCGCCGCTGACCCGGCGGCGCGGATGCTGCCGGCTTCCAGCAGATAGGCGCGGTCGACCACGCGCAGCACCTGCTGCACGTTCTGCTCGACGATCAGGACGGTCAGCCCGCTGGCGCGGATGCGCTTGACCAGCTCGAACACCTGCTGCACCACGACCGGCGCGAGCCCGGCCGACGGCTCGTCGAGTAGCAGCAGTTTCGGGTTCGACATCAGCGCACGGCCGATCGCGCACATCTGCTGCTCGCCGCCCGACATCGTGCCGGCCATCTGGTGCTGACGTTCCTTCATGCGCGGAAACAGCTCGAACACGAACTCCAGCCGCTCGGCGTAACGCGCGCGGGCACCGGGCATGTAGGCGCCCATCTTCAGGTTGTCGGCGACGGTGAGCCGCGGAAACAGCCGGCGATTTTCCGGCACATGCGCGATCCCGAGGCTGACGATGCGATGCGGGGGCGTCGCGACGACGTCGGTGCCCTCCATCGCGATCGTGCCTCTGATCGGGCGGATCAACCCGGAGATCACCCGCATCAAGGTGGTCTTGCCGGCGCCGTTCGGGCCGATCACGCCGACCGCCTCGCCCGCCTTGACGTCGAGGCTGACGTCGAACAGCGCCTGGAAGCTGCCATAGCCCGCGTCGATCGATTTCAATTCCAGCATGCGCTCACGCCCCGATCCGGCGCCGCGCCTGGGCTGCCGCCGCGGCCGCGAGGCTCGCATCCGCATCGGTACCGAGATAGACCTCGATCACTTTTGCGTCGCCGGCGACATCGGCCGGCAGGCCCTCGGCGATCTTCTCGCCGTGATCGAGCACCATCACGCGATCGACCACGCGCATCAATACGCCCATGATGTGCTCGACCCAGATGATGGTGATGCCGAGCTCGTCTCGGATCCGGCGCAGCATGTCGGCGGCCTGGTCCATCTCGGCCTCGTCGAGACCGCCAAGGCTCTCGTCCGCGAGCAACAGTTTCGGGCCGGTGGCGAGCGCCTTGGCGAGCTCGAGCTTCTTCAACCCGGCGGCGCCCAGGCCCTCGACGCTGGCGTTGCGATCGGTCGGCAGACCGACCATCGCGAGCGCCCGCTCGGCCGCCTCCTCGGCCTTGCCGCGGCTGTGGCGGCCCTGGCCGTAGAAGCCGGCGAGCACGACGTTCTCGAAAATGCTGAGGCGATGGAACGGCCGCGGGATCTGGAAGGTACGGCCGATGCCACGGTTGATGATCCGGTGCGGGGCGAGCCCGGCGATCTCGTGGCCGTCGAACAGGATCGAACCGGAGGTCGGCGGCAAGGTGCCCGACAGCATGTTGAAGATCGTGCTCTTGCCCGAGCCGTTCGGGCCGATCAGGCCGAGGATCTCGCCCTGCTCGACGCGAAACGACACGTTGTTGACGGCACGAAAGCCGCCAAACCGCTTGACCAGGCCTTCGACGGCGAGCACGGCAGTTCCCTTCGCGAGCGAGCTATTTGTAGCTGTAGGTGGTGCCGGCCGGCAGCGGCAGCTCGGTCTCGCGCTGCATCTGGCTCTTCGGCCACACCACATAGGACTTGTCGTCGATATATTGCAGCACCACCGGGAACGAGCGCGCGTTCTGCCCGGCATACTGCTCTCCCTCGCCGTAGAACTTCACGCCGTAGCCGAGCATGGTGCCGCCCTCGGGAATGTCGGTGTCGAGCGCGGCCTTGCGCAGCGCATCCGGATCGACGCCGCCATACTTCTTGATCGCGCGCGGCAAGACGTCGTCGAGGAAGACATAGGCGTTGGCCGCGCCGATGCCGACATGGGCGGAACGGATCGGCATGCCGGGCTTCAGCCGGTCATACTCCTCGCCGACCATCTTGATGACCGGCGGCAGCTTGGGATCCATGTTCTTCTGGTTGGCAAGCCAGATCGATATCGGGTCGGTGTTGAAGAGATAGTTGGCGTCGGCGCCGAGGCCTTCCTTCAACTTCTCGTAAACGCCGTAGCCCGCGCCATGGCCGACGATGGCGCCGAACTTCAACCCCTGCTCGCGGGCCTGGCGGAACAGCAGGGTAATGTCCGGATTGTAGCCGGTGTGGAAGATCACGTCGGGCTTGGCGCGCTTCAGCTTGGTCACCAGCGCCGACAGATCGGGCGCGGTCGCCGAATAGCCCTCCTTGAGCACGATGTTGAAGCCGGCCTTCTTGGCGCCGGCCTCATTGCCCTTGGAGACGTCGACGCCATAGGCGCCGTCCTCATGGATGATGGCGACGCGGAGGTCCTTCGGCTCCTTGCCGAACTTGGACATGGAGTATTGCGCGATGAAGTCGGTCGTCATCATGCCGTACTGGTTGCCGGCGGCCTGCGGACGGAACACGTATTTGTAGTTCTTGCCGTCGAACACGCCGGACGAAATGCAGGTCGTGATCCACATGAACTTCTTCATCTGCTCGACCCGCGCCGACACCGGCACGCATTGCGCCGAGGAGAAGAAGCCCATCACCATGTCGACCTTTTCCTGCTCGAGCAGCCGGACGGCCTCGTTGATCGCGATGTCGGGCTTGCTCTGCGCGTCGGCATAGACGGCCTCGACCTTGTAACCCTCGACGCCGGTCTTGGCGTAATGGTCGAGCATGATCTTGACGCCGGTGTATTGCAGCTCGGAGCCGCCGCCGGCCAGCGGGCCGGTCAAATCGAAGATCACGCCGATCTTGATCTTCTTGTCCTGCGCATGCGCTGCACTGGCCACACCAAGCGCCGCAAGCGCGACAGATAGACCCGCAAGCCAGCGGGCAGCCCTCCTGACCGGCATGAATCCCTCCCCAGAGATTGTGCACTGCATTTTTTGTTGTCGTGCCACCCTATCACAGGGGGAGCGGCCGATGATGTCAAGCGCGATGGCTGCGTCGCCACGGCGCAGGCTTGCGCAAAGTTTCGGCGGAACGGTGCCGACGCGCGGTGCTCGGGCGCGCGCGTCGCGGCGGCAATTTATCCGCGGGGCCGTTCCATGCCGGCCCGTTTGATGGCCGCGAGCAAGATATCGCTGTCCAGGGACAGAAAATCGATCAGGCGCTTGGCTGCTTCCGGCGCTTGCGCGTCGCTGACGATCGCGGCCGTGAAAGTCTGGACCAACTGGAGATCTGGCGGCAGCAGACCGACAACTTCGATGCCGCTCTCCTGAACCAGTTCGCTGGTCGGGCCGATCGAGAGATTTGCCTTGCCTGCTCTCAGCGCTTCGGCCGCCTCGGTTCCGCGCGCTTCGAGGGTGAGCCTGACCGTGTCCGGCAAGTTCAGCCTGGGGAAAACCTTGTCGCGGACGTACTGCCCGCTCGTGCTGCTCGGCGCCACCACCTGGCCCGCATCGATCAAGGCTTTCCTGAGCGCGACATCATTGCCGATGTCCGGCTTGCGAGAACCTGTTCGAACCGCCGCGGCCAAAGGTGCCGTCGCCAGTCCGGCCTCCGATCCGGCACGAATCCGGCCGTCTTCGTTGAGCTTGTGAAGTCCCTCGCGCGAAAGGATCACCACGTCCGCTTTGGTGCCGTTCGCAAGCTGGTGCCTGATCGTCTTCGGACCGGCGCCCTCCGACGCGCCGGATCCAGTCTCCACGCTGATGCCCGTGCTTCGCTCGAATTCAGGCAGCATGTCGCGATAGACCGCGGCGAATCCACCCGAAATGATGACCTTGATCGTTTGGGGGCCGTCGGCGATTGCCGGTGTCAATGCAGCGACAGCGGTGGCGTGCTCGGTCATTGCGCATTCCTTTGCCTAGGCCGGCAGCTGCGTCTCGATGAACGCGGTGACGAAGCGCGGCATCTGGGCATTGAGATCGGCGCGGCTGCGCACCAGATGGATGCCGGCAAGCTCGGGATTTGCCTGGCGCGCGAGATTGGCCTCGATCCGCGCCCGCAGCGCGTCACCTTGCATATCGACGCGCAGGATCTGCATCATCGCAAGCGCGGGCCCGGTGTAGATGCAGTGCCAGTCGGCATCGCCGCGGCAATCCGACGGCAACAGTCCCGTCTCCTCCTCGAGCTCGCGCATCACGCTGCCGGCGATATCCACCGTCTCGCCCCTGATATCGTCGAGATCGGGCGTCCCTGACGGGAAATAGATGCGTCCGGCATTCGCGGTCTGCTCGCCCATCACCCCGCACACGAAGGTGCCGTCGCTGGCGAGCAGCGCCCCCATGCCGAACCCGTTGAACACCTCGCGGTCCGGAAAGCCCCAGTCGCGCCAGGCGAGGAAGCTTGCGAAATCGGTCTCGAAATAGCTCGCGCTAAGCCGTTCGCCGGCAAAGACCGGATCGCGCCCGAGCAGGACGCGGCCGTTCCACAGGTTCGGGTTCAGCCGCTGCTGCTCGGCGAAATGCGCGTCGATCTCGGCGCGCCGCTGGTCCGCGAATGGCCAGGGACGCCGCTGCAGCGCGAGGTCGAGCGCGGTGACGCGACAAATGAGTGGAGACTGCATATCCGTGCGAGTTTACTTCGCGTTTCCGGTCGTCTTCTTGGCTTGGTCGACGAACTTGTTGGTGTAGGTCTTGGTGACGTCGATGCCGGCCTTGGCGACCTCGGGCGAACCCTCGCTGAACACGGCAAGCACGGCCTCGGCGCCCTTGGGATCCATCTTGCCGGTTTCCGAATACATCGGAATCGTGTTCTTCAGCGCGGCCAAATATTGCTCCTTGTTCTTGCCGACGAGATCTTCCGGCATCTTGGCCATGATCTCTTCGGCGGAATGCGAATGGATCCACGAAAGCGTCGCCATGATCGCGTTGGTCAGCGCCTGCACTTCCTTCTCGTGGCCGTTGACCCAGGCCGCGGTCGAATACAGCGCGCCGCCGGGATATTCGCCGCCGAACACCGCCAGCGTGTCGTGCTGGGTGCGGGTATCGCTGAGGATCTTGAGGTCCTTGTGACTGCCCTGCAGCACGGTGACGGACGGATCTAGCATGACGGCGGCATCGATCTGGCCCTGCTCCATCGCCGCCACCGCCGTGGCACCGAGGCCGACGCCGATCACCGCGGTCCCGGCGGGATCGAGGCCGTTCTTCTTCAGGAGGTACTTCAGGAAGAAATCGGTCGAGGAGCCCGGCGCGCTGACGCCGACCTTCTTGCCGGCGAGATCCTTGATCGCATTGATCTCGCCGGTGTGCTTCGGCGACACCACCAGCACGAGGCCGGGATAGCGGTCATAAACCACGAAGGCCTGCATCTCCTGCTTCTTGGCGGCGATATTGACACAATGGTCGAAATAGCCGGAGACGACATCGGCGCTGCCGCCGAGCACGGCTTTGAGCGCATCCGAGCCGCCCTTGAGGTCGACCAGTTCGACCGCAAGCCCGGCCTTGTCATATTCGCCGAGCTGCTTGGCCAGCACGGTGGGCAGATAGCACAGGCAGGCGCCGCCCCCGACCGCGATGGTGATCTTGCTTTGCGCCGCGGCAAGGCCCGTGGACAGGGTCAGCGCCAGCAGCGTTCCGGCAAGCTTGCCAAGCCATTTGTTCATGACGTCCTCCGTTCGACTGGCCGGCAAGATAGAGGAGCCGGCAGGCCTTGAGAAGGCGACTTTCCGACAGCTGGACGGCCGCGCCATCAAGGCCATTCCGATCAAGACGCCGCCGCAGGCGCAGGATGATACCAAACTGCTGAATTTGATTGCGGGCTCCCTCAACGTCACGCGCGCAACTGACGGTTCCATGCCATGACGCCTGACAGACAATTCACTTGCCTCGCGTCCGCTCGCTCCATAATATGATAATCATCATCTATAGAAGGCAGGACCCCATGAGCCTGGACGATCACCCCACGGTCAGGGCTGTGCGCGCACGCAGCAGCGAACCGGGCCGCGACGTCCCGGTTTCATCGGAGCTGATCAAGGATATCGCGCGCAGATGCGGAGCCGACGATGTCGGCATCATCGAGTTCGAACGGGCCGCCATCGCGCCGCAGCGGGACTTCATTCGCAAGGTCTATGGCCGGACGCGCTCCCTTATCGCGATCGTCTGCCACATGAACCGCGAGCCGGTGCGCTCGCCCTCGCGATCGGTCGCCAACGAGGAATTCCACTGCACCTACGATCACGTCAACGAAACCGCGCGCGCCATCGTTCGCGCGCTCGACGAGCACGGCATCCCGGCCTGCAACTCGGTTGCCGCGTTCCCGATGGAGATGGACCTGCCCAGGATCATGATGGTCCAGCACAAGCCGATCGCGGTGGAAGCCGGTCTCGGCCGCATGGGAATCCATCGCAGCGTCATCCATCCGAAATTCGGCAGCTTCGTCCTGCTCGGCACCATCCTGCTCGGCTGCGAGGTCGACGCCCATGATCACCCGATCGAATACAATCCGTGCCTGGAGTGCAAATTGTGCGTCGCCGCCTGCCCGGTCGGTGCCATCAAGCCGGACGGCGGCTTCGACTTCCTGTCCTGCCATACCCACAACTATCACGACTTTCTCGGCAACTTCGCGCAGTGGGTGGAGAAGGTCGCGGACTCGAAGGACGCAAGGGATTATCGCGCCCGCGTTCCCCGCACCGAGACGCTGAACATCTGGCAATCGCTGTCGTTCAAGCCTGGCTACAAGGCGGCCTATTGCATTTCGGCCTGCCCGGCCGGCGAAGACGTGATCGGCCCCTTCCTGCACGATCGCGACGCCCATTTCGCCGAAGTGGTGCAGCCGCTGATCGACAAGGACGAGTTCGTCTACGTGATCCCGGATACCGACGCCGAGGACACCGTGACGCGGCGCTTTCCACACAAGAAGCTTCAGCATGTCGCGTCCGGCCGCCATACCGGCAGCCTGCAGGCCTATATCTTTTCGCTCTCGCTCGGATTCCAGCGCGGCAGGGCGCGAGGTCTGGATTTCGTGACGCATCTGCGCTTCACCGGTGCAAGCGCGCTGGATATGACCGTCGCGATCAAGGGCAAGGACCTCCAGGTCGTGCCGGGACGGCATGTCGGTGAGGCCGCTCTGACCATCACCGCCGACATCCAGGCCTGGCTGCGCGTCCAGAACCGCGACCTCGAATTGGCCGACGCGGTTACCCACGAGCTGGTGAGCTACAGCGATGAGAAGCTGTTTGCGGCCTACATGCGATGCTTCCCGCTGTGACCGGCTGCGAAGCTACCCCACCAACTGTGCCCACCCGCGGAGAAATGGTGAGTTACGCCTTCGGCTAACCCACCTTACGTATCCTACTGTGCCGCGTCCTACTGCGCGGAATAGACCAGCTGCTCGAGATCGGCAATCAACCCCGGCCCGGTCGGCTGCCATCCAAGCGTCCTGCGCGTCTGCTCGCTGGAGGCCGCTATGTCGTATGCCGCGAACGTGCCGAGCCAGCCAAAGAAGGCCTGCGCCTCTTGCGGGGCGATCGATCTAACCGGCAGCTTCAGGCGCCGTCCGATCGTTTCGGCAATATCGCGCATCGAGACCCCCTCTTCTGCGACGGCGTGATATCTTGCGTTCGGCTCAGCCTGTTCGACGGCCAGCCGGTAGAGGCGCGCCACGTCGAGAACATGCGCCGCCGGCCAACGATTTTGCCCGTCGCCGAGATAAGCGCACGCGCCCTTTTCGCGGTACACCGCGATCAAGGGGGTGATGAGACCCTGCCTGACGGGATCGTGGACCTGGGGAAGACGCATGGCCGACGCACGGACGCCCTTCAGCGACAGGGCCGTCTGTTCCGACACGCGGGGAAATGGGAAATCCGGCGATATCGTTTGGTTCTCAGTCGCGATCTGGCCGGGCTTGGCCAATCCCGCCAACCCCCCGGTTACAATCAGTGGCCTGTCCGATCCGGCCAGAACAGAACCCAGGGCTTCGATGGCGCGGCGGTCGATCTCGCAACTGTTCGCGAAGTTGGACCAGTCGTGAACGAAGCCCAGGTGAATGACAGCATCCGAAGCGCTTGCCCCCTTGCGCAGGCTATCAAGGTCCTCGAGCGAGCCGCGAAGAACCTCCGCACCAAGGGCGGAGATCGCGTTCGCCCCCTCGTCCGAACGGGCCATGCCAAGAACTTGATGTCCGGCGGCGATCAGGTCCTTGACGACGGGAGTGCCGATGAATCCGGTGGCACCAGTGACGAACACACGCATGAGGAAGTCTCCAGGTTTCGTTGGAGACAAATCTGGCCCTGCGCGCTATCCTGTTAAAGTAGTGACCTTATCATGGTATAATAGCTAACAGGATGAGCGAACCGCTCGCGCAAGAGAACCTGCTCGGCGCCTACCTGAAGGACCGCCGCAGCAAGCTCGATCCGGCCGTGTTCGGCTTTCCGCCGGAGCGGCGGCGCACGCCGGGGCTGCGCCGCGAAGAGGTGGCGCAGCGCGCCAATATCAGCGCGACCTGGTACACCTGGCTCGAACAGGGCCGCGGCGGCGCGCCCTCTGCCGATGTGCTCGACCGCATCGCGCGTGCGCTGATGCTGACCGATGTCGAGCGCGAGCATCTGTTCCTGCTCGGTCTCGGACGCACGCCCGAGGTGCGCTACCAGAAGAGCGAAGGCGTCACGCCCCGGCTGCAGCGCGTGCTCGACGCGTTGGAGCCGCGTCCCGCCGTGATACGCACCGCGACCTGGGATATCGTCGCCTGGAACCGGGCCGCGACCGTGATGCTGACGGACTACGGATCGCTGCCGCCGCGCGAGCGCAACGTGCTGCGCTTCATGTTCCTCGATCCGCGCGTCCGCGCCGCGCAACACGACTGGGCCAGCGTGGCGCGCTTCGTGGTCGGCGCCTTCAGGGTCGACGCAGCGCGTGCCGGCGCCGCTGCCGAGGTGCAACCGTTCGTCGATGAGCTCTGCCGGCTCAGTCCGGAATTCGCGGCGCTGTGGCGCGACAACGACGTGCGAACGCACGGCGAAGGCGTCAAGCAGCTCCGGCATCCGATCCTGGGCCCGGTCAAGTTCGAATATTCGGCGTTCGCGGTCGACGGCCGGCCCGACCTCAGCATGATTGTCTACAATCCGATCGACCCGGAGGTGACGGAGAAGATCCGCGGCTTGATCGAGACCGCGCCGGAAGTGCCCTAAAGCGCGATGCGATTAGGTTGAATCGTCATCGCGCTTTAGCTCTTTGTTTGAGCATGATCTCCGCGCAAACGCGTCCCGCGTTTGTCGCGAGGGAAAACTGCTTCGCACTTTTCCGGATCATGCTTTAGTCCCGCGTCACGGTCGTCGG
This sequence comes from Bradyrhizobium sp. BR2003, assembly GCF_009720285.1. NCBI lineage: Bacteria > Pseudomonadati > Pseudomonadota > Alphaproteobacteria > Hyphomicrobiales > Nitrobacteraceae > Bradyrhizobium > Bradyrhizobium sp. BR2003. The sequence goes on from NZ_SMYJ01000026.1 coordinate 150,320, forward strand.
CCGCCACACCAGCAGCCGCTTTTCGACCATCGTCACGCCCATGTCGATCAGGATGACGAAGGCCGACAGCACGAACATGCCGGCGAACACGCCGGCGACGTCGAACACGCCCTCGGCCTGCTGGATCAGGTAGCCGAGGCCGGCGGCGGAGCCGAGATATTCGCCGACCACCGCGCCGACCACCGCAAAGCCGACCGAGGTGTGCAGCGAGGAGAACATCCAGGACAGCGCCGAAGGCCAGTAGACGTGGCGCATCAGCTGCCGCTCGTTCATGCCGAGCATGCGGCCGTTGTCGAGCACCGTGGTCGGTACTTCCTTGACGCCCTGATAGACGTTGAAGAACACGATGAAGAACACCAGGGTCACGCCGAGCGCGACCTTGGACCAGACGCCGAGCCCGAACCACAGCGCGAAGATCGGCGCCAGCACCACGCGCGGCAGCGCGTTGACCATCTTCACATAGGGATCGAACACCGCGGCGACGCGCGGTTGCCGCGCGAACCAGAAGCCGACCAGAATGCCGCTGGCCGAGCCGATCACGAAGGCGAGGATGGATTCCCAGAGCGTGATCGCGAGATGCTTCCAGATCACCCCCGTCGAGAACCACTTTACAATCTGGCTGAAGACGTCGACCGGATTGGAGAAGAAGAACGGCGGCAGCAGCACCTTGCCGAACACCGGCACAGTGGAGAAGAGCTGCCACAGTACCAGTGTGACGACGGCGACCAGAACCTGCAGGGACAGCAACGCGATGCGCGACATCAGGCGGCTCCCGCCTGCGTCGACTGCACATAGCCCTTCATCACCTCGTCCTTCAGCACGCCCCAGATCTCGCGGTGCAGGGCATGGAAATCCTTCTCCATCCGGATCTCGGCGATGTCGCGCGGCCGCGGCAGCGTGATGCGCCAGTCGCCGATAATGCGCGCGGAAGGACCGGCCGACATGATCACGACGCGATCGGCCAGCGCGATCGCCTCCTCGAGATCGTGGGTGACGAACAGCACCGCCTTGCGGTCGGCGCTCCACAATTCCAGCAGCAGATTGCCCATGATCTGCCGGGTCTGGGCGTCCAGCGGACCGAACGGCTCGTCCATCAGGAGGATCTTCGGATCGCGGATCAGGACCTGCGCCAGCGCAACGCGCTTGCGCTGGCCGCCCGAGAGCATGTGCGGATAGCGATTGGCGAAGGCGCCGAGCCCGACCGAGGTCAGCCATTTCTGCGCGCGCGCGAGCGCCTCGGCGCGCGGCGTGCCTGATATCTCGAGCCCGATCGCGACATTGTCGATCGCGGTCTTCCAGGGGAACAGCGCATCGGCCTGGAACAGGTAGCCGGCATCGCGGTTGAGGCCGCTCAGCGGCTTGTCGAAGATCCTGGCCGTTCCGGCCGCCGGCTTGAGCAGCCCGGCCGTGACGTTAAGCAGCGTCGACTTCCCGCATCCGGTCGGGCCGACAATGGCGACGAACTCGCCGTGATCAACCGAAAGATTGGCCTGCTCGACCGCGGTATAGACGCGTCCATCCGCCAACCGAAACGCCACCGTCGCATTGTCAAGCGCGACCGCCGTCGGCTCCGTCATCGCCACGCATTCCTCCCGAACTTTCCGAAATGGCTTAGCGGTTCGGGCGGGCAAGTCAACGCAGGAAGATGGCGTAGCAAACAAGGCTGCGGTCACGCGAATTTCAGACAGGCCGGCTGCGCAATAGCGCAACCGGGTTGCACATTGCGCCGACATCGTCGAGGCTGCGGCCCCAAAGCGACGGACAAGGAGACAATCATGCGGATCGCAGTGGTGGGCGCCGGAGGCGTCGGGGGCGGCTTTGGTGCGGCGCTCGCGCATGCCGGCGCCGACGTCACCTTTATCGCGCGCGGCGCTCATTTGGCCGCCATGCGCAGCGAGGGGCTGAAGGTTCAGGGCGGCCGCGGCGAAACCCATCTCGTCCCGACCCAGGCGACCGACGATCCGGCAAGCGTCGGCCCGGTCGATATCGTGCTGTTCTGCGTCAAGCTGTGGGACGTCGAAAGCGCCGGCCAGCACATCAGGCCGATGGTCGGCCCCGACACGGCGGTGATCCCGCTGCAGAACGGCATCGACGCGCCTGACAGGCTGGTCCCGATCCTCGGACGCAACGCCGTGATGGGCGGCGTGGCGCAGATCTCTGCCTCGATCATCAAGCCTGGCGTCATCAACCAGGTCGGCACCTTCATGCGGATGATCTTCGGTGAGCTCGACGGCCAGATCACGCCGCGCGGCAAGGCGCTGCTCGATCTCTGCCTGAAGGCCGGCTTCGACGCGACCTTGAGCGAGCAGATCAATACCGAGCTCTGGATGAAGTTCGTCGGCCTCGCCACCAATGCCGGCATGACCGCGGTCACCAGGCTGCCGATCGGCAAGCTGCGCGACGATCCTGATTTGCGCCCGCTCTTCGTGTCGGCCTGCGAGGAGATCATCGCCGTCGCGCACGCCAGCGGCATCAAGCTGCCGCCGGATGCGCTGACGAAAGTGCTCGACTTCATCGGACACGCGCCGCCGGCGATGAAGGCCTCGATGGCGCTCGATCTCGAGCGCGGCAACCGGCTCGAACTGCCATGGCTGAACGGCAAGGTGGTCGAGCTCGGCCGCAAGCTCGGCGTCCCGACGCCGACGCACGACATGCTCTATGCGGTGTTGAAGCCCTACGCGATGGGCACGCCGTCCTGATAGCCCAGCAGAACCGAAATCTGCCGGCCCGCCTCGCGCACCAGCTTTGAGTATTCCAATAGCTTCCGCTCGTCGATGCGCGCGCTCGGTCCGTAGAGGCCGACCGAACCGACGACCTCGCCGCGGTGATCGAAACACGGCGCGGAGACGGCGACCGCGCCGGCGAAGATCTCGCCGTGGCTGGTCGCATAGCCGTTGCGCCGCGCAAAGGTCAGCGCGTCCTCGAGCCGCGCGCGATCCGCGCTCTTTGCAATGCCGGCAAGAAGCGCGGCCTGCCGCTTCGGCTCCATGAAGGCCAGCATCGCCTTGCCGGTCGATCCCTGGATCAGGCTCAGACTGTGGCCGACGCCGCGGCTGATCGAGAGCACGTGACGGCTCTCGCATTCGAGGATGCAGATGCCGCGATCATCCTGTTCGCGGAACAGCGCCGCGGTCTCGCCGGTCGCCTCGCGCAGGCCCTCGACGACCGGGCGCGCGATCGCGACCACCTCGAGACCCTTCAGCCAGACATGGGCCAGCTTCATCACGCCGTGCGACAGCCGGAAGCGCTGCGGGTCGCCTTCGGCCTGGATTAGGTCGCGCTGCGCCAGCGTCTGCAGCAGGCGATAAAGCGTCGGCCGGCTCAGCCCGACCCGCTTCTGGATCTCGATCACGCTCATCGCCGGCTGATCCGGCGTGAAGCATTGCAGGATCGCAATGGCGCGGTCGACCGCCCGCACGCCTGACGCCCCCTGCTCCGCGTCGTGAACTTCCGCCTTCGGTTTCTTTGCCATCCGTCCACATCCGCAAATTCGGCAGGGCGCGCTGCATCCAGCGCGCTTGACCAATCGGCCCGCGCGGATACTATCGCAAATTATGATAATAATGTCCACTAGATGGACATATGAAAATCGACGGGAGGATTGGAATTGCCGCAGACAGACGCCTCGCGCAGATGGGCCGCCGCCGCGATCGCCACGCTGATGCTCTCGACGCCGCTGGCGCATGCCGCACCCGACGGCTCGGGCATCTCGGACGGCGTGGTGCGGATTGCGGTGCTGGGCGACTACGGCAGCGGCCGCGATCTCGGTGGGCCGGGCTCGGTGACCGCCGCCAAGCTTGCCGCTGAGGATTTTCACAACAAGGTGCTGGGCAAGCCGATCGAGATCATCTCGGCGGATCACCAGAACAAGCCCGACGTCGCGGTCGGGATCGCCCGGCAATGGTTCGACGTCGAACACGTCGACGCGGTGACCGATCTCGCCGTGAGTTCGGTCGGTCTCGCGGTCGCCGGACTTGCGACGCAGAGCAACCGCACCGCGCTGGTCTCGGGCGCAGCAACATCGGACCTCACCGGCGACAAATGCTCGCCCGTCGTCACGCATTGGGCCGACGACACCTACGCGCTGTCGGCCGGCCTTGTCGGTGAGCTGGGCCGCCGCGTCGGCAAGGAATGGTTCTTTGTCGCGGTCGACTATTCGTTCGGCAGCGCGATGGTGAAGGACGCCTCGCGCGCCGTCACCGATGCCGGCGGCAAGGTGCTCGGCGCGGTGCGCTATCCCTTCAACACCACCGACTTCTCATCTTTTTTGCTCGCCGCGCAGAGCTCCGGCGCCAAGGTGGTGGCGCTGGCCGGCACCGGCGCCGACACCGTCAACGCGGTCAAGCAGACCCACGAATTCGGCCTGCAACAAGGCGGGCAGACCATCGTCGGCATGCTGACCTTCATCTCCGATGTCCATTCGATCGGCCTGCGCGACGCGCAAGGCATGTACATCGCGTCCCAATATTACTGGGATGACGACGACGGCACCCGCGCCTTCGCCAAGCGCTTCATCGAGATCGAGAAGCGCGAGCCGACTAAATTGCAGGCCGCGACCTACGCCGCCGTGCGCCATTATCTGAAGGCGATCGAGGCCGGCGGCAGCGACGAGGCCAAGGCGGTCAATGCCGAGATGCGCAAGCTGCCGGTCGATTTCTTCAGCCGCCCCGCGCACATCCGCAAGGACGGCCGCGTCGTCTACGACCTCTCGCTCTACCGCGTGAAGAAGCCGGACGAGAGCAAATATCCCTGGGACTATTACCAGAAGATCGCGGCCATCCCCGGCGACAAGGCGTTCCGCCCCGAGGGAACCGGCGGCTGCAAGCTCGACAAGTAGGACGCACCATCGTTCGCCGCGACTGACCGTCGCGCAGACTAGACAAGGAGGAGCCGATGCCGCTTCGCAACGATTTCGATCAGCTTGTTGACGTCAAGGGTGGCTTCATCAGCCGCGAGATCTTCGTGGATGCCGATATCTACCGGCAGGAGCTCGACAAGGTCTTCACCCGCGCCTGGCTGCTGGTCGGCCACGAAAGCCTGGTGCCCAATCCCGGCGACTTCTACACCGCGCGGATGGGCGAAGAATCCGTGATCCTGTGCCGCGACAAGAAGGGCGAGATCCACGTCTTCCTGAATTCGTGCCGGCACCGCGGCATGAAGGTGTGCCGCTACGAGCAGGGCAATACGTCGTTGTTCACCTGCCCCTATCACAGCTGGACCTACACCACCGACGGCAAGCTGCAGGGCGTTCCGCTGCACCGGACGCTGTATGACGGGGTGCTCGACCGCGATGCCAACTCGCTGGTCTCGGTGGCGAAGCTCTGCAACTACAAGGGCTCGATCTGGGCGACCTGGGACAAGGACGCGCCCGACTTCATCACCTATCTTGGCGATGCCAAGATTCATCTCGACCAGGCGCTCGACTGCCGCGACGGCCGCGAGGGCGGCTCCGAGGTGATCGGCGTCCACAAATGGGTGTTCCCTGCCAACTGGAAATTCGCGGCCGAGAATTTCCTCGGTGACACCTATCACAACCCAAGCCATCGCTCGGTCGACCTGATCGGCATCGGGCCGAGCGCCGCCGCCGGCAAGAAGGGCCGCCGCGACGACGAGCTGGAGAAGGCGCAGCACGTCTGGATCAGCTTTCCGGAAGGCCATGGCGTGCACAGCGCGATCCAGCCGGAGGCCAATGAATACATCGAGTCCTTCCTCGACAACCCGATCCTCGAAAAATACTTCCGGCACTGTTTCGAGGAGCGCAAGCGGCGGCTCGGCGAAGGGGCGCGGCTGCTGCCGTTCGTCGGCACGATCTTCCCCAACACGTCCTATCACGGCCGCCAGCCGCGAGGGCTTTGCGCCTGGCATCCGCACAGCCCGACCTCGACCGAAGGCTGGCGATTCTTCCTGGTCGACAAGGACGCGCCGAGGGAAGCCAAGGAATATCTGCGCCGCTACTACATGCGCTACTCCGGCCCGGCCGGCATGACCGAGCAGGACGACATGGAGAACTGGCTCTATGCCACCGCGGCCAGCACCGGCACGGTGGCGCGGCGCTATCCGTTCAACTATCAGCAGTCGATGGGCGCCTACGTCACCGATCATCCGCTCGGCGGCGACGTCTCGACCCAAGTCACCGAGCAGATCGCGCGCGGCTTCTACCGCCGCTGGACCACCTACATGCAGGGCGGCGACTGGCACGAGTTGCTCGGATCACCCGCCGGCCACCGGCAGGCCGCAGAATGACCGCGCCCGCAAAAACCGTCCTCGTCAGCGGGGGCACCTTCGGCATCGGCCGCGCGATCACGCTCGGCCTCGCGCGGCGCGGCCATGCGGTGGTCGCCTTCGGTCTCGAAGCGCCGCAGGTCTCGAGTACCGCGGAGAACGCCATTCCGGCCTTGCGCGAACAGCTTGATCGCGAAGGGCTCTCCGCCGAACTGATGGAAGCCGATGTGTCGCAAGCGAATGACGTCGCCAGGGTGGTCGCGCGCGCGATGGCGCGGTTTGGCCGCATCGACGGCGTCGTCAACAACGCCGCGATCGGTCCGCTCGGCACCGTGCTCGACACCGACGAGGCGCTGTTCGACCGGATCATCGCCGTCAATCTGAAGGGACCGTATCTGACCAGCCGCGCCGCGATCCCGTACATGATCGCGCAAGGCGGCGGCTCGATCGTCAACATCGGCTCCGGCGCCGGCTGGGGCAAGCCGAACATGGCGGTCTACAGCGCGAGCAAGGGCGGCGTTGTCGCGCTGAGCGCGGCGATGGCCTACGACTTCTTTCACCAGCGCGTCCGCGTCAACACCGTGATCCCCGGCGGCGGCGGCATCGTCAGCGGCATGAGCCTCGGCCGTATCGGCGGCGATGCGGCGCGTTTCGGCAAGGGCGCGCCGGGCACCGCCGCGGGCCGCGTCGCCGCCGGTGACGACATCGCCAATGTCGTGGCCTTCCTGCTGTCGCCGGAAGCGGAAACGCTGTCCGGCACCGTGATCGATGTCGGCTGCTTCGCCCAGCAGGGCGGACCGATTCCGCCCAAGCCGGCGCTCTGAAAACCGTGCGATGCCTGATGAGGAGATAGCGATGACGACGACCGTTCAGGATCAGGACAAACAACAACACGCCGGCAACGCTGCGATCGAGCGATCAGCGGCCTACTACCGGCTGAAGGCCGATATCGAGGATTTCTACTATCACGAGGCCGATTTGCTCGACGACCGGCGCTTCCGCGACTGGCTCGAGCTACTCACGGACGACATCAGCTATTTCATGCCGATCCGCCGCAACGTGAAGTTCGGCCAGCAGGCCGCGCGCGAGAACACCAAACGCGGCGAAGGCATCAGTTGGTTCGACGAGGACAAATGGACATTGACCAAGCGGGTCGAGCAGATCCTGACCGGCGTGCACTATGCCGAGGAGCCGCTGTCGCGCATCACGCACATGGTCAGCAATGTGCAGATCAAGGGCGCGCGGCCGGATGTCGGCGCAGCTCGCGAGCTCGACGTCACCAGCCGCTTCCTCGTTTACCAAAACCGCGTCGAGTACGAGACCTACATCTTCGTCGGCCGCCGCAACGACACGCTGCGCCTGACCGACAATGGCTTCAAGATCGCAAGGCGCGAGATATTGCTTGAACAGAACATCCTGCTGGCCAAGAATCTCACCACGTTCTTCTGAGCGAGGCCAGCTCCGGGCGAGGTCAAGGGTAGCAAGGGTAGCAATGATTGACGTGATGGCGATCAAGGTGGGGACGCGGCTGAAACTTGCGGCCGGCGTCGTCGCCGAGGTGGTGGAGAACATGGACGATGGCCAGTGGCTGCAGGTGCGCTATCTGGAGTGCCTTGCCCGGCCCGCCGACGTCGGCACCGTGGAGCTGTGCCACGCCCAGGACGTCATCAAGATGCTCAGCGAGTAGTCCCAGCCAACGGACCGACGATCATGCTGCGATTCGAATACATGCCGAGCGATTTTCATCCGCTGTTCCTGTTCCTCGGCGAGGCGGCGGATCTCGCCGCCCTGGCAATGCTGCTGCGGCGCTTTGCCGAGAACCCGCAGAGCATTGCCGTGGCGGAGCGGATTCCCGGCGCCGTCTCGCGCGACGCGCTGGTGCTGGCGCCCGCCGACAACGAATTCGGCATGCGCGATCTCGGCCGCGGCCACTTTGCCTGGAAGCTCACCGATTGGCAGGCGGAGCGGATCGCCGAGCGCATCGAGCTGTTAACCCCTGAGGATAACAAGTCCGGCTCGGAGATCGTCGAGATCGGCAGCGAAGGCGAGATCCCGGTCAAGCTGTCGCGCGGCGAATTCACCGACGACTTCCTGATCACGCGCAGATAGCGGTGTTGGCGTGAGCACACACCGCAAGCCAAAGGTCCTGATCGCCGGCGCCGGGATCGGCGGCCTTGTCGCCGGATTGTCGCTGCTGCAGCGCGGCATCGAGGTCGAGATCTTCGAGCAGGCGTCCGAGCTGCGCGAGCTCGGCGCCGGTGTCCAGCTCAGCGCCAACGGCACCAGCGTCCTCATCGCGCTCGGGCTCGAGCAGGAGATGCAGGCGATCGCCTGCGAGCCCTCGGGCAAGGAGATCAGGCTGTTCAGCACCGGGCGGACCTGGAAACTGTTCGACCTCGGCGCCTCCTCGCGCGCGATCTATGGCGCGCCCTACTGGATGGTGCATCGCGGCGACTTTCACCGTGTGCTGGTCGACGCATTCAAGGCTCGGACGCCGGGGCGGCTGCATCTCGGCAGCCGCTGCAGCGGATTCGACCAGGACGGCGACGGCATCTGGCTGCACCTTGCAAAAGGCGAGCGTCGGCGCGGCGAGGTCGTGGTCGGCGCCGACGGCGTGCACTCCGAAATTCGCCGGCAGATCGGCGGCGACACCAAACCGTTCTTTTCGGGCGTGGCCGCCTGGCGCGGCCTGGTGCCGATGGAACGGCTACCGGCGAGCCTGCAACGCGACGTCGGCACCAACTGGGTCGGCCCGGGCGGCCACGTCATCACCTACCCGGTGCGCCGCGGCGAGCTGTTGAACTTCGTCGGCATCTTCGAGGGCGAGAGCTGGTCGGTCGAGTCATGGACCGAACGCGGCACGCGCGAGGCCTGCAGCGGTGCCTTTGCCGGATGGAATCCGCAGATCCACACCATCATCGCGAGCCTCGATATTCCCTACAAATGGGCGCTGCTCGGCCGCGACCCGCTCGATCGCTTTGTCGTCGGGCGCGCCTGCGTGCTCGGCGACGCCGCGCATCCGACGCTGCCGTTCCTGGCCCAGGGCGCCAACATGGCGATCGAGGACGGCATGGTGCTGGCGCGCTGTCTTGAAAGCTTCCCGCCCGAGGAGGCGCTGCGGCGCTACCAGGCCGCACGGCTGACGCGGACCAACGCGATCGTGGTGAAGTCGGCCGAGAATGCAAGGCGCTTCCATAATCCCGCGCTTGCCGACGCCGAAGGTGCCGACGCCTACGTCTCGCGCGAATGGCAGCCGGACCGGGTGCGCGAGCGCTATGACTGGCTGTTCACTTACGATGCGTTTCGTGTGCCGCTTTGACGGGACAAGTTTCGCGGGCCCGCCTCACTGAACGGGATGGCGTCCGCGGCGCACGGGACGTTCCGGGGGTGGTGGCGGAGGAGCGAAGAAGGGATTGACGATGCACATCGCGGAGAGACCCGATGCGGTCGCCTGACACTGTGGGATCGAGGTGTAGCTGCAATCGATGTGGTCTCCGGCCATCGGCCCGTTATAGAGATGCAGACAGACTGGATAATTCGGATCATAGGCCTGTCCGGCGGCAGGTGGGGCCAGCGCGACCGCGAACGCAGCGATCGCGAAAAGTTTCAGGCGCATCGGATTCTCCTTATTGCTCGGACGGTTTCCTCACAACTGCCGGAGTTAGTCAACCACACCAGCGGCGCGACCGCCATCAGGGCATGATTGGCGGCCGACCCAAGCGCTAGTTACGGGGTTGACGGTATCGTTGACCCCGCTCCCTGGTCGGCTTTTTTGCACCCTTGTAGAATGGATTGACCGAGCATGATGCCGATCGCCCCGAGGCCGTTGCCTGGCATTGCGGAAGCGACGTGAAGCTGCAATCGACGTATTCGGGTGTCAGCCTGCCTTCGTAGACTTCCATGCAGACCGGGTAATTCGGATCGTACATTTGCGCGGCAGCGGGCCCGGCGAGACCGGTGCTGAAGGCTGCGATGATGGTGAATTTCAAGCGCATCGAATTCTCCTCAAGCCTGGTCCGGATCGCCGGGCGCGTGGCTATCGCTGTTCGTCGGCCGGCTTGCCGTCGCCCTCGCCGAGGCAGCGGATCATGAAGGCCGTCGTGTCCCGCGGCAGCACTTGCGCGGCACGCGCCTTGAGACGGCATTCGAGCTGCGCGATCTGGCGCGCCCGCTGCCGTTCGGACGGCAGCGTCGATTGCCGCAACCGGCGCAACGTCATCGGCGAGCCGTCCGATTCGAAACTCAGCTCGTATTTCTTGCCGTTCTGGTCGGTGGCGGCGCAGGTGATGGTGGACACCTGCCGCGTGATGAAGCTTCCGACCTGACGGCAGGAGCCCGTCGACATCTCGACCAGCGGCACCGGCAGACCATCCACCCGCGGGCGGTCGCTGGACTTCAGCAGCATGCGGTCGACCGCGAGCTCGAACAGATTGTCCTGGGTGCGTTCGGTGCTCTCGCCGGAGAACGAGATGATGTGGCTCTTGTCGGCGGGATCATCGAGCACCACGGTGAATTCGGAACGGCCGCGCAGGGTGTGGAAATAGGCGACTGCCTTGCAGGTGTAGCTGCGGCCCGCAACGGTGACATTGCGGCAGGTGCCGGACATCAACGCGTACAGGTCGACGTCGTAGACCGGACCGGCGGCAGCGGCGAGCGCCGGCCAGCAGAGGACGGCAGCCGCAATCAATTGAGCGAAACGGGAGATCATGCTGAACGGTCGAAAACGCGGTCACTGGAGGGGTCCATAGCCCAAGGTCGCTGATTTCCACGAAACGTGCAACGACGAAGCAGGCCTAAATGTGGACACTCCGCGAACGGCTGGGGAACGCAGCGCAATCCGTGCTGAAAGGCCGCGGCGTCAGATTTGCGGGCCGGACAACGTCACCTCGCGCTCGGCGCGGAACACGTTGCTATAGAGATTCGCGATCCACTGGCGGCCGCTTGCCGTCATGTTCAGGCAGTTGATGGCGCCCTGAATGTGCGGCGCAACCATGTTCCAGTAGAATTGCGGATAGCGGTCGACGATATCAGCCGGCGACTCATAGCCGAGCTGGCGGTTGATGCCGACCTCCTCGAACTCGTGATAGAGCGCGTTGGCCTTCCTGATGTAGTTGGGATCGCCGAGCTGACCGATGAAATCGGCTGCCCGGACGATCGATGCCTCATCGTCATATTGCTGGCCTTCGGGCGCCGGAAACCGCGTGCCCTCGATGTTGCGCGCGACGCGCTCGCGATCGAGCGGAAGGACGGCCTCGAGCCTGTCGAGCACATACAGCTTCGAGCGGTCGACATGATATGGCATCAGGCCGGCATCCGACGAGCCACGTGGCAGCACGACCTTGTTGCCGGAGGCATCGATGACGTAGCCGTCGGGTGCATCGCCTTTCAAAAGACCGCGCACATAGCCGATGTCGTGAGTCAGGCAGGCGATGATAGTGTGGGTGTAATCCTCGGCGGTGACGTGGGTGTGCAGCGCGCGGCCGCGGATGATGTCATGCCCGGCGAGCGTGACCAGCATCGTGTGCTCGACATTGTGGTAGAGCGCGTCGCTGTTGCCGATGCATTCCAGCGCGATGCGGGCCGCGGCCGGCAGGAGTTCGCCAAAGCGCGCCTGCGAAGCCCCGAAGGTGCGGCTGACATGCGTGGCGAGAAACTTCTCCAAAGCACCTGCCGCCAACTCAGGTAACGTCATCATCGATGCAGCCCCCGACCGCGCAACGTTCCTCGCTCGCCCCGATCTCACGTCGTAGTTGGGCAGCCACTATAGCGTATCTACGGGCGTGCGGCTACGCGCTGACGGGCGTGACGATTCGCTCCGGCCGTACTTTCCCGGTCTTGTCGGCCGTGGCGCCAAAGCCGCTGATAGTGGCATGAACCCTGCATGATTCGGGTCAGACCGGGTTAACCCCACTGATAAAGGCCGTCATGCTCGTTACGCTCGTCGCCATCCTCTGCAATGCTCAACTCTGCATGGAAAAGGTCGTCACCACGAGTGACCAATCCGGCATCACCATGGGCGCCTGCGCAGTGAATGCGCAAATCGGCATCGCCGATTGGCTCGCCAAGGGGCCGTATCACGAATGGCACCTGCAGAGCTATAAATGCATCATGGGCAAGTACGTACCCAAGAACGAAGTGTGATGTGTGCTCACAGCCCCGGACAGGGGTGATCCGCTTCGACCGGAACAGGCTGCGAAACCACACGGCGCAGGCGCGCGCCTCAAGTCAAAGTCCATTTTATGGGCTATCACTGTCGTTCACGACGGTGAGACATGAGGTCGCCCTGGAATGCCCGCAACGCCGCTGATTGCCTACGCGCATGTCGGCAAGAGTTTTGACAGTGGTCGCGTGGTGGCGGTCGACGACGTCTCGCTTGACGTGGCCGAGGGTGAATTCCTGGCGATCGTCGGCGGCTCGGGCTCCGGCAAGACGACGCTGCTGAGGCTCGCCAATCGCCTGATCGAAGCCGACCACGGCCGGATCGCCGTCGAGGGTGAAGATGTCAACCGCGTCGACCCCATCCTGCTGCGGCGCCGCATCGGCTATGTCTTCCAGAGCGGTGGGCTGTTTCCGCATCTGTCCGTCGCCGGCAACATCGGCATCACGCCACATCTGCTCGGCTGGGCGCAGGCGGAGATCTCGGCGCGGGTCGACGAACTGCTCGACCTTGTGCGGCTCGACCGCTCACAATATCGCGAGCGTCTGCCGCACGAACTCTCCGGCGGCCAGCGTCAACGCGTCGGCGTCGCGCGTGCACTGGCTGCGAAGCCGCGCATCGTGCTGATGGACGAGCCGTTCGGCGCGCTCGATCCCCTCACCCGCGACGCGCTCGGCGACGATTATCGAACGCTGCACCGCGAGCTCGGCCTGACCACGGTCATGATCACCCACGACATGACCGAGGCGTTGCTGCTGGCGGATCGTGTCGCGGTGATGCGTGGCGGCAGGCTGCTGGCCCAGGGCACGCCGGCGGAACTCTCGGCCAGCACCGACGCCTATGTCGGTGAACTGATGCGCACGCCGCGGCGGCAGGCGGAACGCCTGGGCGCTTTGCTGCCGCGGGGCGACACGGCATGAATCTATTATCCGATCCGCGCTGGAGCGAGGCGCTCGCGCATCTGCCCGACTATCTCGGCAATCATGTGCGGGTCAGCGTCGCCGCGCTGGCGCTCGGGCTTGTGATCAGCCTGCCGCTTGCGATCATCGCTCGTAACCGGCCGGTGCTGCGCACGACGTTGCTCGGGCTTGCCAGTATCGTGCAGACCGTGCCAGGTCTCGCGCTGCTCGCGTTGTTCTATCCGCTGCTGCTGGCGCTCGCCGCGTTGACCGCGGCGTGGCTCGGCTTCAGCTTCTCCGCCTTCGGCTTCCTGCCGGCTGTGCTGGCGCTCGCGCTCTATTCCATGCTGCCGGTGTTGCGCAACACCATCACCGGCCTGTCGGGGGTCGATCCGGCGGTGCTGGAAGCCGCCCAGGGCGTCGGCATGACGCCGCGGCAATCGCTCACCATGGTCGAGTTGCCGCTGGCGCTGCCGGTGATGATGGCCGGAATCCGCACCGCGGCGGTATGGGTGATCGGCACCGCCACCTTGTCGACGCCGATCGGTCAGACCAGCCTCGGCAATTATATCTTCGCGGGATTGCAGACCCAGAACTGGGTGTTCGTGCTGTTCGGCTGCTTCGCTGCGGCCGTGCTCGCGCTTGTGGTCGACCAATTGCTGGCGCTGATCGAGAACGGCCTGCGCAATCGCGGCCGCATCCGGACGGCGCTCGGCGGGCTTGGTATTGCCGCCCTGATCGCGGCGACTCTGGTGCCCGCGATCGCGCGCCCGCATGCGGGCATCGTCGTCGGCGCCAAGACGTTCACCGAGCAATATGTGCTGTCGGCGTTGATCGCGCAGCGGCTGCAGGCGGCCGGGCTTCCGGCCACGACCCGCGCCGGCCTCGGCTCCAACGTGATCTTCGACGCGCTCACGGCCGGCGATATCGATGTCTATATCGACTATTCCGGCACGCTGTGGGCCAACCAGTTCCACCACACCGACATCAAGCCCCGCGCCGAGCTATTGGGCGAGTTGCAGACGACGCTGGCGAAGCAAGACATCACGCTGCTCGGCGAGCTCGGCTTCGAGAATGCCTATACGCTGGTGATGCCGAGGAAGCGCGCCGAAGAGCTCGGCATCCATTCGATCGCCGACCTCGCCTCACGCGCCGCCACGATGTCGATCGCCGGCGACTATGAATTCTTCTCGCGGCCGGAATGGGCCGGCATCCAAAAGGCTTATGGGCTGACATTCCGCGCCCAGCGTCAGATGCAGCCGGATTTCATGTATGCGGCGGTCGCCTCCGGCGAGGTCGACGTGATCGCGGGCTACACCAGCGACGGACTGATCGCGAAATACGATCTTGTTACGCTCGCCGACGACAGGCACGCCATCCCGCCCTATGACGCGATCGTGCTGCTGTCGCCGAAGCGGCGCGATGACGAGGCTCTCAAGGCGGCGCTGCGGCCGCTGCTCGGCAAGATCGATATCGCCGAGATGCGCGAGGCGAATTTGCGCGCGTCGGGCAATGACGCATCATCGTCGCCCGACGCCGTCGCGCGCTGGCTGTGGGACAAGATTGGGCCTCACTGAACGGCCGCGCTCTCCTCCTCAGGCCCTGACCTCCTGGCGCTGGAACAGGACGTAGCCGGCGACGAACAGCACGATGGTGCAGGCGATCAGGCCGACCGTCTGCGGCCAGGCGATCATTACGCTCTGGCCGAACGGCAACGGGGCGCCCATCACCGCGCCGCGGATCTGGTCGAGGAATACCGGGCCGAGCGTGCGGGTGGTCGGCGACAGCACGGCCAGCATCGCCTCTCCGAACAGATCATTCGGCGAGAAGCGCTGCAGCAGCTGGGTCCAGATCGCCGTGCCCGGCGTATCGAGGCCGAGCGCGGCAAAGCGCGGATCCGGCGGCACGATGGCCTGCGCGATCGCCGGTGCCAGCATCGGCCACAGCACGGTCAGGAACAACCAGATGCCGAGCGCCACCAATGCCGCGGTCGCCGGCGAACGGAACACGATCGAGAGCAGCATCGCGAGCGACAGCCAGACCCCGGCATAGAAGACCGCAATCACCAGGAAGGCCAGCGAGCGGGCGATCTCCTCGCCGCCGGGCGGCACGCCGAGGAAGATCAGGCCGAGGCCGATCACCAGCAGCCACAGCGCGGTCAAGCTGATCGCGATCGTCGCGAGCCCGGCGAGATATTTGCCGAGCAGCAGCGCGTCGCGATAGATCGGCTGCGCCAGGATCCGCGACAGCGTGCGCCGGTTGTGCTCGCTGTTGATCAGGTCGAAACCGAGCCCGATCGCCATCAGCGGGATCAGGAAGCCGAGGATGGCGACGAAGGACGGCAGCGGCGCCTGGCTCACCGTGAACAGCCGCAGCAGCAGGAACGGATCCTCCGCGGTGTTCTGGCGTAGCGCGGCGATCGCCTCATAGAGCGCCGCCATTGCGGTCAGCACGATCAGAAGCTCGAGCATCAGCATGCGGACGCTTGAGATGTTGTCCGATAGCTCCTTGACGAAGACGGCACCGACGCCCTGGAATGCTGAACCCTCACGCCGCATCGCGCACGCCTCCTGACGGGGTAGCCTGGAAATAATGGGCGTAGATCGCCTCGAGGCTCGGCTCGTCGACCGAGAGCCGCCGCAGCGCGCCATTGGCAGCGACCACCGCGCGCGCGGCATCGGCCCGGACGTCGCGGTCGGCGGTCATGCGGAAGCGGTCGTCGGCGAGCGTCTCGACATTGCCGACGCCCGGTATCGCCGCAAGCCGCCGGGCGATCCCCGCGCCGTCGGCCTCGACCTCGACGACGAAGCCCGCACCGAGCACCTGGACCGAGAGTTCGGCCACCGAACCCATCATCGCGATCTTCCCGGCCCGGAACAGCGCGACGCGATCGCAGACCCGCTGCACCTGGTCGAGCATATGCGACGAGAGCAGGACGGTAACGCCCTCGGCCTTCAATTCCCTGATCAGGTCGAGGAATTCAATCGTCGCCTGCGGGTCGAGACCCGAAGTCGGCTCGTCGAGGATGGCGATCTCGGCGCGTTTGACGATGATCTCGGCGAGCCCGAGCCGTTGCCGCATGCCGCGCGAAAAGGTCGCGACGCGCTTGTCGGCGACGTCGAGCAGGCGCACGCGGGTGAGCGCCGCCGCGATCCGCCGCGAGCGTTCGGCCATCGAAAGACCCATCAGCTTGGCGGCGTAAGCGAGGTTCTCCACCGCGGTCAGGTGATCGTAGAAGCCGACGGCATCGGGCAGATAGCCGACCCGCCGCTTGACCTGCAAGGGCTGCCGCGCCGGATCGAATCCGAGCACGCTGACTCGGCCGCCCGAGATTTCGGTGAGCCCGAGCATCATCAGGATGGTCGTGGTCTTGCCCGCGCCGTTCGGGCCGAGCAGCCCGAACACCTCGCCCTTGGCGATGTCGAAGTTGATGGCGTCGACGACGCTGGTTTTGCCGTAGCGCTTGGTGAGGTCGCGTGCCGCGATGACGGCCTCTGGCCGTGGTGCAGCACTGTTGTTCTGCTGCTCGCTCATCGCCGTCCGAACCTCGCAACCGCACCCAGCATCAGCAGCAGCGCGACGCCGATCACGCCGGCTCCGGCCATGCCCCAGACGGTGGATGTGCTCACCGTGACCCGGAACTGGCTCGATGCCGTCTCGCCGCGCGAGGTGGCGCGCACCGCGAGCTGATAGTCGCCGGCAAGCGACTTGTCGCTCGGCGTCACCAGCGCCTGAACCTCGGTGTCCTTGCCGGGCACCAGGCGCTCGATCTTGGCGGGCTGGAACGTGACCTTCCAGCCGCTCGGCGCCGTCGCGGCGAGCTCGATGTTGTCGGCCGGCGCGGTGCCGCTGTTGGTGACGACGACCGGGATCGTGCTCTGCTCGGCGGCGACCGCACGCGCGCTCAACAGCCCGTCACGGCCGGAGAGTTGAAGCTGCGGCTGGCCCGCAACGTCGAGCGCCACCTCGGTCTGCGCCGATGCATCCTCGGCGTTGACGGTGACCTTGACCGGGAAGTGTCCGGCATCGATCGCGCTCGGCGGCCGCACCTTGAGCTTGATGTCCTTGGACTGCCCGGCATCGATCGGGATCGACGACAATTCCTGTGTGCCATAGGCCTCGGTGAACGAGGTCTCGAAGTTTTGCGGCGCCGCTGCGGCGAAGCTTGCGACCAGGTTGCGGCCGCTGTCGTTCTTGATGGTCAGCGTGTATTCGAAATTCGATTTCGGGCTGCCGCGCAATTCGGGAAGCTTCGACGTCACCGTCAGCTTCGCCGGCAGTTCCTTGGCGAGCGCGACCACGATCGGCAACGTCGCCTCGCTGCCCTGCCCTTCGGCCTTCACCGTCAAGGTCTGCTCGGTGAGCGAGGCGTTGGCGGGCACGTCGAGCCGAAGCTGCAGCGGCACGCTGGAGTCGGGCGCCGGCATCGCGGCCGCGACCGGCTGGCCGCCGCCGAGCAGCGTCGCGGTCCAGCCGCTCGGCACACCCTCGACCGATAGCTTGTAGCGCTGCGGGCCGAGATCGTAATTCTGCAGACGCAGCGAGATGTTGGAGGTGGTGCCCGGCCTGATGGTGACGGCCGGATAGTCCGTCATCATGTAGAGCCCCTTGATGTCGCGAGGCGGCTCCGCGGCGGAGGCTGAGGGAATGGCAAGGGGGATAGCAAGTCCGAAGGCGGCAACAAGGCGCGCAACATCGAGCGCTCGCATGGGCAAACACTCCTGCAAGAAGGGCGGGATTGGCTGACTTGACGCTGCGCGTTGATGAGAACCGTGGCAGCGGCGCGACCGATCATCGACCCAATCGTGACGAAATCTCGGCGGCGTAATTACAAATGAGTAATGCGCGCGGTTTCGCGCGGGCGACCTTCGTCTACCGACGTTAGTCTAGTTCACGTGCGATCGCTTTGATGTGCGGAGCGATTGTCACAAGGAACTCGCGACGAAATCGCAGCGCGGTTGCGATCGGCGACAATGGATCGCTTCCGCCTTGACTGAAGGCGGGCGAAGCATGCTCAAAGTCCCTTGATGATCCCCGCGTCGATCAACAGGCGGTTGAAGCGGCGCGCTTCTGCGCCGTCCTTGCAGGAATAGAACGCGCCGTTGCAGCGAAGCATGATGGCCTTCTGCTCCTCGAACGACGGATCGAGCGGAATGCCCGCGGCTTCCTGAATCACCAGCGGCAGATAGGCGGCGTCGATCGTGTCCATCACCGCCGGGCTCTTCACCGGCTCGAAGTTGACGGCGTCGATCGCATAGTAGGTCGCATAGTAACGCGGATCGTAATCCATCAGCTTCTTGCCGATGCCGGCCTCGTCGAGATCGGGATCGAGCAGCTGCGGCGAGAATTCCGGCTGATGATCGCCGTAACGCACGATCAGGAAAGGCTGCGCCGGAAACTTCTTCTTCAGCGCCGCGACGAAGCCGGCATAGTCGTTGGCGCTCATCGCCTGCCGGCGCAGATATTCATCGACCGCGGGCGTGTTGCCCGACCGCTTCCACGACGGCAGCAACTCGGGACGGAATTTGGTTTCCCAGGGGAAATGATTGGCGGCGAGATAGACGAAGGCGAACAGCGGCGTGCCTGACGTCTTCTGCTCGGCCATCAGCTTCAGCGCCTTGTCGTAGAAGAAGCTGTCCGGCTCGACGTCCTTCGCATGCAAATCATGCGCGTCGTAGAAGCGCTGGATGCCAGTCGTGGTCTGGAAGTTGCGTGCGCTCATGAAGGCGCCGAATGCGGGATAGAGCGACAGCGTGTCGTAGCCGCAGCGGCGCAGCGCCAGCGGCAGGCCGCGCGCCACGCGTCCCGATGCAATGCGGGTGACGAAATAGGAGAACCGGCCGAACGAGCGCGAGGACAGTCCCGCAAGCACGTTGTACTCGGTGAACCAGCTTGGCCCGCCATTGCTCTCGGCGAGGAATTTGCGCTCGACGCCGTCATAGGACTTGAACTGGCCGCCATAGCCCGGCGGCACCTTGACGCCGGAGGCGGCGCGGATGTCGAAACTCGATTCATCATGGATCATGATGATGTTCGGCCGCCGCCCGGCAGGATGGCAGGCATCGACCAAGGGCATCTTGAGCTGGTCGCTCGCGGCCGGATCCGACTCCATGAAGCCGTAGGCGACGAAATCGGACACGGCCGTGACGCCGGAGCGCGCGAACTTCGAGAGGTAGCCGTCGTCGTAATAGCCCCGCCAGGCCTCATCCGGCCAGGCGAATGCATAACCCGAGAGCGCCGCGGTGCAGGCAAGGCAGGCCGCCGCAGCCGGCAGACGGCGAATGCGGAACGGATCGAGCCACCACAGCGCGTACATCAAAGGCAGCGTGACGAGGCCGGCGCCGATGATCGACCAACGCAGGCTCGGGAAGATCGTCAGCAGGAACGTCGCGGTGTCGCGGTCGATCACCATCAGGTCGACGAAGTTCGCGGTCATCTGCACCACGTCGTGCTTGAACCGCGACAGCAGCACCAACACGACGACCAGTGTCAGCGACAGCGCGCCCGACAGCGCCGGCCGGCGCAGCAGCGCGATGAACAGGAAGTTCAGGATTCCCCAGGCGAGCAGGAAGCAAAGCCGCGATCCGAAATCGGTCTCGGTGCGCAGCATCAGGATCAGCGCGCCGAAATGCGGTGCCGCGACCGCCATCAACCGCCAGATGCCGAGCGCGGCAAGACCGCCGGCCAGTGCGGCGACGGAGGAGTTTTGCTGAGGCGCGGGCGCCATGGGCGGGACGCAATACAACCCGGCGCAATGCCACCGCCTTGACTGGCAATGGCCAGGAGGCACACGGCACAGCCGGTGTCTGGGCCGCGTCACAAAACCGTAATTGAATCGTCATGAACGCGCAATGAATTTGCCTGCCCAGGCTTGCCGCGGCAGGCAGCGCGCGTGCCTTAAACTTTGGCGGCCGGCGCGGCGTGGCTCGCGATGCCCGTGATGAAGAGATCGACGATGTCGGCAGCCATCTGCTCGACCTCTGCATCGCCGCCACCCCAGCGCGGCAAATGGCCGTCGATGTGCATCCGCGCGAAGCCGTAGACCAGCGCGCGGCCGGCGATCTGGACCTGCCTGAGGTCGCGGGTCGCAAGCTGACCGGCTGAAAATGCCTCCGCCAGCGTACGCTCGGTCAGGCCGATCAACTCGGCATTGTCGCTGGAAACCCCGGCCGAACGGTCGTGATCGAAGAAACGGCGGCTGGAGATGATCTCGAAATGGGTCGGGTTCTTCATCGCCCAGCGCAGATAGGCGATCCCGAGATGGCGGAAGCGGCCGAGCGGATCGCCTGACGGCGCCTCGGCCAGCGCCGCCTCGATCTCGGCGCGGAAGCGGCGCTGCGCCTCCTCCGCGACCGCATTCATCAGGGCGTCCCGGCTCGGGAAATGCCGGAACGGCGCGCCCGGCGAGACCCCGGCGCGGCGCGCGGCCTCGCGCACGCTGACCGCCTCCGGCCCGCCCTCGCCGACCAGTTGCATGGCGGCATCGATCAGGACCCGGCGGAGATCGCCGTGGTGATACGGCCTGGCCGCCTGCGCCCGCGTCGCGACCGGACGCGGCTTGGCGGACCGGCGGCCGGTAGGCGGGCTTTTGGCGGGGCGGCGCATGGCGCACCACTAGCATCACCCGCTCGTGAATGTAAGCGATGATTACACGGATTGACCGCACGCGGGCGCGAAATGTAACTGGCGATTACATAAACGGGAGGCGGCATTTGGCGACGCATCGCAACTGGTTCGAGGGCTGGCGGCTGTTTGGCCTGCTCACGTTCACCTTGATCGGGCTTTCGATCTGGATCGCCGCGATGCGGCAGTTCGAGGTCGACGGCGTGCGGATGGTGATCCGCTTCACGGCGCGGACCTCGCTGTTGTTCTTCTGCCTCGCCTTCTCCGCAGCGGCGCTGGCGCGGCTGTGGCCGAACGCATGGACGCACTGGCAGCGCCGCAACCGCCGCTACCTCGGCGTCACCTTCGCGGCCTCGCACGCCATCCATGCGGTCGCGATCGCAGCCTTCGCGATGCTCGATCCGCCCGGCTTCGCCGCCGCGACCTCGGCGGTCTCGTATATCTTCGGCGGCATCGGCTATGCCTTCATCATCGCGCTGACCGCGACCTCGTTCGATCGCACGGCCGCGATGCTTGACCCGCGCGCCTGGCGCAGGCTGCATCTCATCGGCGGCTACTATCTGCTGCTGCAGTTCATGGTCTCGTTCGGCAAGCGAATTCCCGAGATGCCGCTCTACGCGCTGTTCCTCGTGCCGCTCGCCACAGTGTTCGCGCTCAGGATGATCGGCATGGCCGGGCGGCCTGCGCCACGTCAGGCGAAGGCGAGCTGAGATCGGGCCACTTCACACCAGGTGAAACTTGCGGCCGAGCTGGCGATGAACCGACAGCACCGCGCGGTCGACGTCGCTGATCAGGCTGTCACCGAGCACGACGTTCGGAATTTCCCAGTTGCGCCCGATCTGCGCATCGGGCAGCGCGGCGACCGCCGGCACGCGCGCGGTCTCGCAGCCGGGCTGGGCGCGCAGCGCCTCATCCGCAAGCTGGGTCAATTCGTCCTGGCTCTTTCCATCAGTCATGACCTCGGTCCTGACTCCGGAAGATGGCTCACTGATGGCCAAGATTCTCCAGTTCCTTAGCGCGGGCTGCGGTCATGCTGCGCATGCATTCGCCGGCATCGAGCCGGGCGATAGTGCCCTCGCCGAGGTCGTGATACAGGCAGTTGGCGTCACGATACTGGATCCATAGCCGCTGCGCGGTGCGCAGCTGTTCGCGCTGCTTGTCGTCGGCGGCGGCATGAGTGCCGCCGCGTTGCATCCCGTCACCGCCGGCCGCGCCGCGGCTGGCCTTCCCGGTCCGCGCAGGATATTTCATATGCATGGAGGGACCATGCGGCGCGTCGTGACGCCCGTGATCGTCTTGGCGATGTTCGGCCTGCTCGTCGGTGGGCTGTTTCGCTATGCCTTCGATCAGTCCGACGAGGCCTCCGTCTCGAATTATGTGCGCAGCGCCCTCGACGGCGCAGCCCTCACGGTGATCGTCTGGGCGACGCATCTCTATCTGGCCGCACGCGGCGGCTGGCTGCGGCGGCAATCACTCATCGTCGAGCTGATCGGCCGCTCTGTGATCCTCGCCGTCGTCGTTGCGGCCGCCGCGATCGTGCTGGAAATCGTGCTCTACGGGCATGGCCTCGAAGCCAAGTGGATGCGCGAAACCTTCCTGAAGATCATTGGCGTCGGCCTGCTGCTGTCGATCCCGATCACGACGATCTACGAGCTGGTCCGGATGATCGGCGGGCATACGCTGCTCGGCATCGTGCTCGGACGCTATCGGCAGCCGGTGCGCGAGGAGCGCGTGCTGCTGTTTCTCGACCTGGTCGGCTCGACGACGCTAGCGGAGTCGATGGGCGAGCTGCGCGTGCAGGAATTGCTGACGCGCTTCTTCTTCGACATCGACGAGCCGATCGTGTCGCACGGCGGCGAAGTCCACGCCTATGTCGGCGACGAAGTGATCGTGACCTGGCCGGCCAATGCCGACGGGCGATCGCGGCGGCATCTCGATTGCGTGTTCGCGATCGAGGATCGCCTCGCCAAGCGGGCCGAACAATATCGCAAGGAGTTCGGCGTGGTGCCCGCGTTTCGGGCCGGGATGCATGCCGGTCCGGTCGTCATCGCGGAATGCGGCGACTCGCGGCGGCAGATCGCCTATTTCGGCGACAGCGTGAACGTCACGGCGCGGCTGCAGGCGCATTGCAAGGAGGCCGGCCGGCCGCTGCTGGTATCGGGCGACCTGCTCCGCCTGCTGCCGCCGGACCGGGATTTAGTCGTCGAGCCGCTCGGCTCGACGCAATTGCGCGGACGTGCAGCGTCGATCGACATCTTTTCCATCGCGCGGCGTGTATCGTCCTAAACGATCCCTTAAAATGCACTGGCCTCGGCTTGCGCTGAGCCGAAAGCGCGCATTGAATCGAGTCCGGTCGCAGCCTGTTAAGGATGCGACGCACACCGTATTTGCACCGGTTCCACCTTAACGCAGGTGTAAGACCGCGCCCCGCATGGTGCGCGGACAAGTGTTCATTCAACAAAAACAAGGTTGCCCATCGATGGCGCAACAGGCGTCACAATCGATTATTGCCGAACTCGAGGATGCGGTCCGGGACGGGACATCGACCAAGCGCGTGCAGACGCTGCGGCAGGTCACCGATCTGTTCCTGAACGACGGCGACCGCCTCAACGATGAACAGGTCAAGGTGTTCGACGACGTGCTCTGCCTCTTGGTCGCGCGCGTCGAGACCCGTGCGCGGGCCGAGCTCAGCAAGCGGCTCGCGCCGCTCGACTATGCGCCGTTCGAGGTGATTCAGCACCTCGCGTGGGACGACGACATCAGCGTCGCCGGCGACGTGCTGACCCACTCCAGCCGCCTCTCGAACGACGCACTGCGCGAGATCGCGAGCAGCAAGGGCCAGGACCATCTGTTCGCGATCTCCGCGCGGGAAAACCTGCCGCCTTCCGTCACCGACGTGATCATCGACCGCGGCGAGGACAAGGTGATCCGGCGTCTCGCCAAGAATGCCGGCGCGCAGTTCTCCGACAACGGCTATTCCAGCATCGTCGCCCGCGCCGAAGGCGACGACGAGCTGGTCGAGATCCTCGGGCTGCGCATCGACATTCCGGCCAAGCTGCTGCGCGACCTGCTGCAGCGCGCCAAGGATACGGTGCGCGCCCGTCTGCTTTCGATCGCGTCGCCCAGGGCGCGCGAGGAGATCAGCCAGGTGCTGAACGACATCGCCCAGGAAGAGGCCGCGGCGCCGCGCCGCAACTACGGCATCGCCGAAGAGCTGGTCAAGCTGATGAAGCAGCTCAACGAGCTCGACGATGCGGCCGTCTACAAGTTCGCCGAAGAGGGCAAGCTCGACGAGGTCACGGTCGCGCTTGCCGTGCTCAACGACATGCCGATCGCGATGATCGAACGCCTGATGCTCGGCCTTCGCTCCGACCTGATCCTGATCCCGTGTCGCTCGGCGCGGCTCAACTGGCCGACGGTCGAAACCATCCTGCGTAAGCGGCCGCTGCCGCTGCCGCTCGATAATGCGACGCTCGAGATCGCGCAGCGCGATTACCGCCGGCTCTCGCTGGAAACCGCGCAGCGCACGGTGCGGTTCTGGCAGCTGCACAACAGGATCGAGAAGCAACCGATGGCGGCAGGCTAGGCCGCCGCGCCACTGCGACAAAGAAAAAGGGTGGGCAACGCGCCCACCCTTTTTTGTTGTCGATGCGTAGGGCGGGTTAGCCGAAGGCGTAACTCACAGGCGACCCCGGAATCTCGAGATTCCGGGCTCGGTTCTGCGGACCACCCCGGAATGACAGGCTTCGCCTGTCAGTTCTTGCTCTTGTCGACCAGCGCGCCCTTCTTGATCCAGGGCATCATGTCGCGCAGCTTGGCGCCGACTTCCTCGATCGGGTGCGCGGCGAGCTTGGCGCGGGTCGCCTTGAACGAGGTCTGGTTGACCTTGTTCTCCAGCATCCAGTCGCGGGCGAACTTGCCGCCCTGGATGTCGGCGAGCACGCGCTTCATCTCGGCCTTGGTCTCGGCCGTGACGATGCGCGGACCGGTGACGTACTCGCCGTATTCGGCGGTGTTGGAGATCGAGTAGTTCATGTTGGCGATGCCGCCTTCATAGATCAGGTCGACGATCAGCTTCACTTCGTGCAGGCACTCGAAATAGGCCATCTCGGGCGCGTAGCCGGCCTCGACCAGCGTCTCGTAGCCGCCCTTGATCAGCTCGACCAGGCCGCCGCAGAGCACCACCTGCTCGCCGAACAGGTCGGTCTCGCACTCTTCCTTGAAGGTGGTCTCGATGATGCCGGCGCGGCCGCCGCCGATCGCCGAGGCGTAGCTGAGGCCGAGGTCATGGGCGTTGCCCGACGAATCCTTGGCGATCGCGATCAGGCAGGGCACGCCGCCGCCGCGCTGGTATTCCGAGCGCACGGTGTGGCCGGGGCCCTTCGGCGCGATCATCAGCACGTCGAGGTCGGCGCGCGGATCGAGCAGGTTGAAGTGCACGTTGAGACCGTGGGCGAACACGAGCGCCGCGCCCTTCTTCATGTTGTCGTGCAGGTGCTCACGATAGATGTCGCCCTGCAGCTCGTCCGGGGTCAGCATCATGACGAGGTCGGCCCACTTGGCGGCTTCGGCGACTTCCATCACCTTGAAGCCGGCGTTCTCGGCCTTCTTGGCCGAGGCCGACCCCTTGCGCAGCGCAATCGCCACTTCCTTGACGCCCGAATCCTTCAGGTTCAGCGCATGGGCGTGACCCTGGCTGCCGTAGCCGACGATGGCGACCTTTTTGCCCTTGATCAGGTTCAGGTCGGCATCGCGATCGTAGTAAACTCGCATCGTGGTTTCCTCGTTTGAAGGGGGCCAAAATCGGCCGATGAATCAGGCTTTCGGAAGGTCAGAACCGCCGGGCGCCCGCGAATTTCCGGCGTTGTCTAGAGCATTTTTCCCCTCAGGGGAAACCCTCATCTCGCATGGCGCGGCGCGGCATCATGCGTCCATGAAGACCGGGTAGAGCGAGGCCAGCAGCAGGATGGCCATCACCACATTGAAGGCGCGGATCGCCCGGGGCGAGGTCAGGATCGGCCGCAAGGCGGTCCCGAACAGCGCCCAGACGACGCAGGACACCGTGCCCAGGATCAGGCTCAAGCCGACCTGGATCGCGATGTTCCAGGGAAAGGCGGCAATCGCCGCATAGGCCGTGATGGTGCCGATCACCATCACCCAGCCCTTGGCATTGATCCACTGGAACATAGCGGCACCCCAGAAGGTCATCGGGCCGCGGCCGCCCCTGTCGTCCTTGTCCGCCGAGGGCGGCTCGGCCATGGCGATGACGGCGGCGAGATAGATCAGATAGACGACGCCGCCATATTTCAGGATCGTCTGCAGCACCGGATAGGCGATGAAGACGGCCCCTAGCCCGACGCCGACCGCGCCGACCATGAAGGCGAAGCCGACCGTGATGCCGGCGATGTGGGGCACCGTGCGGCGGAAGCCGTAGGTCAGCCCCGACGACAGCAGCATGATGTTGTTGGGGCCCGGCGTGAAGAACATCACGACGGCGAACACGACAAAGGCGAACAGCAGCGAATTCGACATGGCACCCTCACGCGACTTTCGGCAGAGCTTTTGGCCGCTTCGACAGCAGCATCACGGCGATGCCGGCGATCACGGTGACCATGCCGGCGAGCCGCAGCCGCCCGAATGTCTCGCCGAACACGATGCTCGAGGCGGCGGAGCCGACGAACGGCACCAGCAGCGCGAACGGCACCACCTGCGCCGCCGGATAATCCCTGAGCAGCCGGCCCCACAGCCAGTAGGCGATGCTGGTCGAGATGCCGCCGAGGCAGAGGATGCAGACGAGCCCGGTCAGCGACATATGGGTCAGCGCATGCCAGGTCGGCCGCGGGCCGTTGGTGATCAAGGTCAGCACTGTGAGCGGCACCGCGGCGGACAGGCACAGCCAGGCGAACAGATCGAACATCGGCGCGCCGTTCGCCTGCCGCAGCAGAAGATTGCCGATCGCGAAGCTGATCGGGCAGATCATGATGATCGCAAAAGCGGCAACGCTGAAGTCGTAGCCGACCGTCCCGCAGATCATCAGCAAGCCGAGCGCGGCGATCGCGATGCCGATCGCCTGGGTCCGCGTCGGGATTTCCCCGAAGGCCACCGCGGCGAAGGCGATGGTGAAAAGCGCCTGGCTCTGCACGATCACGCTGGAAAGCCCGACCGGAACGCCATGCGCGATCGCAAAGGCCTGTGCGAGGAACTGGCCGAGGAACAGCGTGGCGCTGATCGCGATCAGAAGCGGCCAGGAAACGCCGGGTTTGCGCAGGAACAGGCACGGCAGCGCGGCGATGGCGAAGCGCAGCGTCGTCATCAGCTCCGGCGAAAACTCATCGAGCGCGATCCGGCTTGCGACGAACGCAAGCCCCCAGATCACCGCGACCATGACGGCGATGCCAACATCGGCCGGCTTCATTGTTATTCTTCTTTTGCTTCCGTTTCGGTCGGGATCTAGATCTGTTCGTCGGGCTTCGGTTTGCGCAGCAGATAGGTGCCGTGCAACGGCGCGTGGTAGTCGACGGAGTCCAGCGTGAAACCGGTCTCGGTCAGCATGCGCTCCATTACCCAGCCGAAGGTCGAGTATTCGTCGCGCATATGGGTGATCACGCTTTCGCGCTCGAAACCGTGATTCTTGATCGAGAAGTCGGCCCAACCTTCGACATCGCGATCGACACCGTCGGGCATGCCGACGAACACCATGTCGCGCAGATAGAAGTTCGCGCCGGGTTTCAACGCGTTGAAGATTCGCGACAGCGCCACCGCCTTCCAGAAGTCCGGCAGGTGGTGCAGCGTGAACTCGCTGACGATGAGGTCGTAGGAATTCGGTTGATAGGCGAACGACAGCAGCCCGGCCGGCTGGGTCCGGATCTTCGCCTTGCGGTCGCGCGCATAGATTTCCGCAAGCCCGATCATCGCCGGCGAGATGTCGATGGCATCGACCTCGGCCCCCATCAGCGCCGCCTCGGTGGCCAGCACGCCGTTGCCGCAGCCGATATCGGCGATCCGCCAGCCCGGCTTGACGCCGAGCATGGACAGCGCCTGTCGGGCACGGACGTCGCTGTCCTCGCTGACGTCATAGATCGAGGCCACCGCGGTATCGAGACCGACCTGCCGCCGTTGCGTGTAATACCAGTCGCGCGCCAACATGACTCACATCCCTTCCGGCCCACGCGTGATCGCGGCCACCCCGGTTCGTGACACCTCGACCAGGCCCAGCGGACGCATCAGGTCGATGAACTGACTGATCTTGGACGAATTGCCCGTGATCTCGAACACAAAGCTCTCGGTCGTGGCGTCGATCACCCGGGCGCGGAATGCGTCCGCCAGCCGCAGCGCCTCGACGCGGTGATCGCCACCGCCCCGCACCTTCACCATCGCAAGCTCGCGCTCGATCGAGCTGCCGGTCAGCGTCATGTCGACGACGCGGTAGACCGGGATCATGCGGTCGAGCTGATGCTTGATCTGCTGGATCACCATCGGCGTGCCGGTGGTGACGATCGTGATCCGCGAGAGATGTTTCTGGCTCTCGGTCTCCGAGACTGTGAGACTCTCGATATTGTAGCCGCGGCCGGAGAACAGGCCGATCACGCGCGCGAGCACGCCGGGCTCGTTCTGCACGAGCACGGACAGCGTATGCGTCTCGTTGGGATCGTGACGCTCTTCGAGGAAGTAGGCGGATGCGGGCTGGTTCATGGTCGTCCCCTTACATTCTGTTCACGCGACCGCCCGCTGGGCGGCCGGCGCAGCATCCGTCCCGATCCAGGTCCGGAACAGATCGAAATCGATATTGCCGCCGCTCAGGATCAGGCCGACCCGCTTGCCGGCGAGCCTGTTTTTTTCCTGCAGCGCGGCCGCGAGCGCCGCAGCGCCCGCTCCCTCGGCGAGATTATGGGTGTCGGTCCAGTAGGCGCGGATTGCCTGCCCGACCTCGTCGTCGCTGACCTGCACGATGCGGGAGGCGCCCTTGCGGATCAGCGCGAACGCATCCGCGTCCGGAATCCGCGTCGCCATGCCGTCGGCAAGGGTGTTGCTGGTTTCGGTGGTGACGATCCTTCCGGCCGCAAACGACAGCGCGTAGGACGGCGCCTCGGTCGACTGCACGCCGACGATCTCGGTCTTCAGCCCGAGCAGGTCGCGCGCCATGATGCAGCCGCAGATGCCGGAGCCCTGCCCGATCGGCACATAGAGAATTTCGAGATCGGGCGCGGTACGGAACAGTTCGAGCGCGTAGGTCGCGACACCCAGCACGAGGTCCGGGTGGAACGAGGGCACCATGTGCAGGCCGGCGAATTGGGCGCGGCGCTCGGCCTCTTCCCGCGCGGCCTGGAAGTCGTCGCCGTGCTCGACGAGCTCGGCACCGAACGCGTGCATGGCCCGGTTCTTCTCGACCGAGTTGCCGCGCGGCACATAGATCACCGCCTGCACACCGTGACGCCCTGCCGCAAACGCCAGGCTCTGGCCGTGATTGCCGCGCGTCGCCGAGATGATGCCGGGCACGTCGGGCCGCTCGCGCTTCAGCCGCTCGAGATAGACCAGGCCGCCGCGCACCTTGAAGGCGCCGGTCGGCGTGTGGTTCTCATGTTTGACCACGACCTCGGCGCCGAGCCGCTCGGCCAGCAGCGGCCAGGCGTGCGCCGGCGTCGCCGGCACAGCGGTGCCGACGATCCGGTGCGCGCGCTCGAGCTCGTTGAGATCAAACATGGGAGCCGCCCTCCATCCGAGCGCGCGATAAGCTCCCTCTCCCCGCTGTTTGCGAGGAGAGGGTTGGGGTGAGGGGCTGCTTCCAGAGCAATGGTGAGAGACCGACTCGCGGAGGCTCCCCCTCACCCGGATTGCGCTTGCGCGCAACCCGACCTCTCCCCGCAAGCGGGGCGAGGTGAAGAGAGAGTGCTCCACGTCGATCCATCGTCACACCAGCGCCTTGCCACCGGAGAAGGCCTTCGCGGTGGCCTCATCGGTCGCCTCTTCCGGCAGCAGCATCTCGTTATGAGCCTTGCCCGACGGGATCATCGGGAAGCAGTTCTCCAGCGCGGCGACGCGGCAGTCGAACAGCACCGGGCGCTTGATCGAGATCATCTCCTTGATCGCGCCGTCGAGATCGGACGGCTTGGTCGCCTGCAAGCCGACGCAGCCATAGGCATCGGCGAGCTTGACGAAGTCCGGCAGCGCCTCGGAGTACGAATGCGACAGGCGGTTGCCGTGCAGCAGCTGCTGCCATTGCCGAACCATGCCCATGTACTGGTTGTTCAGGATGAAGATCTTGATCGGCAGCTCGAACTGGACCGCCGTCGACATCTCCTGGATCGTCATCTGCACCGAGGCGTCGCCGGCGATGTCGATCACCAGGCTGTCCGGATGCGCCACTTGCACGCCGACCGCGGCCGGCAGGCCGTAGCCCATGGTGCCGAGACCGCCCGAGGTCATCCAGCGATGCGGCTCCTCGAAGCCGAAGAACTGCGCGGCCCACATCTGGTGCTGACCGACCTCGGTCGTGATGTAGGTGTCCTTGCCGCGGGTCAGTTCGAACAGGCGCTGGATCGCATGTTGCGGCAGGATGATATCGTTGTTCTTGCGGTAGGACAGCGAGTTGCGCGCGCGCCATTGCGCGATCTGCTGCCACCACGACTTGATGTCCGGCTTCTTGGCTTCTGCCTTGAACACCTGCAGCAAATCGCCGAGCACGTTGCCGGCGTCGCCGATGATCGGCACGTCGACGCGGATGTTCTTGTTGATCGAGGACGGGTCGATGTCGATGTGGATCTTCTTCGAGCCCGGCGAGAACGCGTCGGTACGGCCGGTGATGCGGTCATCGAAGCGCGCGCCGACGCACAGCATGACGTCGCAATCATGCATCGTCATGTTGGCTTCGTAGGTGCCGTGCATGCCCAGCATGCCGAGCCAGTTCGGACCCGAAGCGGGATAGGCGCCCAGCCCCATCAGGGTCGAGGTGATCGGGAAGCCGGTCGCCTCCACCAGTTGGCGCAGCAGTTTCGAGGCCTCGGGACCCGAATTGATCACGCCGCCGCCGGAATAGATCACCGGACGCTTTGCGTTGGCGAGTAGCGCCACCGCCTTGCGGATCTGGGTCGCGTCGCCCTTGACGCGCGGCGTGTAGGAGATGTGCACGTCCGACTTGCGCGGCGGATGATAGGTGCCGGTCGCGAACTGCACGTCCTTCGGCACGTCGACCACGACCGGGCCGGGCCGGCCGGTGGTGGCGACATAGAAGGCCTCGTGCAGCACCCTCGCGAGGTCGTTGACGTCGCGGACCAGCCAATTGTGCTTGGTGGCGGGCCGCGTGATGCCGACCGTATCGCACTCCTGGAAGGCGTCGTTGCCGATCAGGTGGGTCGGCACCTGGCCGGTGATGCAGACCAGCGGGATCGAATCCATCAGCGCGTCGGTCAGCGGCGTCACCATATTGGTGGCGCCGGGGCCCGACGTCACCAGCACCACGCCGGGCTTGCCGGTCGAGCGCGCATAGCCTTCGGCGGCATGGCCGGCGCCCTGCTCATGACGGACCAGGATGTGCTCGACCTCGCTCTGCTGGAAGATCTCGTCGTAGATCGGAAGCACCGCACCACCGGGATAGCCGAAGACATGCTGCACGCCGTGATCGATGAGCGCGCGCACGATCATCGCGGCGCCGGTCATCTGATTGGGATCGTGGCTCTTGTCGGTCATGGTTCGCTCCGGATGCGCTTGTTTTTGCGCGGCTTTTGTCAGTTCTCGTCAGTTCGGCTTCGGGCAATAAAAAGGGGCCCCAGAGGCCCCATGCACACCGCCCGAATTTGGATGGCCGCTAGCCATCCCCGGCGGTGTGCCTGGGTACGACGGCGATAAGCAGTTTGGTAATAATGTTGCGCACGAGACGACCCAGTCTTCCCAAAGGTTGCGCGAACATAGCGGCCAAAGCCTGAATGTCAAGGCAAGGCAAGCGCTTTCGCGATTTCCGTACTGTACCGGGGTTCCGCTCGTTCGGCGAGTGTTTTTGCGCAGGCGAACGCGCATGGCTGACGGGCGTGCGGGAAGCCTGCTTGGTAGCCCGGATGGAGCCCAGCGCAATCCGGGACAGCCTCCGCGCGGAGGGGCCGGTCCCCCGGATTGCGCTGCGCTCCATTCGGCTACGGGGTTTGCCCTCGCAGCCATTTGCCGGCCGCATCCGGCTCGACCCAGGCGAATTCAGGGAGCTGATGGCGAAACCAGGTGAACTGGCGCTTCGCATAATGGCGGGTGTCGGCCCGGCCGATCTCGGCGGCCTCTTCGCGGCTGATCTCGCCCTTGAGGTGCCGGATCAGCGCCGGCACCCCATGGGCCTTCATCGCCGGCAGCAGCGGATCGAGCCCACGGGCCGCCAGCGCCGCGACCTCGTCGAGCGCGCCGGTATCGAGCATCACACCGAACCGGGCGTCGATCCGTGCATAGAGCGTCTCGCGCTCCGGCGCGAGGAACAGCGCATGAAAATCGCCCGGCGGCAGCAGTGGCGGCAGGCCCTCGCGATGCCAGTCCGGCAGCGGGCGGCCGGTGGCCTCGACCACCTCGAGCGCCCGCGCGATGCGGGTACGATCGCGCGGCTTCAGCCGTTCGGCCGACGCCGGATCGCGCGCTGCAAGCTCGGCATGCAGCGCCTCGACGCCGCGTTGCTCGAGCCGTGCGCGCACGTCGTCGCGCACAACGGCCGGGACCGGCGGCACCGCCGACAAGCCGCGCGTCAGCGCCTTGAAATAGAGGCCCGAGCCGCCGATGAAGATCGGCAGCCGTCCCTGCGCACGCACCTCGCCGAGCACCTTCGCCGCGTCAGTCACCCAGGCGCCGGCGGAGAAATTCACGCCGGCGTCGACATGGCCGTAGAGCCGGTGCGGAACCAGCGCCTCTTCGCCTGCGGTCGGCCGCGCCGTGATGATCCGGAGGTCACGATAGACCTGCATGGAGTCGGTGTTGATCACGACCCCGCCGGTCCGCTGCGCAAGCTCGAGCGCCAGCGCCGACTTGCCGCTGGCGGTCGGCCCTGCGATAAGCACTGCCTTGTTCAACAATCCCGAATGCACCTGCATGTCCCTCGTTGCCACGCTGATCTGCAATCCTGCAAGCCCCGCGCTCGACACCACCATCGTCGACGGTGCGCGGGCCGTGCTGCCCTCACCCGGCCCGGCGCAGTGGCTGTTCAACGAAGTCGCCGTCGACATTCCGTTCGAAAGCGAGGACAGCAGCAGGGACGCTATCAAGACAATCGAGGAACGCCTTCGCCAGGCCCGCGGCGACCTGCCGATCGACATTGTCGTGCAGCCTCGGATCGCCCGGCGCAAGAAGCTTTTTCTGGCCGACATGGATTCCACCATGATCGGCCAGGAGTGCATCGACGAGCTCGCCGACTTCGCCGGGCTCAAGGCCCATGTCGCTGCGATCACCGAGCGCGCGATGCGCGGCGAGATCGAGTTCGAGTCCGCGCTGCGCGAGCGGGTGGCGCTGCTCAAGGGCCTGCCGGTCAGCGTGGTCGACGAGGTGCTCGACGAGCGCATCACGCTGACGCCGGGCGGCCGCGAACTGGTCATGACCATGCGCGCGCACGGCGCCTATACCTGCCTGATCTCGGGCGGCTTCACCTTGTTCACCAAGGTGGTCGCGGCGAAGGTCGGCTTTCAGGAGAACCGTGCCAACCAGTTGCAGGTCGCGGGCGGCAAGCTGACCGGCGAAGTGGTCGAGCCGATCCTCGGCCGCGCCACCAAGCTCGCCACCCTGATCGAGCTCACCGAATCCTTCGATCTCGACGACATCGACACGCTGGTGGTTGGCGACGGCGCCAACGATCTCGGCATGATCCAGGCTGCGGGCCTCGGCGTTGCCTATCACGCCAAGCCGGCGGTCGCGGCCGCGGCCGCGGTCCGGATCGACCACGGCGATCTCACCGCGCTGCTGTACGCCCAGGGCTATCGGCGGGATGAGTTCGTGGCGAGCTAGCCGTTCGCGAAAGTCGTCATGCCCGGGCTTGGCCCGGGCATCCATCTTCTTCGCAAGACCTTTGTTCGGTGATGGATTGCCGGGTCAAGCCCGGCAATGACCATCGGGGTCACTGCACGCCGAGCGCGACGAAGCGCAGTTCGCCGTCGCCGTTCGAGACCAGCAGCAGTACGGACTTCTTGCCGTCCTTCTTGAGCTGATCGACGCGCTTCTTGATGTCGGCGGCGCTCGATACCGCCTCCTGCGCCACCTCGACGATGACATCGCCCGCCGACAGCCGCTTCTCGGCGGCATCGGAGTTTCCGTCGACGCCGGTGACGACGACGCCCTTCACGCTGTCCTTGATCTTGTACTTGGTGCGCAGGTCCTTGCTCAACGCCGCGAGGTCGAGACCGAGCGCCTTCTGGGTCACCGGCTTCTCGGCGCTGTCGTCCTTCGACTTGGCGTTGACCTGCTGAACCTTCTCATTGTCCTCGAGCCGGCCGAGCGTGACCTTGCGGGTCTCCTCATTGCCCTTGCGGATGACGACGACGTCGACTTCCTTGCCGACCGCCGTGTCGGCAACGATGCGCGACAGATCCTTGGGATCCTTGACGTCCTTGCCGTCGAACTTGACGACGACGTCGCCAGGCTCGATGCCCGCCGGCTTGGCCGGCCCCTTGTCGTCGACGCCGGCAACCAGCGCGCCGCGCGCCGGCTTGATGTTGAGGCTGTCGGCGATCTCGTCGGTCACCTGCTGGATCCGCACGCCGAGCCAGCCGCGGCGCAGCTCGCCGAATTTCTGCAACTGGTCGACGACGCCGGCCACGGTCTTCGACGGCACGGCGAAGCCGAGGCCGATCGAACCGCCGGTCGGCGAGATGATCAGCGTGTTGACGCCGATCACCTCACCATCGAGGTTGAACAGCGGACCGCCGGAATTGCCGCGGTTGATGGCCGCGTCGGTCTGGATGTAGCTGTCATACGGGCCTTGGCTGATGTCGCGGTTCTTGGCCGAGACGATGCCCGCGGTCACCGTGCCGCCGAGGCTGAACGGGTTGCCGATCGCGACCACCCAGTCGCCGAGCCGAATCTTGTCGCTGTCGCCGAACTTGACCGCGGTGAGCGGCTTCGGCGGCTTGAATTTCAGGACCGCGAGGTCGGTCTTCTTGTCGACGCCGACCAGCTCGGCCTTGATCTTGGTGCCGTCGTTGAGGATGACGTTGATCTCGTCGGCGTCGGCGATCACGTGGTTGTTGGTGACGACGATGCCCGCGGTGTCGACGATGAAGCCCGAGCCGAGCGAGTTGGTCTTGCGCGGCTGGAACTCGCCGCTCTTGTCGCCGCCCTTGCCAGGCGGCCCGCGGCGGTTCTTGAAGAAGTCGTCGAAGAATTCCTCGAACGGCGAGCCCGGCGGCAGCTGCGGCATCGTCCGGTCCTTGGCCTCGACGGTCTGCGACGTCGAGATGTTGACGACGGCGTCGATCACCTTCTCGGCGATGTCCGCGATGCCTTCAGGACCGCGTGCGAACGCCGGCACGGAGCTCAGCATGCTCGCAGCACCGATCGAGATCGCGGCTCCCATCATGCGGAAGCGGCGGCTCAGGGCTGGTCTGGCAGCGGTCATGTCGGAGTTTCTCCAGGCAAACGGGTTCAAATGAGCTCGTTACAGAGTGCGCCCGAACGGGCATATGGCGCAAGCATCTCAGCCCGGCATTTCGGCGAAAAACCGGCTGCGAGAGGCTCACGATATGTTCAGTCTTGCTTGGTCCGAAGGACCAGACCCGGAATCTCGAGGTTCCGGGTTCATGCTTCGCATGCCCCGGAACGACGACTTATTTCAGCGCCGTACTGCCCAGATCAGGACAAGCCCGGCGACCGCCGAGCCGATGCCGACGATGCGCAGGATGTTGTCGGGCGTCGCCAGCGCGCTCTTCATCGCCCGGCGCATCCAGGCCGGGCTTGCCGCGAACAGGATGCCTTCGAGCACGAACAGGATTCCCAACCCGATGAGGAAGTCGCCGAACGCTATGGACTTCATCGGATGGCAGCCTCCCGCTCGATACTTGTTGTTTTTGGTCGGCGGCGAAGCGTCATCCGCATCGCCGCCAAGTCCTGATGTTCACGTCGTGACGTTACTGTTTCGGCGCGGCGGCCGCCTCAGGCAACTTGCCGCTTGCACCGCCGAAGTATCTGAAGAATTCCGAGTCCGGCCGCAACAGGAAACGCGTGTCGCTGGAACGCAGGCCGTTCTCATAGGCCGTCATCGAGCGATAGAACGCGAAGAAGTCCTTGTCCTTGCCATAGGCCTCGGCGAACAGGCGGTTGCGCTCGGCGTCGCCCGCACCGCGGGTCTGGTCCGCGGCCGAGTTCGCCTCGGCGACGATCACGGTCGCTTCGCGGTCGGCCTTGGAGCGGATCTCCTGCGCCTTCTGGTCGCCCTGGGCACGGAACTCGGCCGCCTCGCGCTCACGTTCGGTCTTCATCCGATTGTAGACGGCCTGGCTGTTCTGCTCCGGCAGGTCGGCGCGGCGGATTCGGACGTCGACGACCTCGATCCCGTATCCGTCCGCTTCCCTGTCGAGTTGCTCGCGAATCCGCTGCATCAGCTTCTCGCGATCGTCACGCACGACGGTGATGAAGTTGACCTCGCCGAGCACGCGGCGCAGCGCCGCGTTCAGCAGCGTGGTCAGCTGCAGATTGGCGGCCTGGATCGAGCCGACGCTGGTGTAGTAGCGCAACGCATTCTTGATGCGATAGCGCGCGAAGGCGTCGACCACGAGCCGCTTCTGGTCGGAGGCGATCACCTCCTGCGACGGGTTTTCCAGATCGAGGATGCGCTTGTCGACGTTGATCACCGAATTCCACGGCGCCTTGAAGTGCAGACCGGGCTCGGTGACGATGTCGACCGGCTCGCCGAACCGCAGAACGATGGTCTGCTCGGTCTGCTGCACGGTGAACACCGAGCTGTAGCCGACGGCGAGCACAATGAAGAGGATGATCAGGGACACAATGCCGGTGACGGGGGACCTCATCGGGTGGCTCCCTGCTGCTGGCCGGTCGTGGCCGGTGCCGCGGGACGCCGCGGCGTCAGTTCGCCGAGCGGAAGGTAGGGCACGATGTTCTGGCCCGGGCCGCCGTCATAAACCAGCTTCTCGGAGCCGCCGAGCACTTTTTCCATGGTCTCCAGATAGATGCGCTCGCGCGTCACGTCGGGTGCCTTCTTGTACTCTTCATAGACTTTCAGGAAGCGCGCGCTCTGGCCCTTGGCGTCGGCGACCGCCTGCTCCTTGTAGCCTTCGGCGGCCTGCAGGATCTGCGCGGAACGACCGCGCGCTTCCGGCACGATCCGGTTGGCGTAGGTCTGTGCCTCGTTCTGCTTGCGCTCGAGGTCGGCGCGCGCCGCCTGCACGTCGCGGAATGCGTCGATCACCTGCGCCGGCGGATCGACTTTCTGCATCTGCACCTGCGTGATCTGGATGCCCGCGTTGTAGGTATCGAGCGTCCTCTGCATCAGCTCCTGGACGCTCTGCTCGGTGACGTTGCGCGCCCCGGTCAGGATCGGCTGGATCTGTGAGCGGCCGATCACCTCACGCATCGCGCTTTCGGCAACCGCCTTCACGGTGCCTTCGGGATTCTGGATGTTGAACAGATAGGCGCCGGCCCCGCCCGGCTTGATGCGCCACAGCACCGTGAAGTCGACGTCGACGATGTTCTCGTCGCCGGTCAGCATCAGGCTCTCTTCCGGCACGTCGCGCATGGTGCGGCCGCGGCGAGCGGGGTCGTCGATCAGGGTCATGCCGATCGAGATCGTGTTGACGCGCAGCGCCTTCGGCAGCAGTACTGTCTCAATCGGATATGGCAGGTGATAGCGCAGGCCCGGCTGCGCATCGCGGACATACTTGCCGAAGCGCAGCACGACGCCGAGCTCTTCGGACTGCACGCGGAAGATGCCGGTCGCGAACCAGATCGCCAGCGCGGCGACCAGCACCAGCGCGACGCCCATGCCGCTGAAATGCCCGCCGGGCAGCCACTGCTGCAGGCGGTCCTGGCCGCGCCGCAGCAGATCCTCAAGATCCGGCGGCCTTGGCCCGGCTGACTGCGGACCGGTGCCCCATGGCCCTTTCGGACCCGAGCCCCAGGGCCCCCCGCCTTGATTTTTCCACGGCATCAAACATCTCCTCGGCAAGCCCGGACGGGACGCCCGGCCTCGAATGTCCGGCCCGGTTATAGGGGACCGCTAGGGCCCTTACAACGCAAGCTTCCTGGCCGGACGAGCTATGC
Source organism: Bradyrhizobium sp. BR2003 (assembly GCF_009720285.1). Taxonomy (NCBI): domain Bacteria; kingdom Pseudomonadati; phylum Pseudomonadota; class Alphaproteobacteria; order Hyphomicrobiales; family Nitrobacteraceae; genus Bradyrhizobium; species Bradyrhizobium sp. BR2003. Next base: position 188,441 of record NZ_SMYJ01000026.1, read on the forward strand.
GCCGGGGCATAATTGTCAATGCAAACATTGGTTAACCCCGGCCGCGCCGACGATATGTCACATAGGAGAAGTCGGCACTGTCGTCCGGACCTGCCGGATTTCGCACGCGCGCCACCTCGTCCCACTGCTGCGCATCGATTTTGTCGAACCGCGTGTCGCCGTCCGGCCGGGCATGGACCTCGGTAATCTCAAGGCGATCGGCGATGCCCATCCATTGCGCGTAGATTTCAGCGCCGCCGATGACGGCAATCTCAGTGGCGAAACGCCGCAGCGCATCGCCAAGCGCAATGGCGCGGGCGTTTTCAAACGACGTCGTGACGACGGCGCCGCGCGCGCGATAGTTGGCATCGCGCGTCACCACGATGTTGGTGCGGCCCGGCAGCGGCCTGCGCAGGGATTCGAAGGTCTTGCGCCCCATCACGACGGGCTTGTTCAACGTAATCGCCTTGAAGCGCTGCTGGTCGGATTTCAGCCGCCACGGAATGGCGTTGTCGCTTCCGATCACGCCGTTCTCGGCGACCGCCACGACGAGCACGATCTCCATCAGCGCGTCCCTTCCGCGAGCATCGACAGCGCCTCGCCGGAGACGCGGCACATCGTCCATTCGTCCATCAGCTCGGCGCCGAGCGACTTGTAGAACGCGATCGACGGCGCGTTCCAGTCGAGCACCGCCCATTGCAGGCGCGACCAGCCATTGGCGAGGCATTGCTTCGCCAGATGCACCAGCAGCGCCTTGCCGATGCCCTTGCCGCGCAGCGCCGGGCGCACGAAGAGGTCTTCGAGATAGATGCCGTGACGGCCGGCGAAGGTCGAGAAGTTGACGAACCAGACCGCGAAGCCGGCAGGTTCGCCGTTCCATTCCGCGATATCGCAATAAAGCCGCGGATTGGCGCCGAACAGCGCGTCGGCGATATCGGCCTCGCTGGCGTGCACCTCATGCAGAAGCTTTTCGTATTCGGCGAGTTCGCGGACCAGCGAGAACACCAGTCCGGCCTCATCGGGCCGCGCGCGGCGGATCGTCAGCGACATTCAATCCCTCGGACCGCAACTCATACCGCGACTTCGGCCTTGATGTGCGGATGCGGGTCGTAACCTTCGAGTTTGAAGTCCTCGTAGCGGAACGCGAAGATATCCTTCACGTCCGGATTGATCGCCATCGTCGGCAGCGGCCGCGTCGGCCGCGTCAGTTGCAGGCGCGCCTGCTCGAGATGGTTCGAGTAAAGGTGCGCGTCGCCGAGCGAGTGCACGAAATCGCCGGGCTTGAGCCCGGTCACCTGCGCGACCATCATGGTGAGCAGCGCATAGGAGGCAATGTTGAAGGGCACGCCGAGGAAGACGTCGCCCGAGCGCTGATAGAGCTGACAGGACAATTTGCCGTTCGCGACATAGAACTGGAACAGGCAATGGCACGGCGGCAGCGCCATCTTGTCGACCTCGGCCGGATTCCAGGCGCTGACGATCAGCCGCCGCGAGTCCGGATTGCGCTTGATCATCTCGACCACGCCAGCGATCTGGTCGATGCTGCGGCCATCCGGCGCGGGCCAGGACCGCCATTGCGAGCCGTACACCGGACCGAGGTCGCCGTTGGCGTCGGCCCATTCATCCCAGATCGTGACGCCGTTGTCGTTGAGATATTTGATGTTGGTGTCGCCGGCGAGGAACCAGAGCAGCTCGTGCACGATCGCCTTCAGCGGCAGCCGCTTGGTGGTCAGCATCGGGAAGCCGGCCGCGAGGTTGAAGCGCATCTGATGGCCGAAGATCGACAGCGTCCCGGTGCCGGTGCGGTCGTGCTTCTCGGCGCCGTCGGCGAGGATGCGTTCGAGCAGGTCGTGATACTGGTTCATGGCGTCTGTTTCGGGCTTTCGAGAGAACGGCCAATGTAGCGGCCAAGGCCGCCGGTCGGCACGCTGATTCGGCTGAACATACTAATTATACCCTGAAAAGTGAGCACTCCGCGCCAAACGACAAGGGGCGGAACTCGCGTCCCGCCCCTGTGCTATCCACTTGATCGTGCTGGATTAAGTTGCCGGCTTGAGCACCGGCGTCCACTTCGCGATCTCGTTCTTGACGAGGGTCGCGAGCGCCTCCGGCGTGCGGTTGGCCGGCGCCGGGATCACGCTGCCGAGCTCGAGCAGGCGCTTGCGGACATTCTCGTCGTCGAGCGCCTTGACGGCCGCGGCATTCAGCGTGGCGATGATGGCGGGCGAAGTTCCCTTCGGCGCGAAAATCGCGTTCCAGGCCTGGGCCTGGAACGCCGGCAAGCCGGCTTCCGTCGTGGTCGGCACATTGGGCAGCGACGGGTTGCGCTCGGGGGTGGCGACCGCATAGGCCTTGATGGTGCCGGCGTTGATCTGCGGCACCGCGTTGACGATCTGGTCGCACATGTAGTCGACCTGGCCGGCGACCAGCGCATTCATGGCCGGGCCGGTGCCGTTGAAGGGCACGCCGACCGGCTTGATGCCGAGGATCGAGTTCAGGAGCTCGCAGGAGGCGTGCGAGACCGAGCCGATGCCGGCATGCGCGGCGTTGACCTTCTCGGCATTGGCCTTCACGTAGGTGACGAATTCCTTGAGATCCTTCGGCGGAAAGTCCTTGCGGGCAAGGATCAGGATCGGCGTGCCGGCGAGCAGCGCGACGGGCTCGAAATCCTTTTCCGGGTGATAGGCCAGCTTCGGATAGAGCGGCACGGAGGCGGCGTGCGTGCCCATATGCCCTGTGATCAGCGTATAGCCGTCATTGGCGGCGCGTGCGGCGCGCGTCGTCGCGGTGGTGCCGCCGGCGCCGACCACGTTCTCGATCACGATGCTCTGTCCCAGCGTCTGCGCCATGTGCGCGGTGACGATGCGCGAGATGACGTCGGTCGGACCGCCGGCTGCGAACGGCACGATCATGGTGATGGTGCGGGTCGGATAATTTTGCGCGGACGCCGGCACGGCGAATGCGCCGAGCGCTACAAATGCCGAAAGGCATGCGCCCGCAAGCGAGCGAATGGACATCATCTCAATTCCTCCCGGAACGTTTGACCAATAAAAATGCCGGCCAAATCGGCCGGCATTTTCATTTCACGGGGCGACATCGAGTGTCGATTCGACTTCCGCCTGCGGCGCGCCGACGCAGGGCCGGCGCACCCTGTTTGCGCATGATCTATCCGGAAAACCGCTCCACACTTTTCCGGATCATGCGCTAGCCCTCGGACTCCACGAACACTTCGTCGCGCTTGGCACGCAAGGTCGGCAGCACGGCAAGCACCAGCAGACCGGCCGCGATCGCCAGCAGCACCGCCGACAGCGGCCGCGAGACGAACACGCTCCAGTCGCCGCGCGAGATCAACAGCGCGCGACGCAGGTTCTCCTCCATCAGCGGGCCCAGCACCATGCCAAGCAGCAGCGGTGCCGGCTCGAAATCATGCTTGATCAGCCAATAACCGACGAGGCCGAACACGCCTGCGAGCACGACGTCGACCGGCGCGTTGTTCACCGAGTAGATGCCGATCGCGCAGAACACCACGATCGAGGGGAACATCAGCCGGTACGGCACGCGCAGCAGACGGACCCAGATGCCCACCAGCGGCAGGTTGATGATGATCAGCATCAGATTGCCGATCCACATCGAGGCGATCATGCCCCAGACCAGATCGGGCTGCTTCTGCATCACCTGCGGACCCGGCACGATGCCGTGGATGGTCATCGCACCGACCATCAGCGCCATCACCGCGTTCGGCGGGATGCCGAGCGTGAGCAGCGGGATGAACGAGGTCTGCGCCGCGGCGTTGTTGGCGCTTTCCGGCGCCGCCACGCCCTCGATCGCGCCGCGGCCGAACCGCTTCGGATCCTTCGCCAGCTTCTTCTCCAGCGTATAGGCCGCGAACGAGGCGATCACGGCGCCGCCGCCCGGCAGGATGCCGAGGATCGAGCCGAGCACGGTGCCGCGCAGGATCGCCGGCGTGGAATCCGCGATGTCCTTCCGGGTCGGCATCAGGCCGGTGATCTTCTGCTGCACCAAATTGCGGTTCATCTCGGCGCCGTGGTCGAGGTTGCGAATGATCTCCGCGAAGCCGAACACGCCCATCGCCACCGTGGCAAAGCCGAGACCGTCGGCGAGCTCGGGGATGTTGAAGGCCATGCGCGAGGCGCCGGTCTCGATGTCGGAACCGACCATCGACAGCAACAGGCCGAACACGATCATCGCGATCGCCTTCAGCACCGAGCCCTTGGCGAGCACCACCGCGAAGATCAGGCCGAGCACCATCAGCGAGAAATATTCGGCCGGGCCGAACGCCAGCGCGAGCTTGGTCAGCGGCGCGCCGAGCACGGCGATCAGCACGGTCGCGACGCAGCCGGCGAAGAACGAGCCGATCGCGGCGATCGCCAGCGCCGGACCGGCGCGGCCCTGCTTGGCCATCTGGTGGCCGTCGAGCGCGGTGACCACGGAGGTCGCCTCGCCGGGAATATTGACCAGGATCGAGGTGGTCGAGCCGCCATATTGCGCACCGTAATAGATGCCGGCGAGCATGATCAGCGCACCGACCGGCGGCAGGCCGAAGGTGATCGGCAGCAGCATGGCCACGGTGGCGATGGTGCCGATGCCCGGCAGCACGCCGACCAGCGTGCCGACCAGCGCGCCGATCAGGCACATCAGAAGGTTGATCGGCGAGAATGCGACCGCGAAACCGTGGGCGAGATTGGCGAACAGTTCCATCACGCCCTCACTGGATCAGGAAACGCGGGAACATCGGCATCGGAAGTCCCAGCACATAGGGGAAAAGCAAGGCGCAGCCGATGGTCAGACAGGCGCCGACAATGACGGCCTCGACCAGTTTCGTCTCCTGCGAGCCCATCGCCGCGATCATGAAGGCGGCAAAGGCGGAGACCACGAGCCCGAGCGGCCGGATCGCCAATGCGAAGAACACGATTGCCGCGGATACGAACAACGGGCCGCGCCAGGAATAGGCCGCGATGTGCGGGCCGGCCTGCAGAACTCCCATCAGCGCGACACCACCGCCGAGCAACAGCAGCAGCACGGCGAACATGCGCGGCGCGGTTCCGGCGCCGAACGAAAATCCGTGCATGCCCTGCAAATCGCTCGAGGCCCACAAGGCAAACAGCGCAACCGCCATCATGGCGAGCCCGCCGACAAAGTCCTGCGGACCGCGCACCCATTTCGGCAAGATCGATTTGACCGGCGCCTCGCTCGGCGTATCGCTCATGACTTCGCTTCCCCCGTCAGGGCTGTCCCGCCCGTTTTGATTGAATGGCTTGGCTTGTGGTGCGTTGACCGAAAGCCTTGCTAGCGATTTTCGTCAGATAACGCCAGCGAAACCCAAGAGGCCTCCGGCCAGCAACATCCACAAAGGGTTGATCCGCGTCGCGAAAGCAAGCGCGGCCGCGACAATGGTGATCAGGACCGCGATCCAACTTTGGTCTGAGGTCTGCGCCACGATCAGGCCAGAGGCCGCCATCAGACCGATCGACAACGGAACCAGTGCCGCCTGGATCATCGCCGGCCAGCGCGCGTCGCGCGAGCGATCGAGGAAACGGCTCACATAATAGGCAAGCAGCGCGGTCGGTCCGCACATCGCCACCGTCGCGGCCAACGCCCCGGCGACGCCTGCGACAGAGTAGCCTATCAAGGTCACGATCAGCACGTTCGGCCCCGGCGAGAGCTGCGAGATCGCGAATACGTCGGCGAACTGCTTGTCGGTCAGCCAGTGATGCACGTCGACGGCGGCACGGTGCATTTCGGGAATCGCCGAATTGGCGCCGCCGACCGCAAACAGCGACATCAGGCCGAAGGTCCAGACCAGCGCCGCGATCGGGTTGGAGTCCGAGCTCATGCCCGCACCATGCGGCGGGCCAGGACCGTGGTCGCGATGCTGAGCGGGATCGCCACCAGCAGCACGATCTGGAGCGGCCACCGGATCAGTCCGATCGCGACGAAAACCGCAGCCAGAATGACGAGGCCCGTGACGTCGCGCCGCTTCAGGAGCGGCATCATCATCTTGAAGACGACGGCGAACAGCAGCCCGACCGCGGCGCAGGCGACGCCGGCGAGCGTCCTGCGCAGCACGTCGATGTCGCCGTAACGGGCATAGAGCGCGGCAAGGATGGTCGCGATCACCATCGGCGGCCCGACCAGCCCGGCAAAGGCCGCGAGCCCGCCGGCTATGCCGCGAAAGCGCGAGCCGAATACGACCGACAGGTTGACGATGTTCGGACCTGGCAGGAAATGGCACAGCGCGAAGGTCTCGTTGAACTCCTCCGCGGTCATCCAGCGGTGCTGCTCGACGATCGCGCGCCGGGCCCAGACCAGAACCCCGCCGAAGCCGGCCAGCGACATCTTGGCAAAGGCCAGGAACAGCTCGAGCAGGCCGGGCTGGTGGGGCGGAGATGGTGCGGAGGCGTCCGGCGCCGGGGCGGCAACCGGCGGAGAATCCGGGGGCATGGACAAAACCTAGAACGGCGCCGGGACAGCGCCAAGATTCTTGGCCAAGATTCATGGCCAAGATTCCTGGTCAAGAGCCTGGCCACCCCAAATCGGCGGGTTTTCACAGCCGAAAGGGCCTGAATCGGCTCTGTTTTTCTAAGACTTTGCCGCTATATTGGGGGTGCCGGTTCGCCGGCTATGGAAATAAATGACCGTCGCAATAAACCATTCGGACCCGGGGGCGGTACCCGGCGCCTCCACCAAAACCCATCCGTCGCGGTGGTTTTCGGCGGGGGCGAAATAGGATCGACGAGGGCGTAAAGGGCGTGTTTTTTCTCGGTATGGTTCCGCCGACATCGGGCCAATGCAATAGTTGCCAACGACAACTTTGCTCCGGTTGCTCAGGCTGCGTAACGCAGTTTGAAAGACCATCTTAAAGTCCTAGCGGGTTAAGCTCCGCTAGGCGGGGTTCGGAGGCACCTGGCAACAGAAGCCTCCACTTTATCCCTTGTTTCCCAATCGGGCGGCCCGCCCGCATTTCAGTGCCGGCCCTGCTGATTTCCGGCTCCCGGCGGGGTAGCATGGGAGAAGGGCGAGTCGGACGGTCCGGCGCCGCCCTGGCGGGCATTTCGAAGCGACAGGATCACCATGGCGACCGATCACATCCGATATGACGTGCTGGCGCGCGATGCGCTGCGCGGGGTGCTGCGCCGGGTGTTGTCCGACGCCGCCGAACATGGCTTGCCGGGCGAGCATCATTTCTACATCACCTTCCTGTCGCACGGCGACGGCGTGAAGCTGTCGCCCCGGCTGCTCGCGCAATATCCGGAGGAGATGACCATCATCCTGCAGCACCAGTTCTGGGATCTGGTGGTGACCGAGGATCGCTTCGAGGTCGGCCTGTCGTTCGGCGGGATTCCCGAGCGGCTGACCGTGCCGTTCGCCGCGGTGACGCGCTTCCTCGATCCGTCCGCGCCGTTCGATTTGCGCTTCGACGTCTCGGACGCACTGTCCGAAGAAGCCCCTCCCGCCACGGTGCCGGCCTCTCCCCTGCCCGCCCCTGCGGTCCAGACAACGGCCGAGACCGCGAGCGCCGAGACCGAGCAGGAGCCCGCGAAGCCCAGCGAAGGCGCCGAGGTCGTGCGGCTGGACCGCTTCCGCAAGAAATAATCTAAGCGCAGATCACGCCTCGACCTTGTAGGATGCTTGCCGCGATCGGGATGACAAATCGTCATCCCGGCCTACCTTCTGCATGAACGTGCCCTTCGCGCGGACGCTTTCGCGTTGCCGCGCTGGGTCACGTTTTGATGACGCAACGGCAAGCATCCACGGAAAGCATGATGGCTCGATCGACGATCCCCTCCAAGGCAAAGACCCGCAGCGAGACCGACAGCTTCGGTCCGATCGACGTTCCCGCCGACCGCTATTGGGGCGCGCAGACCGAACGCTCGCGGCAGAATTTCAAGATCGGCCACGACCGGATGCCGATCGCGATCGTCCATGCACTCGGCATCGTGAAGCTTGCGGCCGCGGAGACCAATCGCGAGCTCGGCCAGCTCGATGCGCGCCGCGCCGGCGCCATCATCCGCGCAGCCAAGGAAGTGATCGAAGGCAAGCTCGACGACAACTTCCCGCTGGTGGTCTGGCAGACCGGCTCGGGCACGCAGAGCAACATGAACGTGAACGAGGTGATCGCCAACCGCGCCAACCAGATGCTCGGCGGCGAGCTTGGCGCCAAGAAGCCGATCCATCCGAACGATCACGTCAACATGAGTCAGTCGTCGAACGACTCGTTTCCGACCGCGATGCATATCGCCGCAGCGAGCCGCATCGTCGCCGATCTGATTCCGGCACTCACCGAACTGCATCGCGCGTTGCGCAACAAGGAGAAGGCCTTTGCCAGGATCGTCAAGATCGGGCGCACCCACACCCAGGATGCGACGCCGCTGACGCTCGGCCAGGAATTCTCCGGCTACGCCGCGCAGGTCGAAAGCGGCATCGCGCGGCTGCGCGTCGCGGTGAAGGATCTGTTTCCGCTCGCGCAGGGCGGCACCGCGGTCGGCACCGGCCTCAACTCGAAGCCGCGATTTGCGAAAACCTTCGCGCGCCACGTCGCCAAGATCACCAAGCTGCCGTTCACCAGCGCGGCCAACAAATTCGAGGCGCTGGCTTCCAACGATGCCTATGTGCTGGTGCACGGCGCGATCAACTCGGTGGCGACCGGCCTGTTCAAGATCGCCAACGACATCCGCTTGCTCGGCTCGGGCCCGCGCTCGGGCCTCGGCGAGTTGATCCTGCCCGAGAACGAGCCGGGCTCGTCGATCATGCCGGGCAAGGTCAATCCGACCCAGTGCGAAGCCATGACCATGGTCTGCTGCCAGGTGTTCGGCAATCAGACCACGATCACCGTCGCCGGCAGCCAGGGCCATTTCGAGCTGAACGTGTACAAGCCCGTGTTGGCATACTGTATGTTAAATTCCATTCAGTTGCTGTCTGACGTTGTCCGCTCATTTACCGAGCATTGCGTTGTCGGAATACGCGCCGACGAAAAGCGCATCAACGAACTGATGCAACGATCGCTGATGCTGGTCACGGCGCTCGCACCGAAGATCGGTTACGACAACGCAGCCAAGGTCGCCAAGTCGGCGCATGCGCGCGGAACGACACTGAAGGAAGAGGCTTTGCGGCTCGGATTTGTTTCCGCGGATGAATTCGATCGCCTCGTGCAGCCGGACAAAATGACACACCCGGGCTAAAGCGAGGCGCGCATTGTCCGGATAATTACGGTCAGCGCGCGTGATATAATTATGGATCATAACGCCTAAAGACTAAGGCGCGTTACCTATGAGCTCTGCGCTGGCGCGTGGTACAGACGTCTAGTTTTCGCAGAGCGAAACGGATTCTTTGATGCTATCAGAGCATCAAATGGGGATTCGGGATGAATATCGAGCCGGGCGCGTAGTGCAGTCGCTCTTGTTTTCGTCACGATGCATCACCAATTCCGCTCTGGGGACGATGAGGACGACGAGCATGGGCGACGTGGTCAACCTGAAACGATTCAAGAAGCGCGGTGAGCGCGAACAAGCAGCGAAGCAGGCCGAAGCCAATCGTGCGCTATTCGGTCGCACCAAATCCGAACGAGCGCGTCACGAATTTCTCGGCGAGCGCAACGCGCGTGCGCTCGATCAGCACCGCATCGAAAACGGAGACGCATCATGAAGTCTCCCGTCGTCAAGCGCTCGATCGTCGTCGCCGGACACAAGACCAGCGTCAGCCTCGAAGAAGCCTTCTGGAATGGCATGAAGGAGATTTCCGGTCTGCGGAACATGACGCTGTCGGAGTTGGTCGGCGAGATCGACAACAACCGTCAGCAGGGCAATCTGTCCTCCGCGATCCGGCTCTTCGTGCTCGACTACTTCCGCTCGCGCGCCACGCCGGCGGTGCCCGCGGATGTCAGGCCGCAACAGGTCGACACACGTCAGCAGGCCTGACGGCCTCTCCGACCGTCGCCATCGGCAGACGGTCGTTCCGACGCGGGCTTCAGCATGAAGGTCAATCGGATCGTCGCGAACGTTGCCGCATCGGACACAGCGGCAGCGAAGTCGTTCTATCGGGACCTGCTTGGCCTCGAGCCACTGATGGATTTCGGTTGGGTTGCGACTTACGGCTCATCCGAAACAATGCAGGCTCAAATCAGCTTCGCTTCCGAAGGCGGCTCCGGCACGCCGGTACCCGATCTCTCGATCGAGGTCGATGATCTCGACGAGGCCCTGCGCCGAATGAAGGCAGCCCGCATCGCGATCGAATACGGACCGGCGGACGAGCCGTGGGGTGTGCGACGCTTCTTCGTCCGCGATCCCTTCGGCAAGCTGATCAATATTCTCCAGCACCGATCGTGAGCCGTTTCTAAAGCGGGATGAGTTTTGGTTGAATCGGCTTGGCGCGATCTCGGTTCACCTCTCCCCGTTGGGGAGAGGTGAACTCTCGACGCCGTTCCAGCTCAACCTAATCTCATCATGCTTTAGTTCTGCATCGCCGGCCGCGGCGGCGGATTGGCGACCTGCGGCGTCAACGACAGTGGCGGTCGCAGCGGCCTTGACTTGGCTGCGCCGGGCACCGGTTTGACCTCGATCGGCGGCGGCAGCGGCGCCAGCTGCGGCTGACTCGCAACCGACGCGGGCGGCGCAATGGCGGGCGCGGTGGCGACCGGTGGGACAGTCGGCGGCCGCGGCGCAACGATCTTCGGCTTCGCCGGCACGCGGCGCGGATCGGGGCCGGGCCCCGGCAAGTTGGCGGAAGGCAATCCTGTCGAATTTGGGTTGGACGTATCCGGCGCCGGCTCGGCCGGATGCGGAAGGGCCGTCGGGGTCGGCGGCGGCGCCGGTTCGCCGCGCTCGATGGCGTCGAGCCGCTTGGTCTCCCGGTCGATCGCGCGCACCGCAAGCCACGACGACAGCGCTGCAATGTCGATGCTGCGCGACAATCCGTCGGGCGTACCCACGGCAAGCAGCTGGATCTCCGGTCGGCTGTTGGCCGTGCCGACCTGCGTCGACGCCAGGGCGGCGCGAATGTCGGCCTGGTCGGCCGGAATGTCGTAGCCGCCGGATACGATCGCATTGGCGCCGTTCGCCGCAAGCGTGGTGGCGCCGACCCGGAGGCGGCCGTCGCGGATGTTGAAGGGGATTTGCGCCGAAGCAATCGACAGCGCGCCACCCGCGAGAGCCGGTTCGACGATCTGCCGCAGCCGCGTGTCGTCGGTCGCCTGCCCGGAATCGCTGGCGCGGATCGCAACCTCGAAGGCGCGCGGATCGAGACCCGGAAGGCTCAGCCCCTCCAGCGTCACGGTGCCGCTGCCGGACAGCGCGCCGGTCAACGCCGAGGCGCTGCGGCCCTGCGTCAACAATGTCATCTGCATCGAGGCGCGTCCCTTGGGCATCGCGAGACTGCGGTAGCGCAAGGCCGAACTGTCAATGCCGGACAGCTGCACATTGGCGCTGAGCGCCAGTCCGTTGGCGCCCTGTCGCGCATCGATGGTGGCAGTCGCCTCGCCGCCGCCGATCTTGCCCTTGATGCCGTCAAAGGTCAGCGACTGCCCGTCCGACCTGATGGTGCCGCGGACCGGCTGCAGCTCGGCGCCCCCCGGCAGCAGACCGTGCAACGCTTCGAACGTGACCTTGCCGCGCCAGGCGCTCGTGAGCCCTTGGCCGAGCGGCTCCGTCGCATCGTGACCGGCCGCGCCGATCGCAGCCGCGAAAATCGGCGCCAGCGTGATCTGATCGAGACCGACTTCGCCGTCGACGCTCTTCTGATCGGCGAGCGTCAGCGCCAGATGGCCGCGCAGCCGTGAACCGGCGATGATGCTGTCGAGATCGTCGAAGCTCAGCCTGTCGCCCGCGAGCGTCAGCTTCGACGACAGACGGATGTTTGCGACCGGATCGGCTGGTTTCAGATTGAGCAGCGGACTGATGTCGGCGCTGCGAACGCGGAGGCTGATGCTCGATTTGCTCGCACCGGCCCCATCCATTGTCCAAGGCTCCGCGGTCCCTTCGGCATCCGCGTCGAGCCCTGCGCCCCAGAGCCTTGCCTTCAGCCGCAACGGCGCGCGCCAGGCACCGCTCAATGTACCTTCGAATTGCGTCGCGCCCGCACCGGCCGCGACCGCATGGTCAAGCCCAAGCAGCGCCAGCAAAGCATTGCCATCGCCGGCCGAGAATTTCATCTCCGCTGTAACCTCGTTGCTGCGGAGTGCATCGAAATCCAGCGCACGGATCGCAGCCACCTGCGGCGTCGCCGAGATCACCGTATTGCCCTTGAGTTGCGGCGTGTCGAGATCGAGCGTCGCGCGCGCGGTGACGCGATCGGCGGCCTTGCCCTTGCCGAGGTCGAGCGCGAACCGGGCGCGAACCGGGCCGGCATCCGCGCGGAGCACGCCAAGCCGCGCGGCCAACGCCGGCGCGAACGGCTGAACCACAGCGGTCAGCCGGCCGAGCGACGCGGCGGTCGCGTCGACGGCAAGCTTGCCGGTCGAATTGGCACGGTCGAAATTGCCGCTGCCGTCCAGCGTGACATTGTCGGGCTGGCCGATCTTGACGCGCTCGAGCACGATACTCTTCGCGCTATAGGCGATCTTCGCCAGCAGCGGCCGCAATTCCTGCCCGGAAGACACCGCGCGCCCGACGTCGAGCGACAGCTGCGCCTCGTCGGGCCATTCGCCTTGCGGACCGGCCAGCGAGCGGATCAATGCCGCGGTCGCGTCGAGATCGAGCCGATCCGCCTTCAACTGCGCCTCGACCTTCGAGCCGCTGGTTGCCTCGCGGTGGGTAACCGCGACGCGGCCCTCGAGCGTGCCGCTTTCGATCTCCGCCTTCATCGCGTCGATCGAAAAGCCTGATGGCGACACCATGACGTCGCCGCGCAAACGCAGCGGCCTCTGGCTGCGATAGGTGGCGTCGCCGCGCCCCTGCAGCCAGGTCATCAGCGCGTCGGGATCGGACGATTCGATGTTGAGCGCGGTCTTGAAGCTGTTCGCGGCTCCGGCTTGCGCGCTGGCACCGCTCATCGAGACCCGCGTGGATCCCGGCGCGCGAAATTCCAGCCGGCGCACTGTCCAGGATTTCGCATCCGATTGCAGCTCCGCCGAGATGTCCTGCAACGGACGGCCGCCGAGCATGATCTGCTCGGACGCGAGCTCGACCTGCGCCGGTATCGGGCTTTGCGGAAGACCCGACAACACCGCGCGCATGGCCGGCAGCACGCGGACCGGCTCGACGTTGCCATTGTTGCTGTCCTTGGCACTATCCTTGGCGGCAAACTTGTCGCCGTCGAGCTGCCGCGCCGTAAGCGAGGCGCGCAGCAGCGGCGACGCACCGAAACGCAGATCGCCATTGCCGGCGAGCTTCAGCGCACGGTCCTCGGCGCCATAGCTCACGTCGATCTGGTCGAGCCGCGCCGCCGAATAATCCGATTTCACCTTGGCCGCGATCCGCCACGGCGGCGCATCGCCGCCGCGCTGACCGGGCGCACCCGCCAGCGTCAGTGTGCCCTCGAACCGCGGCGCGCGGGCCTCGAAGGTCAGGATGCCGTCGAGATCGGCCGACACCGGACGCTGCCCGGGATCGATGCTGAAGTGCAGGCGGGTGCCGCCGCCATCGGCGCTTTGTCCCGAGGACACCCGAAACGGGTAGCGGTTGCCATCGAACATGAAATTGCCGTCGCCGCGGATCGCGCCGGCAAGCGAGCGGACGTCGCCGCTGAAGGCAATGTCGTTCAGCTCGAGCGTGCTGCGGCTCGCGGCATCATGCAGCGCGATGCGGCCGGTCAGGTTGAGCCGGTCGATCGCCAGCGAAGCGAGGTTGAAGCTCCCGCTCGACGGCGACCAGTCGATCCGCCCTTTCGGGTCGAGCCCGAGATCGAGCGACACGCCGTTGATGGTGAGCTCGTTCGCGCGCCACTCGCCGCGCATCAGCGAGCTCAGGCTGAACTCGACGTCGAGATTGGCGGCCCGGACCTTGCCGCGGTCGTTGGCGCCGCCGACGGTGACGGTCTTCAACCGCAGCGAGGGTGCCGGCAGCAGACGCGCGTCGAGATTGCCGGCGACGCGGACCGGCACGCCGATGATCTTGGACGCCTCCGCCTCGAACTGCGGCCGGAACTGGTTCCAGTCAACGAAATACGGACCGACCAGCGCCGCGACCAGTGCAAGAATGAAGGCAATTGCCAGGCCGAGCAGCGTCGTCTGCACGGTGTCTCCCTTTGAGCCAGCTCCGCGGCAGCCTCCTCATGCTGAACCCTTTGCCAACCTTTGGCCGGAGCACCCCAAATATAGAGACAAGTACGGCGAAGTCACAGCCGGTTTACTGCTGGGACTTCGGACAGATAGTGGATTTCCCGTTCAAGCGTGCGTGTGCTCGGCCCCGCCGCGGATCGCTGCCGCGCGGGAACGTCACCAGCTCGCCGGCAGCCGCTTCAACCCGCGCAGCACGAAGGTCGGCCGCCACTCCGGATTTTCCGCGTCATCGAGCCGCAGGTCGGGAATCCGGCGCAGCAGCGTCGAGATCGCGATCTCGGCCTCGATCCGCGCGAGCTGGGCGCCGAGGCAGAAATGGATGCCGCCGCCGAACGACAGCGGCTTGACGTTCGGCCGCCGGATGTCGAGCCTTTCGGGGTGATCGGGGTAGACAGCCTCGTCGTGATTGGCCGAGCCGAGCAGGCACAGCACGCTCTCGCCCTTCGGGATGCGCTTGCCACCGAGGTCGTCGATGTCCTCGAGCGCGACACGGCCGGTCAGTTGCACCGAGGAATCGTAGCGCAGGAACTCCTCGATCGCATTGGTGATCAGGCCGGGATTGGCCTTCAGCAGCGCGAGTTGGTCCGGGTTGCGGAACAGCGCCAGCAGGCCGTTGCCGATCAGGTTCACGGTCGTCTCGTGGCCGGCGCCGAACAGCAGGATGATGTTGCCGGTCAGCTCCTCATTGGTGAGCTTCTGGCCGTCCTCTTCGGCCTGCACCAGTTGGGTGGTGAGGTCGTCACCGGGCTGCTTGCGGCGCAGCTCGAACAGCTGATGGAAATACATCGCCGCCATCGCATTGGCGGCATTGCCCTGCTTGATTTCCTCGGGTGTCAGCGGCACCGGCTCGAGGATACGGCCGCCATCGCGCGAACCGTTGTAGAAGGCCTCGCGGTGTTCTTCGGGGATGCCGAGCATGTCGCAGATGATCGTGACCGGCAGGCGGAACGCGAAATCCTCGATCAGGTCCATCTTGCCTTGCGGAATGATGCGGTCGAGCGTCTCGTCGACGACATGCTGGATGCGCGGACGCATGTCCTCGACCCGGCGCGCGGTGAAGGCCTTGACCACAAGGCCGCGCAGGCGGGTGTGGTCGGGCGGATCCTGCTGCAGCATCCAGTGGCTCATGCTGCGGAAGACCGGCTCCTCCATGATCTTCGGACCGTAGCGGCGGATCGAGCGCTCGGCAAAATCCTTGCCGAACCGCTTGTCGCGCAGCACGAGGCTCGCCTCGGCGTGCCGGCTGGCGACGAAGGCGCCGTGCACATTGACATGCATCGGATCGAGGCGGCGCAGCCGCTCGTAATACGGATAGGGATTGCGAATGAATTCGGGCGCCAGTGGATTGAAAAGCGGCTCGCCGCTCGCCGGCTGAACTTGCTCGTTCATGGTGACCTCGTTCGCTCGCTGCGCCGGTGCAAGCAGCCTGGCGCGCCCTGGTGTCATCCTCAAGACCGCATCATCACGGATGCGGCTGTTCTGGTTCTCGAATGCAATTCGATACACTCTTGTATCGAGTTGCATTCTGCCCTAAAATGCGCCGATGTCAAGGGTTCGAACCAGACCGACACGGGACGACACCTGCGAGAAGCTGTTCGAGGCGGCGGCGCGGGTGTTCGAGGAACAGGGCATCGGCGGCGCCAGCATCGAGGCGATCGCGGCCGCGGCGGGCTTCACCCGCGGCGCCTTCTACTCGAACTTCAAGAGCAAGGACGAGCTGATCTTCGCGATGCTCGAGGATCACGTCGAGCAATCGATCCGGCGCAATCTCGATTTGCTCGCCCGGCACAGCAACCTGGCCGACTTCCTCGAGGCGCTGCGCACCATGGATCGTAGCCGGCAGGATCCGCTCGGCCGTTCCCCTCTCCTGCACATGGAGATGATCCTGTTCGTGGCCCGTGCCGAGAAGCGCCGGCCCGAGCTCGCCAAGCGCTTGCGCGCGCGGCGCAAGCTGATCGCCGACATCGTCACGACTGCGCAGAGGAATAGCGGCAGGAACGGCAGACTCGATCCGGACTGGACCGGAGCGATCGTGCTGGCGCTGGAAGATGGTTTCCGCCTGCACCGCCTGATCGATCCGGAAACCACCCCCGCCGACAGCTGCCTGCGCGCGATCACCGACCTGCAGCGCGCGATCGGCGTTTCGTCGGCCTGACGCGTCAGGCCGCGCTTGCGACCTTGTGCATCTGTCCGGCGACCGCGCGGACCTTGCGGGGCGAGGCCTGCCAGATCGCAAATGCCGACAGCAGGCTGACGGCGATCCCGAGCAGGAAGGCGCTGGTGTAGCTGCCCGACAGATCATAGAGCTGGCCGGTGATCCAGGGGCCCGCAGCGCCGCCGGCGAGCGCAGCCAGCATCACAGTGCCGAAGATGCTGCCGTAATGCTTGCCCTGGAATATCTCCAGCACGACCGGTCCCATCACCGATGTCAGGCCATAACCAAGCGCGCCCTGGGTGAAGACCATGAGATAGATCAGCGCCATGTTGGGCCAGTATTTCAGCGCGGCGAGCGCGGCGAAGCAGATCACGAAGCCGAAGCAGGATATCGCCCACACCCATTCCCGGCCGATGCGATCGGAGAGATGCCCGAGCCAGATCTGGCCGGGAATGCCGAGCAGGCTGACGACGCCAAGCGCCCAGACGCTGACGCTGGAGCTGAAGCCGATGTCGAGCAGGAATTTGGTCTGGTGCACCTGCACCGCGTACCAGATGTACAGGCCGCAGAAATAGCCGATCGCAATCCACCAGAACCGCGCGGTGCGCAGCGCACGCGGCAGCGTCCAGTCGGTGCCGGCCCACACCGGGTCGACGATATTCGACGCCGGCCTGGCTGACGTCGCCGTCGGCGCGGCATCGCCGTCCGGCTGCAGGCCGACGTCCTCCGGCCGCTTGTGCAGCAAGAGATTGATCGGCGCGAGCACGACCAGCACCACGATCCCCATTGCGGTGCAGGCGGTGCGCCAGCCGGTGTGCTCGATCATGTGCTGCACCCATGGCAGCAGCGTCACCGAGCCGATGCCGACGCCGGCGAAGGCGAGCCCGATCGCAAGTCCGCGACGGCGGAGGAACCAGTTCGGCACGAACAGCGATTGCCCGGAATAGCCGAGGCAGACGCTGCCAGCGCCGACCAGCACGCCGATCGTGAGATAGAGGTGCCAGGGCTGCGTGGTCAGCGGCGCCAGCAGCAGGCCCGAGCCCATCAAGAGCACGCCAAGCTCCATCACCGCGCGCGGACCGCCGCGGTCCATCAACCGGCCGATCAGCGGACTTGCGATCGCCGAGGCGACAAAGCCGAACGAGAACGCGCCCGCCGTGATGCCGCGCTCCCAGCCGAATTCTGAGATGATCGGCGGATAGAACAGCGAGAACGCCGTACGCGCGTTGACGCCGATCGCCATGGTGACGAAGGTCACCGCGACGATGATCCAGCCGTAGAAAAAGGGAAGTCGCATCGGACGCAGCATTCCATCCGCAACGGAACAGGCTGGACCGGTGCCGTAGCGGACTTTGGGCAGCCGGCAGCAGGCGCTGCCGCCAGCCAGATTTCAGGACGACCTGGAGACAGAAGGGCCGACGCATCCGTCGACCCTTGCCGCCACAATCAACCGCCGTGATCGCCTCGTCAACGCTTGCGCGGACGCTTGGCGGCCTTTTTGCCGACCTTCTTCTTGCTGACGGCCTTCTTCTTGGCAGCGCCCTTCGCGCCGCCCGATTTGCTCCGCCCGAAGGATGGCCTGCGGAGCTCAAGGTTCGGCCAGGCGATCGGCTGTTCACCGCTATCGGTATCGTTGTCGCCAGGCGGATCCTCCGCGCTGTCATCCATCGGTCCCTGCACGACCAAATGGACCAGATATGCGTTGCCGGCGCCATTCAGGTAACCCGTGAGCGGCTCGTTATTGCTCGGAAACAGGTGCGGATAGGTCACTACGCTGTTTTCCTCGACCGAGAACTTCACGGCCTTGATCGCGGTTCGGGTCATCGCGTCGCCCAGGATCCTCTTGATCGCGTCCTGCGTCTCCTCAGGCAGCACATGGTGGAGAAAGAAGAACCATTTCCGCTTGGCGTCATCCTTCCCGTAATCCTTGCTCGGATAGGCACCGATGCGGAACGCCACGCGCCGTAGCCTGTGGCTCGGATCAAACAGCTTTTCTTTTTTGTTGTGCTTGCGAAGAGTAGCCAGATCCTTGCCACTGAAGAGCTCATTCAGCCGGTCCACGATTTCAGCATCGGGACCGCTGCCGACGGGAAGTAGAGCACCCATTTGTCGTCTCCCTTTGTGCAATTTGTTTCAGTCGTAAAAACTCGGACAGATAGCACCGCGGAATTGCCGGCGCGGCCTCCGGTCGAACCAGGACATGTTTGCGCCTTGGCCAATGATCGGCCCAGCACACGCTCGGGCCACGCTTGCGAGCTCTCCGGCCGCAGCCGGCAAGCGCAGTCAATTGCTCGATGCTCGATACCGCGCGCTCAATCGAGAGCGTGCGCCGGGTCTGCTTGCGCAGCCGGGCCGCGCCCTTGGCGAGAATCCAGCGGTCCGCCGCGCACTCGCAACCGAGCTCGGAATTGGCGGCGAGCCGGCCGCCTTTCGACAGATGGTGTCCGACCTCGTGAAGCAGGGCGAAAACCAGGCCGTCGGCGTTCATCGCCGCGTGGTAAGCCAGTCCGCCATAGATCCGCACGACGCGGTCGTTGCCACGAATGAAGGCCTGAGCATTGACGGTTGCGCTTCCTTCGTCGAGCTCGAAAAGCAGATCGGGAAACGCGCGCCTGAAATCGGCCAGGATGTCGCAAATGAGCGCGTCCCTGCAAGCGCGGGCGCTTCCTTTGCCGACCGGTTCGCCCGTCACGTTCGCGAACAACATGGGATCATCCGAATGCGATCAGAACAAATTTCACTCGCAACTCAAGTATTATTGGCTTCGTTCGAACTTCGACTCGCTTTGACGGTCTTTCCCGCGCCACCGACAAACGGCGCGAAGATCATTGCGCCGGTCTCGTGAAGCAGCGCGGTCGCGCGATCCAGCTCCTTCGTGCCCTCCTCGACCTCATCGCCGCGCCCGGAGCGCAACAGCAGATCGGCGCGAACCGATCGGGCAAGGCATTCCGGAATGCGCGCGTGCCGCCTGACCGCAACCGCAATCGCCTCGTTGACGGCGGACAACGCCGCCGCCGCATCTCCTTTCAGTCGATAAGCGTTCGCCAGATCGGCGAGAATCCGTGCTTCGTTTTCGAGGCCGGCCTTGCGGGTTCGCGCGAAGTCGAGCGCGGCCGACAGATCCTCGATCGATGATGTGATCCGGCCTGCCACCAGATGGGACAGGCCGCGGCTGGCCTGGGCGTAGACGCGCAGATATGGATTGCCGCTTTTGACCGCGAGCGTGAAGGCGCGATCGGCATGGTGCTGGGCCAGTCCGACGTCGCCTTCGGACCAGGCGAGGTCGACATAGGCGAGGCTCGGAATGACGTAGTGAATGGCATCGACCTGGCTGCCATCCAGTTGCAGCACGCGATCGAGCAGCGGCCGGGCCTCGGACCCGCGCCCCAGCATCACGAGCGTCTGCCCGCGCATGGCGGTCAGCCAGATCTCGACGTCGAATCCAAGCGTCTCCCGGTCCGACTTCACGATCTCCGAGGCGCGCGCCGCCGCCTCCATGTTCATCTGCAGCGCCTCCGACATCCGGCCCGAGAGCCGGAGCGCGTGGCAGAGAATGGCCTTCAGCGTGACCTGGACGCTGGTGTCGGTGCCGGTGTCGGCAAGCGCCTTGGCTTCCAGCACTCGCTGGACATACTCGTCGGCCGAGCCGCCATTCGCCAAGATCCGGCCGTAGGCAGCGTGAATCAGCGTGTTGGCGCGCAGGTCCCCCATCGCGAGCGCGAGGCCGCGGGCTTCCTCGAAATAGATCTGCGCATCGGCGGCGGAAATGCCCTCGCGCCAGCCGAAATTCACGATCTGGCCGCAGGCCATCATCTTCAGATAGTCGGTCATTTGCGACGGGGGCTGGTGCATCAGGAGTTCACGCACCTTCTTCCAGCTTCGCAAAGCCTGACTGGGATCGTTCGCGCCGACCCAGACCGCCGCGCGCATGTGCTGCTGCGCCGCCTTCAAATGTTCGCCGGCATGCTCCCAGTGGTAGGCGAGAAGCGATGCCCGTTCCTCGGCGCGATCCTTGAACAGCTTCTCGATCGCCTGCGCGACGGCCGCGTGAAGCTCGCGGCGCCGTTCGTGCAACAGCGAGAGATAGGCGACTTCCTGGATCAGCGGGTGACGAAACGCGATCAGCCGCTGCTCAAAGGGTGGCACGTCGTAGAGCAGTTCGGCACGTCGCAAATGTCCTACGGCTTCCAGCAGTTCAGGCTTCGCCAGTCCGGCAACCGCATCGAGAACGGGTAGCGAAATCTCGCGACCGGCAACCGACGCGACCTCGAGGGCCCTTTTCGCGTGTTCGTCGAGGCGATCGATGCGCGCCGCGACCACCGCCTGCACGGTCGTCGGAAGCGGGATTGTGTCGATGCCGCCCTTCAGCCGGTACGCGCCCTTCTCGCCCTCGAAGTCGCCGCGCTCGACAAGGGCGCTCATAAGCTCTTCCAGGAAGAACGGATTGCCGTGCGCGCGCTCGACGATGTTCCTGCTCAACAGCGCCAGCGACGGGTCGGCACCAAAATGATCGCGCAAGATCGATTGCGCCTCCGCCGGCCCAAGCGGAGCCATGTTGATCTGGCGATAATGCGATCGCTGCATCAGCGGCGCGGTCAATCCGGCCCTGAAATTGACCAGGAGCATCGTCGTGGTTCCGACCACGGCGTCGGCAAGTGCCTCGACGAACTCCTCGCTCGCCGGATCGATCCAGTGCAGATCGTCGATCAGGACGACCGTCACATTGTCACGAGGTGCGGCGCGCACCAGTTCGCCGACGAAATCGAGCAATTGGGCCTTGCGGGCCTTGGGATCCAGTTTCGGCGCGGGCTGGTGCGGGTCCGCCAGACCGAGGAATTCCAGCAACACGGGTGCCAGATGATCGGAGACCGCCATTGCCGCCAACCGGTCGAAGACACGGCGGCGCGAAACGTCCGGCGGTTCTTCCTTGATGCGAAGGCCGAAAATATCCCGAAGCAGCGCCAGCACCGGCTGAAACGGCGTTGCGCGGCCATGCGCGAGCACACGCGCCTCAAAGACGCGGATGCCCTTGCTGCGACAACTCTCGGCAAATTCAAAGCAAAGGCGGCTCTTTCCGATGCCGGCTTCGCCCACGACGCCGATCACTCGGCCATCTCCCTTGCGGGTGTTCTCGAGCTCGGCCGTCAGCGTGGCAAACTCGTCGGCGCGGCCGGTCAAGGGGCTCAACCGTCGTCCGGTCCGGAATACACCGCTCGACGGCGCATGCTGCAGGCCCCTCAGCCTGAGCACCTCGACGGGGGCCGCGAGCCCCCGAATGGCCTGCTCGCCAAGCGACTCCACCTCCACGAACTGTTTCGCGACAGCGTAGGTTTCTCTCGAGACCAGAATGGTGCCGGGCTCGGCAAGCTGCTCCAGTCGGCTGGCGAGGTGCACGTTCGCACCCGCGGCGTCATAGGTTTGATAGATGCCGTGCTCGATGGCCTGGAAGACGACCTCACCGGTGTGGACGCCGACGCGAATTTGCAGATCGACGTCATGCAGCCGCTTGATATCATCCTGCATCGCCAACGCCGCGAGACAGCCCCGAACGGCGTGATCCTCATGAGGCTGCGGGGCGCCGAACATCGCCATGACGCCGTCGCCCTGGGCCTTGTTGACGACGCCGCCGTAGCGGTGAACCGCCTCGTTCATAAGGTCGAGCACCGGCTGCAAACGCCGCATGCCCAGTTCGGGATCTCCGAGGCTATCGATGATGCCCGTCGAGTTGCTGATATCGGCGAAAAGAATCGTGAGGCGTTTCCGCTCCCCACCCTTGGCGTGCAGGCTCCTCAGGGCATGCTCGTGCGACGGCTGCGCCTGGGTCGCGTCAATCGCCGTCGTCAGCGCAGCGCCGCACTTTCCGCAAAAGCGGCTGCTCGATCCGTTCAGGTGGCCGCAAGCTTCACACGTAGTTCCGAGAGAGGCGCCGCACCCTTCGCAATACTCATTGGTCGCCCTGTTCTGACAACCGCAACGCAAACATTGCATCGTAGGCCTCTTGAAGAGAGCTGCAGACGCAGGCAACCGCAACAAGTCTTAAAAACAACGCGACAATGATCGACAATCGGGTATCGCTGTGAAGCTTAGCAAAGCCGCTTGCACCTGTCGTGCCATTTTATGGCGCACGTCCAGATTGCGCCACAATGGCAGCCGACGCTGTATCCGATCACAAGTTGCGCGGCTGTTGGCGTCGAGCACACAGGTTGTATTGGCTAGGTCTGCAACGCGTGGCTCTCATGACCGAAATAGGCGCGCTCGAGCCGGTGCGCGAGGTCGCTCTCTCCGGTCGGCGCCTCCAGCGCGATCGCGCCCTGCACCAGCGCGTAGACGCGATCGGCGCAGGCGAGCGCCTTCTCCAGCAGCTGCTCGACCAGCAGCACGGAGGTGCCCTGCTCGCGCAGCCGGCCGATGACGTTGAGGACCCGATCAACCAGCACCGGCGACAGCCCCGCGGACGGCTCGTCGAGCATCAGGAGCCGCGGTCGGCGGACCAGGCCCTGCGCCACCGTCAGCATCTGCTGCTGCCCGCCCGACAGCGCGCCGCCGCGTTCATGCCGCTTCTCGGCGATCTCGGGAAAGAACGCCAACGCCTCCTCGATGCGCATGGCGCGCTCGGCGCGCGGCAGGTCATAGCCTGCGAGCAGCAAGTTGTCGGTCACCGAGATCTGCGTGAACACGCGATGTCCCTCGATCACATGCACGAGCCCGGCCCGCGCGGCATCGCGCGGCGTCGCGTTGGTCATGTCGCGGTCGCCGAACCGAACCTGCCCGGCAGTGACGGGCAACAGTCCTGACATCGCGCGCAGCAGCGTGGTCTTGCCGGCACCGTTCGGCCCGAGCAGCGCCACGACCTCGCCGGCGGAAATCGTGACGTCGATGCCGTGCAGCACACGGATCTTGCCGTAGCCGGACTCCAGCGCATTGACCGCGAGCAACGGTTCAGCCGCCGAGATAGGCACTGACGACCTCCTTGTGGACGCGAATCTCCGCCGGGGTTCCCGCCGCCAGCGTCCGGCCGAGATTGAGCACGGTGACCTGGTGGCAGATATCGAAGATCAGATCGGCATGGTGCTCGACCAGCAGCACGCCGGTGCCGCGGCCGCAGACCGCCTTGATCAGGCTGGCGAGCCGCTCGATCTCGTCATTGGAGAGACCCGCGGCGGGCTCGTCGAGGAGCAGGAAGTCCGGATCGAGCATCAGCGCCCGCGCGATCTCGATGAAGCGCAGCTCGCTGTGCTGCAGGCGATCGGCGCGTATGTCGGCGAGCGCCTCGAGGCCGACGACGCCGAGCAGCGCGCGCGCCTTGGCGGCGAGCAGACGCTCGTCGGCGCCGTTGCGCGGCAGTGCGAGCATCGCCTCGACGAAATTGGCCCGGCCCTCGATCGAGCCGCCGATCATGACGTTCTCCAGCACCGAGGCTTCGCCGATCACGCGCGGCGTCTGGAAGGTGCGCGCGATGCCGCACGCGGCGCGCTTGACCGGCTGGCCCGCGGCCAGGACTTCGCCGCCAAGCGTCATGGTGCCGGCTTTGGCGGCATAATAGCCCGAGATCACGTTCAGCGTCGTGGTCTTGCCGCTGCCGTTCGGTCCGATCAGCCCGTGAATGGCGCCGGGCGCGATATCGAGATCGAGACCGTCGATCGCCTTCACATTGCCGAAGCTCAGCGCGATGCCGCGCAATTGCAGCGTCTTGCCGCCGTCCCTGCGGCGCACGATGTCGGCGAGTGCAGCGGGGCGCGGGATGATGGCGCGGTTGCTGGCGAGCGGTCGGCGGTTGCGGAAATCGAGCAACGCCGCGATGCCGCCCGGCATCACCAGCACGATCACGAGCAGCAGCACCGCGTAGAGGAAGGTCGACCATGCCGCCAGCGGCGCCGCGATCTCGGGCAGGATGGTCAGGATGATGGTGCCGAGCATCGGGCCGAGGATCGAGCCGCGGCCGCCGATCAGGATCGCGATGAAGAACAGCACAGACAGATCGAAGGTGAAGGCATCGGGCGTGATGTAGGTCTGCAGGGTCGCGAACAATCCGCCGGCGATCGCCGCCAGCGCGCCGGCGAACAGGAAGATCGCGATCAGCATTTTCGGCTTGGAGATGCCGCTGGCCTCGGCGGCGACCTCGGCGTCGCGCACCGCGATCAGGGCGCGGCCGAACCGGCTGCGCGCGACATTGGCGCTCATCCAGGTGGTCAATGCGGCGAAGGCGATGCAGAGGGCGTAGAAGCCCCACGGCGTGTTGAACGGCGCCGGGAATTCCGGACCGGCAATGCCGATCCCGCCGCCGGTCACACTCTGCCAGGCCAGCGCGATCTGGGTCACGATGGTCGCAAAGCCGAGCGTCGACATGGCGAAGTAGAAGGTGCGCAGGCGCAGGGCCGGCAGGCCGACGACCACGCCGAAGATCGCGCCGATCAGGCCGGCGATCGGCAAGGCGACGAACACCGGAATCGCCGGCATCACGTTGCCGGCAACCAGCACGCTCGTCGTGTAGGCGCCGAGCGTCAGCAGCGCGACATAGCCGATCGCAAGATGGCCGGCAAAGCCGACCACCAGATTGAGGCCCGACACCAGCACCCAGTAGATCGCCATGCGGGTGCCGATCAGCACCCAGTAATCATTGCTGACGAACGGCAGCAGCACCGCCGCCACCAGAATGCCGAGGAACGGCAGGACGTGCGGCAGCGCGGCGCGCCATGCGCCGCTATCGGTTCGGGGCGGAGCGGCGGCGACCGTGGTCATCACACCCTCCGCGCGGTCGAGGCGCCGAACAGCCCTTGCGGCGCGGCGAGCAGCACCACGATGAACAGCGTGAACACCGCGACCGAGGAGAAGATGCCGCCGACCAGGAAGTTCGCCGCCTGCTGGAACAGGCCGAGCGCCAGCCCGCCGATGATCGCGCCTCTGTTGTTGCCGAGCCCGCCCAGCGCCACCGGCACGAAGCCGTAGAAGTTGAGCAGCGCGCCGTTGGCGAAGAAGGCGAGCAGCAACTGGCCGCCGGAAAATCCGGCGATGCCGCCGACCACGCCGGCGAGCGCATAACTCGCGACGCGCAGATTGCGCTCGGGCAGGCCGAGCGCCCGCGCCGCAAAATTATCCTCCGCGATGGCGAGAAACGCGCGGCCGACCAGGGTGCGGCGGTAGAGCCATTCGAGGCCGATGATGGTGACAGCGCAGGCGAGGACCGGCAGCCAGAACTTCTCATCGAGAACGCCCTCGCCGAATCCCGCGATGCGCGGGAACGGCTGCGGCTCGGTGCCCCATTTGATCGCGGTGATCTGCTGGATCATCAGCGCGACCGCCAGGGTCGAGAGTACGTAGAGATGCTGGTCGAGGCTCTTGAGCACCGGCCGCACCGCGACGAATTCGGTGATGATTCCGATCACCGCGCAGCAGAGCAGCGTCAGCACGAAGCCGACGGCAATGGGCAGGCCGAGCTTCAGCGTGAACATCGAGCCGAACACGCCGCCCAGCATCGCGAGCTGTCCGGCGGTGAAACTCATCACCCGCGAGGTCGAGAACATCGTGTTGTAGGTGACGCCGACGAGCGCGTAGATCGCGCCCGCCGCGAGACCGGATGCAAGGATCGAGGCCAGCATCGGCTGCGCCCTCGCCCTTCTATGTATACCCCGGCGCCAGCGCGAAGGTGCCGTCCTTGGCGGTAGAGGCTTCCGACATCACGATTTCTTCGGTCAAATAGCCGTTGTGCTCGGTCGGCGAGAAGCGGTAATTGCCGAAATAGCCGGGATAGGTCGACAGCGTGTTCCAGTACTTGATGATGCCGGCGCTGTCGGTCGAGCCGCTTTCGGCGACCGCCTTGGCGATCAGCTCGATGCAGTCGATGCCGCCGGCGACCCACCACAACAGCGTGTCGTTCAGCGCGATGTTGGCCTTGGTCAGGCGCGCGACCAGATCCGCGCTCTTCGGTGGCAGCTTGCCGGCGCCGTCATAGCTGCAGCTCTTGTAGCCGATCGCGTAGACCTTCTTCCAGTTCTCCGGCTTGGCGACCAGGCTCGCAAGCTCGCCCGACGCCATCGAGGGATGCCCGACAAAGGGCACGTCCCAGTTCATCGCGGCGCGGGTGTTGAACATGCGCGCCTCCATGCCGGTCGAGACGCTCCACACCACGATCGCTTCCGCGCCGGCATTCTTGGCGCGCAGCATGTCCGGCGTCATGTCGGGCTGCGTGGCGTCGATATTGGCCTGATAGGCCACCTCGGCACCGTCCTTCTTGAACGCCGCGACGGAGGCGCCGACCGCGGTGACGCCATAGCCGGTGGTGTCGCCGATCACCGCGACCTTCTTCACCTTGAGGATCTTGAGACAATAATTGCGCACGGCGTCGTCCCATTGGTTGTTCGACGGCGCGATGCGGAACGCGTTGGGGAACTTGACCGGATCGATCAGGGTCTCGACCACGCAGGGATGCAGATCCGGCATCTTGGCGCGCGCCATGATCGGCGTCGTCGCCAACGCCTCGCCCGAGTTCAGCGGGCCCCAGATCGCGTGCACCTTGGCCTGGCTGATCAGCTCCTGCGTGGCGTTCACCGCCTTGGTCGGATCGCCCTGGGTGTCGCGCATCACGAGTTCGATCTTGCGGCCCTTCACCCCGCCGGCGCCGTTGATGGCGTCGACCGCGAAGTTGACGCCGCGGTTGAAGCCGACGGTCGGCGCCGAACTCGGACCGGTGATCGCCGCGAGACAGCCGATCCTGATCGGTTCTGACTGTGCGATGGCCGGCGCCGGGAAGGAAAATGATGCGGCGCCCAGTGCACTGGCGCTGCCCAACAAAACGTCACGGCGTGAAACAGCCATGTGATGCCTCCCTGTTCCCTCTCGGCGCCCGTCGTTTGTTGCGGGACGTCCGTTCATTGACTGTCCGCGCGCTCAGGGGCCGCGGTTATGCGGGCCAAGTCTGGGCCGGATGCGAAGCTCTTGTCCAGTCCCGCGGACGACATTGGGCTTCGCCAAACTTTCATGGCCGAGGCCGCCGCGTCCAGTGGCCGGCATTGACCGCGCCGACGGGTATCTCGCCGGCAACGATCTTCGCGACCTGGCGTACCGTCTCCGATGACTGATGCTCGATCGCCCGCGGCGTCAGGCCGCCGACATGCGGCGTTGCGATCACATTGTGCAGCTTCGCAAGCTCGCGCGTCGGCATCTGGTCCGGCGCGCGGCCGACATCCATCGCGGCACCCGCGATGCGGCCGTCGCGCAGCGCGGCCGACAGCGCCGCCTCGTCGACCAGGTTTCCGCGCGAAAGGTTGATGAAGAATGCGTGCTTTTGCATCCGCGCCAGTGCGGCCTGCCCGATCAGGTTCTCGGTCTGCGCGTTGGCGATCGCGAGACAGACGACGTAGTCGGCGCGCGCCAGCAGATCGTCGAGCGGCAGATGCCGGATCGCCGCATCATCGATCGTTACGTAGGGATCGGCGACCAGCACATTCATGCCGAGCACCTTTGCGATCCCGGCAAGATAGCGCCCGATTCTGCCATAGCCGATGATGCCGATCGTGCTTCCCGCAAGCTGGCGGCCCATCGTAACTTCGGGTGCCCTGCCCGCATGATAATCCGCGGTGGCGCGCGAGACGCCGCGCGACAGATCGACCATGAAGCCGAGCGCGAGCTCGGCGACCGACTGGACGAAGCCGGCGCTCGCCTGCGTCACCAGCACGCCGACGGCGGAGGCCGCGGCGACGTCGATATTGCGGATGTCGACCGCGCAGCGCACGAAGGCGCGCAGCTTCGGCAGCTGCGGGAAGATCTCCCCTCGCCCCTGCGTCATGCGGTCGGCGACGATGATGTCGACATCAGCCGCGGCCTCGACCAGCGCAGCCGCGTCGAGCGCCTCCTCGCCCTCGTGCAGCCTGACGTCGGCGACCGCGCGCAGGCCGTTCAGGCTGCGCTCGCCGTAATAGTCGCGGCGCATCTGCGGGGTATGGGCGAGCAGGACCTTCACGATCGCATCCCCCTAATAGCCGAGCGCATGCGGCAAGGCCGTGCTGATCGCCGGCACGAAGGCGATCACCAGCAGGCACAGCAACAGCAGGCCGAGATAGCCCGCGATCGGCTTGATGGTCTGCTCGATCGGCACGTTGCCGATCAGGCAGGCGCCGTAGAGCCCAAGGCCAAGTGGCGGAGCAAAAAGCCCGAGCCCCATCGCGATCACAAGGACGACGCCGAAATGCAGCGGATCGATGCCGAGCTTGACGGCAACCGGCAGCAGCAGCGGGCCGAAAATGATCAGCGCCGCGGCGCCTTCGAGCACCGAGCCCATCACCACCAGCACCAGGATCGACAGCAGCATGAACAACCAGACCCCGTGGCTGCCCGAGATCGCCAGCATGAGGTCGCCGACGGCATGCGGCACCTGCTGCAGCGTCAGGATGAAGGCCAGCGACTGCGCCGCGGCGACGATGAACAGCACCAGCCCCGAACGAACAGCCGACTGCACGAAGCAGTGCGCGAGGCTCTTCGCGCCGAGTTCGCGGAACAAGAGGCTGCCGACGGCGATGGCATAGACCGCGGCGAAGGCGGAGATTTCGGTCGCGGTGGCAAAGCCGCTCTTGAAGCCGAAGAAGATCATGAAGATCAGCCCGAACGAGGCGATCGCACCGGTCCAGAGCCCCGATACCGCGGCGCGCGGCTCGGCTTCCACGTTCGCGGCGGGACGCTTGCCGAAGATGATCGACACCGCAATCAGCGCCAACGCCATCAGCGCGGCCGGCAACACGCCGGCGACGAACAGTCCGCCGATCGAGAGGTTGGCGACGAAGCCGAGGATGATCAGGTTGATGCAGGGCGGAATGGTCTCCGCCATGACCGCGGAGGCGGCGAGCAGCGCCACGGCCCCGCCCGGATTCTGCCGCGAGCGCCGCGCCGCCGGGATCAGCACCGAGCCGACCGCGGCGACATCGGCCATCTTGGAGCCCGAGATGCCGGAGAACAGCACCATCGACATCACCATCACGACGTTGAGCCCGCCGCGCATCCGTCCGACCGCGCGCTGCAGCAGCTCGATCAGCCGGACCGACATGCCGTTGGCTTCCATCAGGTAGCCGACCAGGATGAAGAACGGGATCGCCAGCAGCACGAAATTGTCGATGCCGCGCGCCATCTGCTGGGCGAAGATCACGCCGGGCAGCGTGCCCTCGACCCAGATGAAGATCAGCGCCGCCAGCGCCAGCGCAAAGCCGATCGGCAGTCCGCCGAACAGCGTGAGGAAGAAGCCGATCAGCATCAACGCCTGCGACGACGGCACGGACGACGGCGCCAGCGCATCCCAAGCCAGATAAAGGCCGACGATGACGGCGGTCGCGACGATGGCTGCCGCGATATCGCGCGGCGGCCGGCCACAGAACGTCTCGAACGCGAAGACCGTCATGAACGACGCGCCGACGCCCATCGGATAGAACGTCCATTCCAGCGGCAGGCCGGAGCCGGAGGTCTGGCCGGTGGTCAGCCAGCCCATCTTGACGGCGTTGAACCCAACATAGCCGGCGATGACGGTGACGAGCAGCGCACCGACCGCGTCGACCATCCGCCGCAGGGCGTGCGGCAGCATGTTGACGAAGAAGGCGACGCCGAGATTCTCGCTGCGCGCGAGCGCGCTCGCCGCGCCGAAGAAGCTCGACCCGACCATCAGGCCGCGGGCGACGTCGTCGGACCATTCGACCGGCGCGTTGAACAGGAAGCGGGCCAGCACCGAGACGCAGACCACCACGAGATCGGCGGCAAGCAGCAGCGCGGCGATCGCGTCGCTGACGGCGAGCAGCGGCGCCGTCATCCGATCGGCGCTGCTTCTCGCCTCGACTGCGGCGACTGACATGCGCCGACCTCAGGCCTGCGTGGCGCGGATCAGGTCGACGACGGCCTTGGCCTCGGGCCGCGCCTTGATGAAATTGTCGGTCTGCGGCAGCACGCGCTTGCGGAACGCCTCCTTGTCGCATTCGACGACTGTGACGCCCTTCTCCACCAGTGCCGCCAGCGCCTCCTTCTCCACCGCAAGGCCGTGCGCGCGGGTGTCGGTCGCGGCCTTGTTCGCCGCGTCGAGGAAGCCTTCGCGCAGCTTGGGAGCCATGCGGTTGAAGCTGGTGTCGCTGAAATAGACCGCGAGCGGCGAGAAGATGTGCTGGGTCAGCGCATAATGCTTCGCGGTCTCGTAGAACTTGCTCGCCAGGATGGTCGGCGGATCGTGTTCGAGGCCGTCGAGCACACCGGCCTGCAGCGCCGTGTAGATCTCGCCGAACGCCAGCGGCGTTGCGGCGGCCCCCATCAGCCGCAGGCACTCGGTGATGATCGGATTGGGCAAGGTGCGGATTTTCAGGCCGGCGAGATCCTCCGGCGTCTTCACCGGCTTCTTCGCCAGCACGCTGCGCGCGCCGAAATTATAGGCCCAGCCGATGATGTGAATGCCGGCGCCCTTGAGCAGCGCAGCCTCGATCGGCTTCGCCGCGCCGGCGTCGAACGCCTTGGTCTGCTGCTGGAAGCTGGTGAAGAGGTAACCGAGGTCGAAGGTGCCGACCAGCGGCACGAGATTCGCCGAGATCGACGAGCCCGACACCATCAGGTCGATCACTCCGAGCTTCACCGAGTTGATGACGTCGATCTCCTGGCCAAGCTGGTTGTCGGGAAAGAAGGTGACCTCGATCTGCTCGCCGAGCCCGTTCGCCTTCAGGCTCTTGACCAGATTGTCGTGGTAGACGCGGCCATTGGCATATTTGGGATCGTTCGGAAGCGACGACGAGCACCGCATCTTCATCACCGCAGCCTCGGCGCGGCCGATGATCGCGGGCGCGGCGGCAAGCCACGCGGTCGCGGCGACCGACGACTGCAGCACGATGCGGCGGCTCACGCGGTTCGACGTCATGATGGAGCTCCTCCCCGGGAACGGATCTTTATTGTGTGGCCGCCCGCCTGATGGGCGTGAGCTTGGCAGCCGATTTGTCATAATGTATGACAAAACGGATACGGTTGTGCAAGGGCGCGGCTCGGCGGCGGCGCAGGCTGCAACCGCAACGAGGCCCTCGATGTTCCAGACATCCAACGCGTTGCGTCGGAGCGTGCACAGCCAGGTCACCGACCGCGTCGGCAGCAGCATCGTGCGCGGCGAGATCGGCGTCGGCGAGACGCTGCCGCCGGAAATCCGGATCTGCGAGATGATGGACGTCAGCCGCACCGTGGTGCGCGAGGCGATCCGCACCTTGACCGGCAAGGGCCTGATCGAATCCCGGCCCAAGAGCGGCACGCGGGTCCGGCCGCCCGAGCAGTGGAATCAGCTCGATCCCGACGTGCTGCGCTGGCACCTCGAGAGCGCGCAGATCGACCGTTACCTCGCCAAGCTGTTCCAGCTGCGCACCGCGGTCGAGCCGGCCGCGGCAGCGCTCGCGGCGACCCATGCCGAGGAGGTCGACGTCGCCCGCATCCGCGCCGGATGCGACGGCATGGACGCGGCAAAGACCAACGAGGAGTTCGTCGCCGCCGACATCGCGTTCCACCAGGCGATCTATTTCGCCACCCGCAACGAATTCTTCTGGCCGATCGCGCAGATGTTCGAGATCACGCTGCGCCAGAGTTTTACGATCGCAGCGCCGGGCTCGCACCGTCCGCGGGCGCTGCGCGAACACCGCGCGGTGCTGGACGCGATCGCCGCCGGAGATGCGGAGACGGCGCGCGCGGCTACCGTCGTGCTGCTGACGAATTCCGCCGACGACCTGGTGCGCATTCGCGGCCGGGAGTTCGAGACACCGGCGAGCCGACCCGCACGCAAGCGGTAGCGAGCGGGCAGCTCCCTCCCCGTCGTCGTCCCGGCGAAGGCCGGGATCCATACGCCGCAGCCGATGTTATCGGTGGGACTCGTCATTCCAGCGTCGCGCAACCACGTGCAGCGGTGGTTATGGGTCCCGGCCTCCCGCACACGACCCTGTGACCATAGTTGAAGGCTGCGACGACGAAACTTCTGGATTGTTGGCGGCGTAGACGCCAAGACAGGAGCGCAATCTGCGAAGGTTTCATTGATGCACGACGTCTCGATCCCGGCGGCCCTGATCGCCGGTCTGGTCAGCTTCCTGTCGCCCTGCGTGCTGCCGCTGGTGCCGCCCTATCTGATCTATCTGACCGGCGCGACCATCGAGCAGGTCAACCAGGATGGCGCCACCGCGGCCTCCAAGCGGGCGGTGATGACGGCGGCGCTGATGTTCGTGCTGGGCTTCTCCACCGTGTTCGTCGCGCTCGGCGCCAGCGCGTCCTTCGTTGGCGGGCTGGTGCGCGCCTGGTCGGCCGAACTCTCGATCCTGGCCGGCATCGTCATCATCATCATGGGCCTGCACTTCCTCGGCGTGACCCGGATCGGCCTGCTGATGCGCGAGGGACGGCTGACTGCGCCGAAGCCGGTCGGGCTGTGGGGCGCCTATGTCATGGGTCTGGCCTTCGCCTTCGGCTGGACGCCATGCATCGGGCCGATCCTGGCGGCGATCCTCTCGATCGCGGCCGCGGAGGCCACGGTGACCAAAGGCGCCGGCCTGCTCGCGGTCTATTCCGCCGGGCTCGGCATTCCGTTCCTGCTTGCGGCCTTCATGGTCAAGCAGTTCTCCTCGCTGTTCGCGCGGATGAAGCGCCATCTCGACACCGTCGAGCGGGTGATGGGCGTGCTGATGGTGGTCACCGGCATCGGCTTCCTGACCGGCGCAGTGTCCAGCGTCAGCGTCTGGCTGCTGGAAACCTTCCCGGCGCTGCAAAATATCGGCTAGGCGTTCGCGCCGACGCAGGCTGCCGTCCGCTGGATTTTGGCCGCGCGATGTCGGACTATTGCGGAATCGCGGTAATCCTCATGAGACACCGATGGGCCAGGATCGTCAGACCCACGCCAGCTGGCCGATCTTCAGTTCGCTCAGGGCGTTCCGGCCAAGCGACCTGCCGGGTGACCTGATCGCCGGGCTGACGCTCGCCGCGATCGCGATCCCCGAGCAGATGGCGACCGCGCGGCTCGGCGGCTTCTCGCCGCAGATCGGCTTCTTCGCCTTCATGGCCGGCTCGCTCGGCTTTGCGATGTTCGGCGCCAACCGCTTCCTGTCCTGCGGCGCCGACTCCACGATCACGCCGATCTTCGCCGGCGGCCTCGCGCTGATGGCGACCGCCGGCTCGCCGGACTATCAGGCGTTGGCAATGGCACTGGCGCTGATGGTCGGCGCGATCATGATCGCCGGCAGCCTGTTCAAGCTCGGCTGGATCGCCAATTTGCTGTCGACGCCGGTGACGGTCGGCTTTCTCGCCGGCATCTCGGTCCACATCCTGGTCTCGCAATTGCCCGGCGTGCTCGGCCTGACCGAGCCGGACGGCCCGACGCTTTACAAGCTCGGGCTCCTCGCCGGGAAGATCGGCCAAACCAACTTCTACACGCTGGCGATCGGCCTCGGCGTGCTGGCGCTGGTCGCTGGATCGGAGCAGATCAGCGCACGCATTCCGGGCGCGCTGATCGGCCTTGTCGTGGCCACCGTCGCCGTGATCACCGGCCATCTCGAAAGCAAGGGCGTCAAGGTGGTCGGCACCGTGCCTGGAACGCTGCCAATGCCATCGTTTCCGGAGATTGCGCCGGAGCGATGGATAAAACTGCTGTCACTGGCGTTCCTGATCGCCGTCGTCGTCATGGTGCAGACCGCGGCGACGACGCGCTCGTTCCTGTCCGATCCGGACAAGCCGGCCGACGTCGATCGCGACTTCCTCGGCGCCGGTGCCGGCAGCGTGCTGTCCGGGCTGTTCGGCGCCTTTCCCGTCAACGCCAGCCCGCCGCGGACCGGCATCGTGTCGGAGACCGGCGGACGCACGCAGCTCTCGGGGCTGTTTGCCGCGGCCATCGTGCTCGCGCTGCTCGCGTTCGGCGCGACGCTGCTGCGCCACGTGCCCGACGCGGCACTCGGCGGCGTCCTGCTGTTCGTGGCGCTGCGCATCATCCGCGTGAAGCAGATCGTCGCGATCTTCCGTCAGTCGTTCTATGAATTCCTGCTGGTGGTGGCGACCGCGGCCGCGATCATCGTGCTGCCGATCGAGCAAGGCGTCGCCGTCGGCATCGCCTTGTCGCTGCTGCACGGCATCTGGACCACGACGCGCGGCCAGCTTGCCGAATTCGTCCATGTGCCCGGCACCACGATCTGGTGGCCGACGAGCCCGCACGTCACAGGCGAGCGCACGCCCGGCATTGCCGTCGTCGGCCTGCAGGCCCCGTTGTCGTTCCTCAACGCGGAAAGCTTCCACAGCGGCGTGCTCAAGGCCATCAGCGGGGCGACACCCAAGCCGAGGCTGCTGGTGATCGAGGCCAGCGGCATGATCGAGATCGATTTCACGGCGGCGCAGGCGCTGCGCGATCTGTTCCGCGAATGCCGCGATGACGGCGTGACGGTGGCGGTGGCGCGGCTCGAATCCGAGCGCGCGCAGGACGCCTTCGAGCGCTTCGGTCTCTACGAGGTGTTGCCGCGGGACCACGTCTTCCGCAGCGTCGACGAAGCGGTCCGCACCCTCGGCGGGCAGGCGTAGAGATGATGAGATCACTGGCTGCGTAGCCTCGCCCCGACGACCTCAGGCCTGCTCGCCCTCGAGCGTCGGATGTTCCCTCAAAACTTCCGCCTTGATCGAGCCCGCGTGGATGGCACGAAACAGCGCCCGCCCCGTCTTGATGTTGTTGGCCTTCATGCAGAGGCCGACGATCTCGCGCACCGCGGAATCCCGCACCAGCTCGTCGGAAATCTTCATCGCGGTCTCCATCGCGGCCTTGGCGGCACGCTCGTAGCGATCACGCTCGATCTGCTGCTTGTTCGGTGGACGCTTGTCGGGCGAGCCGACCGCCTCGGCACAGCCGGCGGCATCACGGCAGATCGCACGAATCCGCTGC
This sequence comes from Bradyrhizobium sp. BR2003, assembly GCF_009720285.1. NCBI lineage: Bacteria > Pseudomonadati > Pseudomonadota > Alphaproteobacteria > Hyphomicrobiales > Nitrobacteraceae > Bradyrhizobium > Bradyrhizobium sp. BR2003. The sequence continues at coordinate 223,685 of NZ_SMYJ01000026.1, forward strand.
GCAGCCTCGATGTCGCCGAGCGGACGCTCGACGGGATCGTCCCAAATATCCTTGCGCCCGGCCTTGTTGAACCACCACATCGCCGCACCTTGAAAAAGCACGGCAAGCATAGCTGGCTTAGGCGCAACCTGTGAACCGCGGAGTCCACTCGGTGCCGAGCGAGAGGTGCACACTATGGCCCGGCGGCCACACCGGCCGCCGATCCCCGTGCGAATCGATGTCGAATTCATGGAATAAAGCCCGTTTCGGTTCTGATTGCGTCAGAGCCGAGACTGCGGGACTCTCGCTTGCCGCGTCTTCGCGCGAACCGACACTCTACGCAGATCGTTTCGGCCCGATCGCCTCGAACTGCGCCTTTTGCTCATCGCTGAGTGTGGCATAGAAATTCTCAAGCGCGGCGCGGACATCCTTGACCGCCTGCAGCATGACGTCGAGCCGCCTGGCAACGAACGCAAGACGTGCGGGCGGGGTCATCGCCTCGTTCGTCTGGCACGCGGCCTTCAGCTTCCGCGCGGCGTCGGCGCTGGTATCCTGCAGCACCTGAAGCGCACCGCGCTGGGTGTCGCTGAGCTGCAGCCGCGCCTCGATCTCGCCCGTCGGCCATTCCTGCATCGCGGGCTGTGCGGCGCCGCAGCTCTGGGCGACCGTCGCGTTCGGATCACGGGCTGCAGCTTCCTTGCGCTGGTTCTCGGCGAGCGCGTTGAGCCGCGCTTTCTGCTCGTCATCGAGCAGACCGTAAAATTTCTCCAGCGGAGGCTTCACGATTCCGACCGCGGTGACCATCGCTTCGATCCGCTGCTGCATGGCGGCGAGGCGGTTCGGCGCCGTCAACACCACCTGCGCAGGACATGCCGCGCGAATGGCCTGGGCCGCCGCGAGCGACGCATTGCCGAGTTCGCCGAGCGCCGCCGATTGCGCTTCGGTCGGCTGCACCGTATCCGCGATCTGATCCACCGGCAGGCCGGCGACCGAACGGCTGTCGTTGCCGCACATCTGCTCGATGCGCCCGCCGCCGCGGTAACGGCGGCCCGTCCGGCGTTCCGGCAGATAGCCCCTGAGATCGTCATACCCATAAGGCCCGAAGATGCCGGCATAGATATCCGGATAGCCGTAGCCCCAGAATCCGATGTCATCGCCCCAGATCGCGTAGTCGTAGATGTCGTTGTACGCGAACGGCCAGAACAGCGGGCCGACCCAGCCATAGCCGCCGCCGGGATGCTGCCACCAGCCGTTGGCCACCGCCCCGCCGTGCCAGCCGGCGAGCGCCGCGGCCGCGGCGATCTGCGCGCGCGCCGCCGGGTTGCTCAACAGCCGGCCGTTGCGCAATGCGCCGCTGCGCGACAGCGAGTTGAACGTGTTGCGCATATGGCCTGGTGCGATCGCGGCATTGCGCATCCGGCCGAAATTGCCGCCTCCGCGCGATGCGAAGGCGCCATGGCCGGCGAAGCCTGATCGCGAGATCGCGTGCGAGCGGCCTCGCCCGCCATGATGGCCGCCACCGAAATGCATGTGGCCGAAGCCATGCCCGCCATGCCCGTGGCCACCGCCATGTCCGTGGCCGCCGCCATGCCCTCCGCCATGGCCGCCGCCGTGCCCACCGCCGCCTCGGGCGATCGCATCGCCCGACAGCACCATCGCAAGCACCACGACCGCAATTCCGATTGCCCGTCCGATCACGGCGTTTTCCCTCCGCGCACCGCACACATCGCGGCAATGCAACAGAGACGCCGGGCGGGCGAAAAAGTTCCACGCACGACGCGCGCCGCGCGGACGTTCGCGGCCCCTGCGCGGCGTGACGACGCCTCAGGCGGCCGGGACGATCTTTCCGGGATTGAAGATGTTTTGCGGGTCGAGCGCATGCTTCAGCGCCCGCATCGCGTCGAGCGCCTCCGGGCCGAGCTCGGCCTGCAAATATTTCTGCTTGCCCTGCCCGATGCCGTGCTCGCCGGTGCAGGTGCCGTCCATGGACTGGGCGCGTTCGACCAGGCGGTGCATGAACTCCTCGCCGCGCGCCATCTCGTCCTTGTTGTCGACGTCGCAGAGCAGCGAGCAGTGGAAATTGCCGTCGCCGACATGACCGACGATCGGCGACAGCAGATTGAGCCGCTTGAGATCCTCCTCGGTCTCGGTGACGCAGTCGGCAAGCCGCGAGATCGGCACGCAGACGTCGGTGGCGACGACGCCGATGCTGTCGCCGGGACGCAGCGCCTTGACGGACCAGTAGGCGTCGTGCCGGGCCTGCCACAGCTTGGTGCGGTCCTCCGGCTTGGTGGTCCAGGTGAAGTCGCCGCCGCCGCATTCGGCGGCGATGTCGCGGAAATTCTTCGACTGCTCGGCGACTTCGACCTCGCTGCCGTGGAATTCCAGCAGCAGCAGCGGCGTCTCGGGCAGCGACAGCTTGGAGTAGCTGTTGCAGGCCTTCACCTGCGCGGCATTGAGCAGCTCGATCCGCGCGACCGGAATGCCGGTCTGGATCGCGAGGATCGTGGCCTGGCAGGCGCCACGCACCGTGTCGAACGAACAGGCCGCCGCCGCGATCGTGTCGGGAATGCCGCGCAGGCGGATGGTCAGTTCGGAGATGATGCCGAGCGTGCCTTCGGCGCCGACGAACAGATGCGTCAGGTCGTAACCGGCCGACGACTTCTTGGCGCGCGTGCCTGTCGTGATGATCTCGCCGTCGCCGCGCACCACCTTCAGCGCCAGCACGTTCTCGCGCATGGTGCCGTAGCGCACCGCGTTGGTGCCGGAGGCGCGGGTCGAGGTCATGCCGCCGAGCGAGGCATCGGCGCCGGGATCGATCGGAAAGAACAGGCCCTGATCGCGCAGATGCTCGTTGAGCGCCTTGCGCGTCACGCCGGGCTGGATCACGCAGTCGAGGTCCTCGGCATGCACCTCGAGCACCTTGTTCATGTCGCGCAGATCGATGCAGATGCCGCCCGCGGGCGCGTTGACCTGCCCCTCGAGCGAGGTTCCGGTGCCGAAGGCGATGACCGGCACGCGATTGGCGGCGCAGATTCGCACCACGTCCTGGATGTCGGCGGTTTCCTGCGCCATCACGACCGCATCCGGCGGCTGGGTCGGCAGCCACGTGGTGGTATGGGCGTGCTGTTCGCGCACCGCCTGCGACGTGACGAGCCGGTTGCCGAACCGTGCCGCCAGCGCGTCGATCGCGCGCTTCAGGGCCTGCGGCTCAGGTCGCGTCACAGTGCTCGAAATCGTTGTCGCCACGTCAAGTTTCCTCCCACCTTTAGCCGACCGTGGCAAAGCTTGTATAAGGGGTCAAGAGAGCCTGACTTGAAAAAGTGGACGCCGGAGTCACAGAAAAGCTCATGCTCGAACGCCAGCAAACCGGGGATGGATCATGACTTCAGCGACTGCCACCAGCGAGATGCCGCTTCCACCGGCGCCGTTCAGATCCTCGGTGATGCAGATCGAGCCGCAATGGATCGACTACAACGGCCATCTCAACATGGCCTACTACAATGTGATGTTCGACCGCGCCATCGACGAGATGTGGCTGCAGCTCGGCATCGGGCCGGCCTACATGAAGGCCCGGCAGTGCTCGACCTTCACCGCCGAGTGCCACGTCCGCTATCTCAGGGAAATTCATCTCGGCGATCCCGTGCAAGTCCACGTCCACCTGCTCGGCGCCGACGAGAAGCGGCTGCACACCTTCGAGGAGCTGCGCCATGCCACCGAGGGCTGGCTCTCCGCGACCTCGGAAAACCTCACGCTGCACATCGACATGGAGGCGCGCAAGGTGGCGCCGTTTCCGCCCGATATCCGCGCCCGCGCTCGCGCGATCGTCGACAGCTATGCGGGTGTACCACGTCCCGAGGGCATCGGCCGCGTGGCGATGCCCTCGAAGTAGTCCAGCGCTCCGCCAGAGCGCGATGGCATTAGATTTAATCGGTCCAGCGCCCGACTCGCTGCACCTCTCCCGCTTGCGCGGGAGGTCGGATCGCATCGTTAGATGCGATCCGGGTGGGGGCTCTCTCCACCAAGCGACTCGTGGCGAGAGCCCCCACCCTGACCCTCCCCCGCAAGCGGGAGAGGGAACGCAGTTTCGATGCCGCTACGGCTCGACCTCGTCTCATTGCTTCGCTTCATTGCCTCGCTAGACCCTTGTGCGGCCGCGCACCAATCCGACCACCGCCGACACCAGAAACAGGATGACAGCGATGAAGAAGATCGCCTTGGCGATTTCGACGGACGCGCCGGCGATGCCGCCAAAGCCCAAAATGCCCGCGATCAGGGCGATGACCAGGAACGTGACGACCCAGCTCAGCATGATCAAAACTCCGCTTCGTTTCCCTGCTGCTTCCTTGGCGCGGACCTCCGTCCGGCGCGCACCTGTTGAAACAATCCGGCTGGGAAACGCATGTTCCTGAGCGTGAAACCGTAAAATTTTCGTCGATTTCCGGAACCGCGATTGAGTGTGGGCTGCTGCCAAAAGCGTTCCTGTCGACCGCTATAAAACCTGTCAAAACGGCCGATCAGGCCCTATATGGCCTTCAATCCCTGTTAAGAAGGCTCCCCTTCACCGTCCCGCGGTGCCATCGTGGGGCCGAGACGATTCGCCAATGACCGAGCCGAGCAAATTGCCCCATCACGGCGTTCCCGAGCACCAGCCGGCGGCTGGCGGCATCGCCGCGCGTGCGCGGGCGGCGGCGGGCGGCCCGCAATATCTGAACGGCCTCAATCCGGAGCAGCGCGAGGCGGTCGAGACGCTCGACGGCCCCGTGCTGGTGCTGGCCGGTGCCGGCACCGGCAAGACCCGCGTGCTGACGACGCGGATCGCGCATATCCTGAGCCAGGGCCGCGCGCGGCCGCACGAAATCCTGTCGGTGACCTTCACCAACAAGGCGGCGCGCGAGATGAAGCTGCGGCTCGGCCAGATGCTGGGCCAGGCGGTCGAGGGCATGCCGTGGCTCGGCACCTTCCACTCGATCGGCGGCCGCATCCTGCGCATCCATGCCGAACTGGTGCAGCTGAAATCCAACTTCACGGTGCTCGACGTCGACGACCAGGTGCGGCTGCTGAAGCAATTGCTGCAGGCCGAGAACATCGACGACAAGCGCTGGCCGGCGCGGATGCTGGCCGGCCTGATCGACGGCTGGAAGAACCGCGGCCTGTCGCCGTCGCAGGTGCCGGCGGGCGAAGCCGCCTCGTTCGGCAACGGCAAGGGCGGCAAGATCTACGCGACCTATCAGGAGCGGTTGAAGATCCTCAACGCGGCCGATTTCGGCGACCTGCTGCTCGAGAACATCCGGCTGTTCCGCGAAAATCCCGACGTGCTGCGGCAGTACCAGAGCCGCTTCAAGTTCATCCTGGTCGACGAATATCAGGACACCAACGTCGCGCAGTATCTGTGGCTGCGTCTGCTGTCGCAGGCGCCGCCGCGGCCGGGCCAGCCACTCTCGGCGGTGATCCCGGGCGAGCTTACCTCGCCCCGCTTGCGGGGAGAGGTCGGCGCGCAAGGCGCGCCGGGTGAGGGGGACTCTCCGCGGGCTGAGCTCGAGGATAGAGCCCCTCACCCCGACCCTCTCCCCGTGAAGGACGGGGAGAGGGAGCAGACCGCTCTCAAGAACATCTGCTGCGTCGGCGACGACGACCAGTCGATCTATGGCTGGCGCGGCGCCGAGGTCGACAACATCCTGCGCTTCGAGCACGATTTCCCCGGCGCCAAGGTCATCCGCCTCGAGCGCAACTACCGCTCGACCGGCCACATCCTCGCCGCGGCCTCGCATCTGATCGCGCATAATGAAGGCCGGCTCGGCAAGACGCTGCGCACCGAGGATGTCGACGGCGAGAAGGTCACCGTCACCGGCTCCTGGGATTCGGAGGAGGAAGCGCGCGCGATCGGCGAGGAGCTCGAGGAGCTGCAGCGCGCCGGTGAAAACCTCAACGACGTCGCCATCCTGGTGCGCGCCTCGTTCCAGATGCGCGAGTTCGAAGACCGCTTCGTCACGCTCGGCCTGCCCTACCGCGTGATCGGCGGCCCCCGATTCTACGAGCGCGCCGAAATCCGCGATGCGCTCGCCTATCTGCGCACCATCAATTCGCCGGCCGACGATCTCGCCTTCGAGCGCATCGTCAATGTGCCCAAACGGGGGCTCGGCGACGCCACCGTGCAGCTGCTGCACGACCATGCCCGCAAGCGCCGCATTCCGCTGTTCGAGGCGGCGCGGGCCGTGGTCGAGACCGACGAGTTGAAGCCGAAGGCGCGCGGCTCCTTGCGCGATCTCGTCATGCAGTTCGACCGCTGGCGCGCCCAGCGCGAGGTCACCTCGCATACCGAGCTCGCCGAGATCGTGCTCGACGAGAGCGGCTACACCGAGATGTGGCAGAAGGACCGCTCGGCTGATGCCGCCGGCCGGCTGGAGAACCTCAAGGAGCTGGTGCGTTCGATGGAGGAATTCGAGAACCTGCAAGGGTTTCTCGAACATATCTCGCTGGTGATGGACCGCGACGGCGAGGCCGGCGACGAGGCGGTGTCGCTGATGACGCTGCATTCGGCGAAGGGGCTGGAATTCGACAACGTGTTCCTGCCGGGCTGGGAGGAAGGCCTGTTTCCGAGCCAACGCACGCTGGACGAGCAGGGCCGCGCCGGGCTCGAGGAGGAGCGCCGCCTCGCCCATGTCGGGCTGACCCGGGCGCGCCGCCGCGCAAAAATCTATTTCGCCACCAACCGCCGCATCCATGGCACCTGGTCGACCACGATCCCCTCGCGCTTCCTGGACGAGCTGCCGGCGCACAATGTCGAGATCACCGAATCCAAGGGCGGATCGGGCTGGGGCGGCAGCGGCGGCTATGGCGCCTCGCGCTTCGACAACCTCGAATCATTCGGCTCCAGCTATTCGACCCCGGGCTGGCAGCGCGCCCAGGCCAACCGCAGCCGCGGCGGCGGCGGACGCGGCGGCAGCGGTTTCGAGGAGCGGCAGTCGTCCTTTTCATCCGAAGGCTTCGGCCGCAGCAAGCGCGGCCCGATGGTGATCGAAGGCGAGCTGGTGGCGAAGTCCACCGGCACGACGTCGGATTTTTCGCTGGACGACCGGGTGTTTCACCAGAAATTCGGCTACGGCCATGTGGTGAAGATCGACGGCAACAAGCTCACCATCGCCTTCGAAAAGGCCGGCGAAAAGAAGGTGGTCGACAGCTTTGTGGAACGGGTGTGACGTAGCGATCTTCTTTGGCGACCTTCTTTGGCGGTCTTCTCTGTTGGTAGCCCTTGACCCCGGTTGAATTCACGGGTTGAGATGGCCCCATGGTCCGGGGGAGGTTTTTCTTTTTTGTCATCGCGCTCACCGCGCCGTCGCTGGCGGTCGCGGAGACGATGAGCTTTGGCGATTCTGCAGCGCAACTGGCCAAGGCCTGCGGCGCCGATATCACCGCGAACTGCCGCGGCGTCAATCTCGACTCCAACCGCCTCAAGGAATGCCTGTCGCGTAACCGCGACGTGATATCGCCGCAGTGCAAGGAGAGCTACTTCTCCACCCTCGATGCGATCCAGAAGCGGATCGCGGCGCGCGTCACCGTTGCGAATGCCTGCACCCGCGAGATCGTCAAGGTCTGCGGCGGCTCGACCAAGGAGACCAGCAAGTCGGTGCCCTGCCTCGTCAGCGCCAAGGGCCTCAGCCGCAACTGCACCCAGGCGATCAATGACGCGGGGTATCAATGATGCGGCTGTCGGCACGAGGCCCGCGCGAGATCAGTCTGTCGGGCCTGCTCGGCGCGCTGCTGGTGCTGGCGATGCCGCTCTCGCCGATGCAGGCGCAGACCGCCGTCACGCGCGACGACATCATCGCCAAGCTCAATCATTTCGAGACCGACGCCGCGATCGATGTCCCGGCGTTGCGCCAGCAGACGCTGGAACGATCGAAGTCGCGATCGAGGAACGAGCCACCGCCCTCGAGCCGGCCGCCGATCGCCCCCGACCTGACCAAGCTGCCGGCGTTCAATGTCGATGTCAGGTTCGACGTCGACACGCCGATCGTGATGCCGGAGTCCTATGCGACCGTCGGACGGATCGCCGACGCGCTGACGCATTCCGCGCTGCTGCCCTATACTTTCCTGATCGTCGGCCACATCGAATCGGGCGGACGGCGCGACAACAACGTGCTGTTGAGCCAGCGGCGCGCCGACGCGATCCGCGACATCCTGGTCAACACCTACAAGATCGCGCCGAAACGCCTGCAATCGGTCGGGCTCGGCGAAGAGCAGTTGCTCGACCCCGCCCGTCCCAACGCGCCGGTCAACAGCCAGGTGCAGATCATGCTGGTCGCGAAGCTCGCGGACGCCGAGCCGCCCGCGCACCCCGCCCCGGCGGCCGCCGCCAAGAAGCCGGCGAAATCGGCGAAGAAGCACTGATTGGATTGAATAGCAGGGCGTCGGAACTGCGTCCTCACTCCCGCTTGCGGGCAAGGCTATCGCATATGGCTATCGGCCAGGTCCCATAGCCCGGCGATGACACCACGTCAGTCGCGGCAGCCCGCAAATGCCATCTGCGATGGCCCCGAGCGAGGGCGCCCCTCATGATTTCGGAATAATAGAAGCATAGCGCTGAGTTGCCCGACGAGTCAAGTTGCCGTGCCCGCCGGTGTCAGTAGCTCGTGATCTGTCGCCTGATTGTAGCTCGTGAAGTGTCGTGTTTTCGGTGCCCCGGAACAAAGGGGGCACGATGGGCACGGCATCCATTCACGAGGGAGTACGACGGATGCGGTTTTCAAGTTTGTTGGAGCGGACGGAGGCCAAGGAGCTGACGCAGGAGGCGGCTGCAGAGGTTCTGGGATCAGCGTGCGGACATTTCAACGTTGGGCAGAACGCTACGAGGCAGAGGGCGATGACGGGCTTGTCGACCGGCGGATGGGTCGGCGCTCGCCACGGCGAGCGCCGCAGAAAGAACTTGAGCGGATGCTGGGGCTGTTCCGGGACAAGTACGCGGACTTCACGGTGAAGCATTTCCACGAGCAGCTGCAAAAGCGGCATGGCTATATGCTGGGCTATACGGTGACCAAGCTAGCCTTGCACGCGGCGGGGTTGGTGCGGAAGGCGCCGAAGCGTTCGGCGCACCGCAAGAAGCGCCCACGCCGGCCGCTTCGGGGCATGCTGCTGCACCAGGACGGATCGCGCCACGTTTGGATCGAAGGTCTGCCCGCGAGGGACCTGATCGTCACGATGGACGATGCGACCAGCGAGGTCTACTCGATGGTCCTGGTCGAGGAAGAAGGAACGGCCTCGACCTTCCAGGCCTTGCGCGAAGTGATTGGCGAGCATGGCCTGTTCTGCGCGCTCTATACCGACCGCGGCAGCCATTATTTCCTTACCCCAAAAACCGGCGAGAAGGTCTCGAAGACGCAACAAACCCAGGTGGGACGGGCTTTATCGCATCTTGGGATCGAGCATATCGCAGCCTATTCGCCGCAGGCGCGCGGGCGCTCCGAGCGGCTGTTCGGCACGTTGCAGGATCGGCTGCCGAAGGAGCTGCGGCTTGCCGGGATCAAGACGGTCGAAGCCGCCAATGCGTGGCTGAAGGCGCATTACATCGCCGGGCACAACGCCGCGTTTGCGATCAAGCCCGAACAGGAAGGCTCGGCATTCGTGGCCGACCGGCATGAGGCCTGGCGCGAGGCGCTGTGCGTGATCGAGGAGCGTACCGTCGCCAACGATAATACCGTTGCATGGAACGGTCGGCGGCTGCAGCTGCCGCAGAGCCGGCTCAGGCCTCACTTCGTCAAGGCCGTGGTGCGGCTCCATGAGTATCCCGATGGCGCCGTCAGCGTGTTCCTCGGACCGCATCGGTTGGCGGTGTTTAGCGCCAACGGACAGCAGATCAGCCCCGACGCGCCTCAGCCTGGCAGCGTGCTCGGAGCCGTCAAGGACAAGCCCTTGCGGGCGCGCAAGCGCGCGTCCTTGACCGCTCCTGCGCGCGCCGCCGTCAAGATCGCGCGGGTCGGGGCGGAGAAACGGGCTTCAAGTCGAACAAAGAAACACACCCGCAGGGCTAAAACCGCCGCAACAGCCGTGGCATGATCAATCAGGCAAAGCCGTCCCCGCCTTCCGGCTCCCCTGCAAATCACAAACGAAGGCGACAGATCACGAGCTACAAAAACACGACATCTTCACCCGCTACGGACAGTTGCCGTGCCCGCCGGCAGCCGCCGACTCCTTTGCATGGGGTTGTTTTCGATATTTTGGCAGTGCGCCCTTGCCCAGGCAGATTATCGGCCTCGTTCGATAGCCCGGTCATGACGACGTGGACACGTCAGTTGCAGAAGCCCGCAACCGGGAGAGCGGACGCCGCAGAATAAATTTCTCCCTCGCCGAGCGATTGCAGAACGGACCGTGCGTCCCTATCTGGGCTTGACCCGCATTCCGCTCCCGCCCGGGCCCAATCCGCGCGCGCCCCTCCCTCACGCTCCCTGCCCTGCATGTCGCCGATCATCTCCGTTTCCAATCTTTCGAAGACCTATGGCTCCGGCTTCAAGGCGCTGAAAGGCATCAATCTCGATATCGTCAAGGGCGAGATCTTCGCGCTGCTCGGGCCGAACGGCGCCGGCAAGACCACCCTGATCAGCATCATCTGCGGCATCGCCAATCCGAGCGAGGGCCGCATCACGATCGGCGGGCACGACATCATCGCCGACTATCGCGCGGCGCGGTCGATGATCGGGCTGGTTCCGCAGGAACTGCACACCGACGCGTTCGAGTCGGTGTGGGCGACCGTCAGCTTCAGCCGCGGCCTGTTCGGCAAGCCGAAGAACCCCGCCCATATCGAGAAGGTGCTGCGCGACCTGTCGCTGTGGGACAAGAAGGACGCCAAGATCATCACGCTGTCCGGCGGCATGAAGCGCCGCGTGATGATCGCCAAGGCGCTGTCGCACGAGCCGCAGATCCTGTTCCTCGACGAGCCGACCGCCGGGGTCGACGTCGAATTGCGCAAGGGCATGTGGGAGGTAGTCCGCACGCTGCAGGCTTCCGGCGTAACCATCATCCTGACCACGCACTACATCGAGGAAGCCGAGGAGATGGCCGACCGCATCGGCGTCATCAACAAGGGCGAGATCATCCTGATCGAGGACAAGGCGACCTTGATGCAGAAGCTCGGCAAGAAGGAGCTGACGCTGCAATTGCAGAACAGGCTCGAGGCCATTCCCGACGTTCTGTCCGCCTACAATCTCGAATTGTCCGACGACGGCCGCACCGTGACCTACGACTACGATACCAAGGGCGACCGCACCGGCATCACCAGCCTGCTCAACGATCTGCGCAATGCCGGCATCCGCATCTCGGACCTCGATACGAAACAAAGCTCCCTTGAAGACATCTTCGTCAGCCTCGTGAGGGCGCCATGAACTATCGCGCAATCCGGGCGATCTATCTGTTCGAAATGGCGCGCACCTGGCGCACGCTGCTGCAAAGCATCGTCTCGCCGGTGGTGTCGACCTCGCTGTATTTCGTGGTGTTCGGCGCCGCGATCGGCTCGCGCATCACCGAGGTCGAGGGCGTCAGCTACGGCACCTTCATCGTGCCGGGGCTCGTGATGCTGTCGGTGCTGACCCAGAGCATCTCCAACGCCTCGTTCGGCATCTACTTCCCGAAATTCGTCGGCACGATCTACGAGATCCTGTCGGCGCCGATCTCCTATTTCGAGATCGTCATCGGTTATGTCGGCGCCGCCGCCACCAAGTCGATCATCCTCGGCCTGATCATCCTGGCGACGGCCGGGCTTTTCGTACCCTTGCATATCCAGCATCCGGTGTGGATGCTGACCTTCCTGGTGCTGACGGCGGTCACCTTCAGCCTGTTCGGCTTCATCATCGGCATCTGGGCCGACGGCTTCGAGAAGCTGCAGATGATCCCGATGCTGGTGGTGACGCCGCTCACCTTCCTCGGCGGCAGCTTCTATTCGGTCAACATGCTGCCGTCGGGCTGGCGCACCATCACGCTGCTCAATCCCGTAGTCTACCTGATCTCCGGCTTCCGCTGGAGCTTCTACGAGATCGCCGATGTCAGCGTGCCACTGAGCCTCGGCATGACCGTGGGATTCCTGGTGGCCTGCATGGCCATCGTGGCGTGGATCTTCAGGACCGGCTACCGGCTGAAGAACTGACTTGGAAAAGCAAGTCATTCCGGGGCGCGAGCCCTAGCGCGAACCCGGAATCTCGAGATTCCGGGTTCATGCTTCGCATCGCATGCCCCGGAATGACGATCTCAATCAATAGCAATGGAAATGGCCGTGGCGGTAATAGCCGCGGCAGCGGTGGCCACGGCGGTAGCCGCGATCCGGGATGCCGAACACGCCCTTGACCGCGCCCATGGCGCCACCGACACCGGCGCCGACGGCACCGCCGACCACGCCGCCGACCGGGCCGGCGACCCGGTTGCCTTCATAGGCTCCCTCATGGGCGCCGCGGACGATGCCCTGGGCATTGCCGGTATGGGGGACTGCGACCAGTGTCAAAGCGAGGGCTGCGGCCGCAAGCAGGAGCCGCGCGGAGAGGCCGGCTGGGACGACGGCCGCGGTCTTCACCTTGGTGTTGTTCATCTGGATTCCTTGATGCGCGGCGCGAACGCGCCGCCAGGCGGGAATTTGTTAAACGCCCATGCGGCCAAATGGTTGCGTGTCGGAGATCAATTGGGCCGCCGTCGCGGCCTGCTCGCGAAAAAGTCAGCCCGCCGTGACAGGCGGGCCCGGCTTCGGCCTTGTTTGCGCCGCGCGCGGGATTAACCATGGTGATGATCACGGCCTTGGTCCGCCACTGGAACCAAGTTCGGATTCCGTGCATATTGATTGCCGGGGACGGAGAGTCGCGGCTTCGCGAGCAGGCCTGGAGGCCAAAGGTAAAATGCGTTCGTTCCTCATTGCGTTCACGTCCGTGATGCTCTTCACCGCCGGCGCCGCACAGGCCAAGGTCGATATCACCATCGACAAGGACAACCAGCAGATGACCGTCGCGGTCGACGGGGTCGCGCGCTATCACTGGCCGGTCTCGACCGGCATCCCGTCGCGCGAAACGCCGAACGGCAGCTTCCGCGCCTTCCGCATGGAAGAGGATCACTATTCCAAGGAATTCGACGACGCGCCGATGCCGCACTCGATCTTCTTCACCAAGATCGGGCACGCTATTCACGGCACCGACTCGGTGAACCGCCTCGGCTCGCCGGCCTCGCATGGCTGCGTGCGGTTGTCGCGCGACAACGCAACCACGCTCTACGCGCTGGTCCAGAAGGAAGGCGTGCTCAACACCACCGTGACGCTGACGGGTTCGTCGCAGGTCGCGCTGGCGCGCAATCCGCGTGGGCGCAACGGCACCGCCGTCGCCCGCCGCGCGCCGCAGCAATATGACGAGCAGTACGGCACCGCCGCCGCCGGCGACCCGGTCGTGCTGACGCCTCAACCGCGCGACTATCCGGCGCAGGCCCGCGCCGACGACGGCTACATCTATCCGGCCGACGGCAGCTCGACCGATCGCCGTTATCCGGCACCGCCGTCGAGCCGCCGCGTCTACGACGCGCAGGCCTATGGCCAGCAGCAGCAGTATTACGGCAATCAGGGCTACGCACCGGCGCCGCAGGGCTACTACCAGCCGCGCCCGTACTACCAGCAGCAGCGCAGCTTCTACGGCAACAGCTATCAGGACTGAGACGCTCTCGTGGTCCAATGACGGCGCCGCAGGCAGCGCGCCGTCAGTTCACGCTCCCCTCACCCGCTTGTGACCGTCGCAAAGGGCGCGCGTCATCGTGCGCCGGGGCCCGTCGTCGCGTCGTCATCTGATTGTAAAACTAGCCCGATATTCGGCGGCACAAGCGCCCGCCTGGCCCCTGGAGGCCGATTCACGCGGCATGCCCGATGAAATCAGGGCGAGAAGCGCGGGTCACGTAGGCGAGATCAGAGGTCGACATGAAACGGGGCATCATTGTCCTTTGCCTGTGCATCGTGGCGATGGCCGCCTATTTCACGACGGACAGATGGGCCATCCGTCACACGACGCTGACGTTCCACGACGTTCTGCGCGACGACCGCAACGTCACGGTCGAGGTCGCGGTGCGCCGTGACCGGCAAATGCAGGCGATGGCCGAGATGATCGAGCTGCCGGTCGCGATCCTGAGCCACGGCAACACCGTCAAGAACACCGAGTACTCGTTCCTCACCAATTTGTTCGCGTCGCGCGGATACCTCGTGGTCAGCATTCAGCATGATCTCGACACCGATGCGCCGATGGTCACCAAGGTCGGCGAGGAATATGTCGGCCGCCGCATGCAGTACAATCGCGGCGTCTTCAACATCATGTATGCGATCGACGAGCTCAAGAAGCTCTATCCGAACGCAAACTATCGCCAGCTGACGTTGATCGGCCATTCCAACGGCGGCGACATCTCGATGTTCTTCGCCAAGCAGCATCCCGACCTGGTCAAGAAGGTCGTCACGCTGGACAATCTGCGCGTTCCCTTCATCACCGACGGCAGGATCAAGATCCTCTCGTTCCGCTCCAGGGATCCGGTGTTCAAGGCCGATCCGGGCGTCGTGCCCGACGACGAGACCTGCGCGAGACTCGGCATCAAGGTGGTCAGAACCGAATTCCAGCACAACGATCTCAGCGACCGCGGCCCGGACAGCGCGAAGTCGTCGATCCAGGCCGGCGTGGAACAATTCCTCGATGAGGATGCCGGCGAGAGCACGCCGACGATGCCGCTGCTCGCCGCCTCGACGCCGGTCTCCGCGGGTGCAGCGCCGCCAGAGAACAAATAGTCGCGTCGCGCGGAAGGCGAGCTCGCGCTCTCCGGTGCTGCCGGACAGCTCTCCGTTCCGATAGAATCGGAACGGAGCCCTGGCTTCTCGCTTTGATCCTAGGCGCGCGCGTGGCGATAGCCGGCGGCTACGAGCCAGATTGCGGAAAGCAGGAAATAGAACGCGCCGAAGCCCGCATAGGGAGCGACGTCGAGAATGGTCGGCGCAACGTTGCCGATGGACTGGCTGATCATGTAGCCGCCGGCGAGTGCCGACTGTGCGCCACTCAGGATCATCGCCCATTGCGCGCCATAATGACGCCAGCGCCTGACGCCGGTGGACAATTGCAGCACGCCCGCGAGGATCGCCCAAGCCCCGAACACGGCCAGGACGGCATAGCTGCTGTGGCTGAGCGCCACGATCACGGCGAGCGTCGTGATCGCGCTGACCGCGACATTCAGGGCCTGGGACGGATTGGCCTTCAGGCCGCCATTGACCCGGGCGTCGGCCAGATTGGCGATGCCGTCCCACGCCGGGTAGATCACGAGCAGTACCGCTGCGGGGCCGGCTTGGCCGCTGAACAGAACGGCGGCGGCGACCCAGGCGACCGAGAAGATGGCGCGCCCGAGATAATAGGATCGCAGCCAGGCGGATTGGGTCGAGAGGTGGCTTTGCATTGACAGGCTCCTTGTTTGTCTTCCTACTAGTAGGTAGATGACAAATCCGAGTCAATCTGGCCCTCCGACGTCCTGTGAGGAGAAGAAAGCCTTGATTTGCCTCTGGAATTTACCTACTGGAAGGTAGGCATGACGTGAACGTGATGGTTTCGACTTCTGAAAAAATTCTCGACGTCGCGCAGCCCCTCATCGTCGCCGGGGGCTACAATGGGTTCAGCTATGCCGACATTTCGGATGCCATCGGTATCCGGAAGGCCAGCATCCACCATCACTTCCCGACCAAGGCCGAGCTGGTCTCGGCGCTGGTGGATCGCTACCGGCAGCAGACGGAGCTGGGCCTGAAGTCGCTTCAGGAGCAATTCGCAAGCCCGGCCGACCAGCTGCAGGCTTACGTGAACTTCTGGCAGGCGTGCATCGGCAATGCCTCGCTGTCGTTCTGCGTCTGCGCGATGCTTGCCGGCGAGATGCCGATGTTGCCGGACGAGGTCGCATCGCGCGTCCGCGCCCACTTCAACCACCTTGCGGGATGGCTCACGTCGGTGCTGCAGGCCGGCGCGGAACAGCATCTGTTCCGGCTGGACCAGCGGCCGCACGAGGAGGCCCAGGTGCTGATGGCATCGGTTCACGGGGCAATGCTCTCGGCGAGGGCTTTCGACGATCCCGGAGAGTTTGCCGTAATCGTCAAGCCCCAGCTCGCCAGACTGCTGGTGGCCGATCGCTAGAGAATTATGCGCGGAAGGCGCCGCGATTGGCTCGGCTTGCAGGTCCTACTGCTCGCCGTCGCGCAGGCGGCGGTACACCGCTCCCAGCACGTTCGAATAGTCGTCGGTCCAGACCCGCTGCTTCTCGTCGGCTTCGGTCTCGGTCCAGACATCCGACGATGCGAGTTTGCCAACGTCTTCCTCCTCGCGCGCGGACACGACGACCGAGGTCGAGAAGATGTACTCGTTGTCGCGGCCGGAATCCTCGCTATAGACCCAGCTCTTCATGTCGTTGGCATCCGCAATGCCGACCACGACGCTGGCGAGTTCGAGATGACGGTTGGAGACGTGCATCACGACCGCACCCTGCGGCGCCAGCTTCTCCTTGTAGATCGCCATCGCCTCCTCGGTCGCGAGATGGATCGGGATCGCGTCCGACGAATAAGCGTCGACGATGATGAGATCGTAGACGCCGTCCGGCTCCTTGGCGAAGGTCAGCCGCGCGTCGCCGATGACAGGCTTGAGGTTCGGCTCGCAGTTCTGGATGTAGGTGAAGTATTTCGGATCCCGCGCGGTATCGACCATCGACTGGTCGATCTCGAAGAAGCGCCAGTCCTCGCCGGGGGCCGACGCGCAGGTCAGCGTCCCCGAACCGAGCCCGATCACCGCCACTTTCAGCGGCGCGCCCTTGCGCTCGCGGATCGCAGTGATCGCCCGCCCGATGCCGCCGTCCTTGTAATAGTAGCTGATCGGTTCGGGCTTTCCGACGACCGGCGTGCCGTCATCGTTCTTGAACTTCTCGGCGCCATGGATCGTGGTGCCGTGCATCAGCACGTGAAACTGCCCGTTCGGCGTCACCACGATCTTGTGCACGCCGAAAAAGCTGCGCACGGTTTCGACGCGGCCGTCGTCGGATGGATAGGCGCGCAGCACCACGAGCGCGACAATGACGGTGGCGAAGATCTTCCAGCGATTGGCGTTCAGCGCGAGCGCGAGCAGCGCCGAGAGCACGCCGACCGCGCCGATCACCCAGACCCGATGCACGTCGAACCAGTCGAAGATGTCGCCGGCCGAATAGCTTGGTGCGATCAGGGCCACCGCCAGCACCGCGAGGAACGGCCAGTACCAGGCGCTCCAGCGCGGCAGCCGCTCCGCGCCGCCGGGCGGACGGCACAGCGCAGCGAGCGCCAGCAGGATCGGATATTCGGCGACCCACGAGAAAGTAAAAGGCGCGATCAGCCCGGCGAACAGGCCGCCGACCATGCCGCCGAACGACAGCGCGACGTAGAAGCCGGTGAGATATTTCGCGGCCGGGCGGGTGCGCGCGAGCTCGCCATGACAGGCCATCGCGATGATAAAAAAGCAGAGCTGATGGCCGCCGAGCGTGAGCAGCAGGTTCTGCTCGCCGCCGACCGCAAGCAGGATCACGACACCGGCAATCGCCAGCGGCTGTGCCCGCAGCATCCATTTGTGCGGCAAGAGCGGCCGCGACTGGAACACCAGCACCCAGGTCAAGAGATACAGCGACAGCGGCAGCACCCACAGCAAAGGCGCGGCGGCGACGTCGGTCGAGATGTGTGCCGTCACCGCGATCAAGAGGCCGGACGGCACCGCGGCGAGGAAGATCCAGCGCGCCCGCAGCAGCCAGGTCGGCGCCGGCGCATTGACATCATCGACCTGGATGTTGAGTGCGGCGTTGGCCGGCGACCGCAACAGCAGCACGCCGCAACTCGCGATCAGGACGATCAGGAGACCATAGCCACCGGTCCAGATCAGGTTCTGGGTGCGCAACGTGAACATCGGCTCGAGCAGCACCGGGTATGACAAGAGCGCGAGGAAGCTGCCGATGTTCGAGGATGCGTAGAGAAAATACGGGTCGGGCCCGTTGGGATGTCCGGTGCGCACGAACCAGGCCTGCAGCAGCGGATTGTTGGCGGCGAGCGCGAAGAACGGCAGGCCGATCGAGACCGCGAACAGGCCAAGCAGCCAGATCGCATAGCCGGACGTCGGCGGCTCGCCCCAGCCGCTCCTGATCGACAGCGGCAAGGTCACGAGCGCGACGACGAGCAGCACCAGATGCACCGCGACCGGCACGATGCGGCCGTTCAGCTTCATCAGGAGATGCGCATAGGCGTAGCCGCCGAGCAGCAGCGACTGGAAGAACACCATCGCCACTGACCACACCGCCGGCGAGCCGCCGAGCCGCGGCAGCACCATCTTGGTGAACAACGGCTGCACCGAGAACAGCAACAGGGCGCTGACGAAGATCGCGGCGGTGTAGACAACCAGCACCAGCCGGTTGCGCGAGGCGGTCGGCTCAGACGTCATGAAAGCTCCGGCATGGACCCGGCGGGCGCCGGAGGCGGACGGTCCGGTGGCACCCCACCGGAGGATTTCAGTTGAGCATACGGCACTATCACGGACAAGAAACGGCGGTCACGCGGACTTGACGACGCGGCGCTGCGGCGCCACAGCACTGCTCTAATCACTGCTTCTTGAAGCGGACATGAACGAAACTGACGTCGTCATCATCGGTGCGGGGCACAACGGCCTCACCTGCGCGGCCTATCTTGCGATGGCCGGGCTGCGCGTGAAGGTCGTGGAACGCCGCAAGGTGGTCGGCGGCGCTGCGGTCACCGAAGAATTTTGCCCGGGCTTCCGCAATTCGGTCGCCGCCTACACGGTGAGCCTGCTCAATCCGCAGATCATGTCTGACCTGAAACTTGCCGATCACGGTCTCAGGATCGTCGAGCGGCGCGCGCAGAACTTCCTCCCCTCGCCCGACGGCAGCTATCTTTTGACTGGCGAAGGCCGTACCCGGGCCTCGGTCGAAAAACTCAGCCGCCAGGACGCGGCCGCAATCGGCGTGTTCTCAGGGGAACTCGAAGCCATCGCCGACGTGCTGCGGCAATTGGTGCTGCGCGCGCCGCCGAACCTCGTCGAGGGTTTTGGCATCGGCGCGATCAGCGAGGCCTTCAACGCGCTCGGCGCCGCCAACATCCTGCGCCGGCTGTCGCTGGAACAGCAGCGCAATCTGCTCGACCTGTTCACGCGATCGGCCGGCGAGATGCTCGACGAGCGCTTCGAGAACGACCTCGTCAAGGCGCTGTTCGGGTTCGATGCCATCGTCGGCAACTATGCCAGCCCCTACGCGCCGGGCTCGGCCTATGTGATGCTGCATCATGCGTTCGGCGAGGTGAACGGCAAGAAAGGCGTCTGGGGCCACGCGATCGGCGGCATGGGTGCGATCACGCGGGCGATGGCGTGTGCCGCGTGCAGCCATGGCGTCGAGATCGAAACCGATGCTGCCGTCCGCGAGGTGATCGTCGAGAAGGAGCGCGCCGTCGGCGTCATCCTCGACAATGGCAAGACCGTGCGCGCCAAATACGTCGTCTCGAACGTCAATCCGAAGCTGCTGTACACACGCCTGGTGCCGGAAGGCGCATTGGCGCCGGCGTTTCGCGCGCGCATCTCACGATGGCAGAACGGGTCCGGCAGTTTCAGGATGAATGTGGCGCTCAGCGCCCTGCCCTCGTTTAGCGCGCTGCCCGGCCTGGGGGATCACCTCTCGGCGGGCATCATCATTGCCCCGAGCCTCGGCTATATGGATCGCGCCTGGCACGATGCGCGCGAATTCGGCAGGAGCCGCGCGCCGGTCGTCGAGGTGCTGATCCCCTCGACGCTCGACGACAGCCTGAGCCCGCCGGGCCAGCATGTCGCGAGCCTGTTCTGCCAGCACGTCGCGCCGCAGTTGCCCGACGGCAGATCGTGGGACGATCATCGCGAAGAGGTCGCCGATCTGATGATCGCAACCGTCGACCGCTACGCCCCCGGGTTCGCAGGCACCGTGATCGGCCGCCAGGTCCTGTCGCCGCTCGACCTCGAGCGGGAGTTCGGCCTGCTCGGCGGCGACATCTTTCACGGCGCGCTGACACTGAACCAATTGTTCTCGGCGCGGCCGATGCTCGGCCATGCCGACTACCGCGGACCTCTGAAGGGTCTCTACCATTGCGGTTCCGGCGCCCATCCCGGCGGCGGCGTCACCGGCGCCCCCGGCCACAATGCCGCGCGGGCGATTTTGGCCGACCATCGGGCGCTGTTCTCGTAGGGCGGACGAGACACCACGCGCCGCGCTCATCGCACTGCAAGCTGTAGACAGGCATGTTGAGAAGCTGTGGGTCTGCGGTGGACAGCGGTCTTGTCCAAGGACGGGATAACCGGTGGACGCCGCTGTGGACCGGCTGTGCGACAGACGCTGACAATCCCGGGAAAACGCAGTTGACGTCTTGTCGACAAGCTGCGTGTGGCCTCTGTGGACAACCGGTCAAAAAGAAAACACCGGGCGTCGCCGCCCGGTGCTTCCCTGAGAACGCCGTTCGAGAGATTACTTCAGCGAGCCGCTGATCGAGTTGAAGGTCCCGCTCAGTGCCGTGCCGACGCCATTCACCGCAGCGATGATGGCGATAGCGATGCCGGTCGCGATCAGTCCGTATTCGATGGCGGTCGCGCCGGATTCATTCCGCAAAAACTTAACGATAAAAGCCTTCATTGCAGCCCTGCCCTTGGTTGTGATGCCTTGGAACGAAGGGTGTTCCCAGTTCCGCCACAGTAGTAGTACGGCAACATCTAAGGTTGTCTGAACCGGGAACCTCTCAATTCTCGCGATATTCGATTGAATCCGGCTTGAAATTTTAACAAAAACCGCGCTACCGGCCTCCGATGACCCCGTCCACACACCGCACCAGCGTCACCCTTCCAGACGAATCGACCGCAAAGCGCGTGGTAGACGCGCTTTGCGAGCTGTTTTTCGAGGATCAGGCGGCGTTTGCGGCCTTCGAGCGGCCGGATGGCCGCTGGGACGTCAGCGTCCATTTTGCCGAGCCGCCCGACCAAAATTTAATCCGCGAACTGGTTGGCCAACTGGTGCGGCAGGATGTCGCATCAACTTTAGTTTTTGATACCGTGGAGGCCAAGGACTGGGTCAAGGCCAGCCTGGAAGACCTTGTCCCGGTCGCGGCCGGCCGCTTTATCGTCCACGGCCAGCATGACCGGCACCGGATACCCCCCAACAAGCTCGGGATCGAGATCGAGGCGGCGCTGGCCTTCGGCACCGGCCATCACGGCACCACGCGCGGCTGCCTGCTGCTGCTCGACCACGTGCTGAAGGCGTATCAGCCCCGCCGCGTGCTGGATCTCGGCACCGGCAGCGGCGTGCTGGCGATCGCCGCCGCCAAGGCGCTGCACGGCAAGGTGCTGGCGAGCGATATCGACCCGCCATCGGTCAGTGTCGCCGAGGAGAACGCCCGGCTGAACGGCACTGGCGATCTGGTGGACGTCATTCGCGCCACCGGCTTTGCATCGCCGCGCTTTGCCGAGGACGGTCCGTTCGACCTGGTGCTTGCCAACATCCTCGCCAATCCGCTGCGGCAACTGGCCGGCCCGATGGCGCCCCACCTTGCCTCGTCGGCGCAGGTCATTCTCTCGGGCCTGCTGACGCACCAGGCGCCGGCGGTCATCGCCGCCTACCGGGCCCGCGGGCTGGTGCCGCTGCGGCATCTGAAGATCGAGGGCTGGAGCAGCCTGCTGCTGCGTTTCGTGAAGTGACCGAAACCGGCAGACAGTGCGGCGACTGCACGCTCTGCTGCAAGGTGATGGCGATCGAGGAATTGGCAAAGCCTGCCAACACGTGGTGCCCGCACTGCGAGCCGGGGCGCGGCTGCCGGACCTATCGGAGCCGGCCGGCGGAATGCCGCTCGTTCAGCTGCGTCTGGCTGGCGAACGATCTGCTGGAGGAGCACTGGAAGCCTTCCAGGTCGAAGCTCGTCCTGACCACATCCGAAGATGGTCTTGAGGTCAGATGCGATCCGGGCTTCCCCGACGCCTGGCGCAAAGAGCCGTTTCGCAACGAGCTCAGGGAATGGGCGATCTCCGGCGAGACGCTCGACATGACCGTCGTCGTGATCGCCGGCCAGCGCATGACGCTGCTGACGCCCGATCGCGAATTCGATCTCGGCATCGTCGGCCCCGATGAGCGGATCGTGCGCGAGCTCGAGGACGGCAAGGTCGTCAATGTAACCGTGGCGAAGGCGTCGGATCTGGAACGGTAGCCGCGATCCGTGGATTAGCTATTCGGGTGCAGGAGAATCGCTGCGGATGGTCTCGACCTTGTCCTGGCCTGCCGCTCGCTTGGCGCGCGCCTCGACCAGACGGTCCAGCATCTGGACGATGACGCCGCGCTGCTTCTGTTCGACCGGCGCAATCGGGCCGCGGCGGACCGGCGGCGAGATCTTCTCAAACGTGAATGCAGGCATCGTGCATCTCCTCACCGTTGAGTTGAGACACTCCTGGACACTCCCCATACGCTTGACCGTTGACGTGCAGTGGACATCGTCCGGTCAATTCCACTATGCCATATTCAAGCATAAGTTATGCCAAAAATATGGTCATGCTTGACCGCGCTCGCGCGAAGGTCAGGCTTCCATCGAAGAGAGTGCGACGGCGATGTTCGAAGCCCATTTCCAGACGTTCGAAGAGCCCGAAGGCGGCGTGGCGCTGACCGCGCGCTTGAGCGCGCTGCGCGAGGAGCTGGCGCGGCGCAAGCTGACGGGATTCGTGGTTCCGCGCGCCGACCAGCAGCAGAATGAATATGTCGCAGCCTCCGAGGAGCGGCTCGCCTGGCTGACCGGCTTCACCGGATCGGCCGGGCTCGCGATCGTGCTGAGCACGGAAGCGGCCCTGTTCGTCGACGGCCGCTACACGCTGCAGGCCGGCAAGCAGGTCGACCGCAAGGCCTGGCAGGTCGAGCCGCTGGTCGAGCCACCGCCGGAGCATTGGCTGACCCGGCATCTGGCGGCCGGCGACCGCCTGGGATTTGACCCCTGGCTGCACACTTCTGCGGCAGCCGAACGGCTGGCAGCGGCCTGCGCCAAGGCCGGCGCGGAACTGGTCGCCGTCGACGGCAATCCGGTCGATGCGATCTGGCACGAGCGGCCGGCACCGCCGCTCGGCCCGGTCACGATCCACGGCGCGCAGTTTTCCGGAGAGATCGAAGCCGAGAAGCTCAAGCGCATCCGCCTCGAGATCAACAAGCTCGGCGTCGACGCGCTGGTGCTGTCCGACAGCCACGCTGTGGCGTGGACCTTCAACATCCGCGGCGCCGACGTCTCACATACGCCGCTGCCGCTGTCCTATGCGCTGGTGCCGAAGGAAGGCCGGCCGCTGGTGTTCATCGATCAGCGCAAGCTGTCCAACTCGACGCGCGACCATCTCGAGCAATCGGCCGATGTCGAGCAGCCGGCGGCGCTGGCGGCAAAACTCACCGAGCTTGCCAAGCGCGGCGCCTCGATCGCGCTCGACAGCGCGACCGCAGCCGACGCCTTGAGCCGCCTGATCGCGGGTGCCGGCGGCAAGCCGGTGCGCGGCAGCGATCCCGTGAGCCTCTTGAAGGCGGTCAAGAACATCACCGAGATCGAGGGCACGCGCACGGCGCATCAGCGCGACGCGGTGGCGCTGGTGCGTTTCCTCGCCTGGATCGACCGCGAGGCGCCCTCCGGCAGCCTCACCGAGATCGACACCGTCGAGGCGCTGGAGACGTTCCGCCGCCAGACCGGCGCGCTGAAGGACGTCTCGTTCCCGACCATCGCCGGCACCGGGCCGAACGGCGCCATCGTGCACTACCGCGTGACGCGCAAGAGCAACCGCCGCATCGAGCCCGGCGACCTCCTGCTGATCGATTCCGGCGCGCAATATGAGGACGGCACCACCGACGTCACCCGCACCATCGCGATCGGCAAGCCGACCGACGAGATGCGCGACCGCTTCACCCGCGTGCTGCGCGGCCATATCGCGATCGCCCGCGCGATCTTCCCCGACGGCACAACCGGCGCCCAGCTCGACACGCTGGCGCGGCAATATCTCTGGCAGGCCGGGATCGATTTCGAGCACGGCACCGGTCACGGCGTCGGCAGCTATCTCAGCGTCCATGAAGGGCCGGCGCGGATCTCCAAGCTCGGCACCACGCCGCTGAAGCGCGGCATGATCCTGTCCAACGAGCCCGGCTACTACAAGACCGACGCCTTCGGCATAAGGATCGAGAACCTCGAGCTTGTGATCGGCACCGACATTGCCGGGGCCGAGAAGCCGGTCAACGCCTTCGAGACGCTGACACTGGCGCCGATCGATCGCCACCTGATCGAGGTCAGCATGCTGAGCCCGGACGAGTTGAGCTGGCTCAACGACTACCACGCCCGCGTCGCGCATGTGGTGCGCCCGCATCTCGACGACAACGTGACGAAGCTGTGGCTGGATGAGGCGACAGCGGCGCTGACGTAGCGGCGCCGAGTTTACCGTCATCCTCTCCTCGTACTCGCTGTCATCCCCCGCGAAAGCGGGGGATCCAGTACGCCGCGGCCTTTCAATTCAAATACGCCTGCTTCTGGAATACTGGGTCCCCCGCTTTCGCGGAGGACGACAGCGGAATTCGCGGCTGACAACAGTGTGTTTATTGCGCGAGACGAAACATCGTCGCTGCGTCTCCTGAAATCGCATGGGCGTATGCCGAAACGCCCGTATTCCGCGCGGACGGGCACGCTACAGTCTTTCCACAATGCTGGATCGGACCTGAATGCACGGCGTGATGGGCAAGCCGCCCGGCGCGGCAAAGGACAACATCGCGACATCGAAGGTCATGCTGCTGATGCTCGTCGTGATGACGGGCGTGGCGCCGATCTCGCTCTACATGCTGGTGCCGGCGCTACCGGTGCTGGCGACCACCTTCGGCCGCGATATCGGGGTCGCGCAGATGACCGTGTCGCTCTACATGGTCGGCATCGCGCTTTCACAGCTGATCATGGGGCCGCTGTCCGACAGGTTCGGCCGCCGGCCGGTGCTGCTCGCAGGGCTCGGCCTGATGGTCGCGGCCGGCGTCGGCTCTGACTTCGCCGAGACCCTGCCGCAACTGATCGCGGCGCGCTTCTTCCAGGCACTCGGCGGCGCCAGCGGCATGGTCATCAGCCGTGCCATCATCCGCGACCTCTATCCGCGCGAGCGGGTCGGCGCCATGATCAGCCTCGTCGTCGCCGCGCTGATGATCGCGCAGATGGTGAGCCCGCTGACCGGCGGCCTGCTGGAGACCGCCTTCGGCTGGCGCGCGATCCTCTATCTCATCACCGCGGCGTCGCTGAGCACCACGATCTTCATCGCGCTGGCGCTGCCGGAAACCCGCCGCGACCGCGCCGACAGCTCCAGCTTTCGCGGCGACCTCGGCAAGCTGATGACGAGCCGTGCCTTCGTCGGTTACCTCTTGTGCCAGGTGCTGGCGTCACAGATCATCTTCGCCTTCGCCGGCGGCGGCCCCTACATCGTGGTGACCCAGATGGGCCGGACCAGTGCCGAATATGGCGCGTGGTTCGCGATGACGGGGTTCGGCTACTTCGTCGGCAATCTCCTGTGCGTGCGCTTCGCACCGCGGCACTCGCTGGAGAAACTGATCTGGTTCGGCCTCGCGCTGCAGGTCGGCGGCAGCCTGCTGAACCTGGTCTGGAGTTTTACCGGAGTAAACCAGGCGCCGCTCTGGCTGTTCGGCACCCAGATGATCGTGATGATCGCCAACGCCTTCGTGATGGCCAATTCCGCCGCCGGCGCCATCAGCATCCGGCCCGAGGCCGCCGGCACCGCCTCGGGGGCCATGGGGTTCCTGCAGCAGGGGATCGGCTCGCTGATCTCGCAATTCGGCGCTTATCTCGGCGGCCACTCCACCACGACGCTGCCGCTGACCGCGGCGATCTTCGCGATCTCGATCGCCTGCGCCTGCACCATGATCTTCGTCGTGCCGCGGCGGCAGGTGGTGGTGAGCGAGGAGCTGATCGCGCAGGCCGAGGAGGATGAGCAGGGGATGATGTGAGCAACTCGTCATTCCGGGTTCGCCTCTTCGAGGCGCCCCGGAATGACGGACAACCCTACTCCCCGATCAGCTTCAGCCACTCGTCCTCGGTCAGCACCTGGACGCCGTGCTTCTGCGCTTCGGCAAGCTTCGAGCCGGCGCCCGGCCCCGCGACGACATAGTCGGTCTTCTTCGACACCGAGCCGGCCGCCTTGGCGCCCAGCCGCTCGGCCGTCGCCTTGGCCTCGTCGCGCGTCATCTTTTCGAGCGATCCGGTGAACACCACGGTCTTGCCGGCCACCGCCGAATTGCTCTTCGGCTTCTCGGCGTCGATGATCTCGTCGAGTTCTCCGGTCAACCGCTCGACAATGCCGCGATTGTGGCTCTCGCCGAAATAGTCGGCGATGCTCTTGATCACGGTGTCGCCGATCTGGTCGAGCGCATCCATCTCCGCCATCGCTTCCTCGTCGCCCTTGGCGACCTTGAGGCAGGCATCGTGGAACGCGTCCCAGGAGCCATAGCCGCGCGCCAGCGCCAGCGCGGTGGTCTCGCCGACATGGCGCATGCCGAGCGCGTAGATGAAGCGCTCCAGGCCAATCCTGCGCCGGCTGTCGATCGCGGCGAACAGATTGCGCACCGAGGTCTCGCCGTAGCCTTCGATGTCCTCCAGCTTCAGCTTCGCGTTGCGCTTTTGCAGCGTGAAGATATCGGCCGGCTCCTTGACCCATCCCTCGTCGAAGAAATATTGCAACTGCTTCACGCCGAGACCGTCGATATCGAAGGCGCGGCGCGACACGAACAGAATGAGGTGCTCGACCTTCTGGAACGGACAGGCGAACTCGCCGGTGCAGCGGGCGCGCGAGCCTTCCTCGCCGGCCGCGGTCTCCTCGCGCACCACGTCGGTGTGCAGAGGGCATGGGCATTTCTTCGG
Source organism: Bradyrhizobium sp. BR2003 (assembly GCF_009720285.1). Classification (NCBI taxonomy): domain Bacteria; kingdom Pseudomonadati; phylum Pseudomonadota; class Alphaproteobacteria; order Hyphomicrobiales; family Nitrobacteraceae; genus Bradyrhizobium; species Bradyrhizobium sp. BR2003. Next base: position 250,605 of record NZ_SMYJ01000026.1, read on the forward strand.
GAAGTGGAATTCCTTCGCGTTCTTCGGCCGCTTGTCGATCACGACGTCGACGACCTGCGGGATCACGTCGCCGGCGCGCTGGATCACCACGGTGTCGCCGATCCTGATGTCGCGTCCCTCGCGCAGCACCTCGCCCTTGTTGCCGATGCCCTTGATGTAGTCCTCGTTGTGCAGCGTGACGTTCTGCACGATCACGCCGCCGACACCGACCGGCTCGAGCTTGCCGACCGGCGTGAATGAGCCGGTGCGCCCAACCTGGATCTCGATGTCGCGCAGCACCGTCATGGCGCGCTCGGCCGGGAATTTGTGCGCGATCGCCCAGCGCGGCGTGCGCGACACGAAGCCGAGCCGCTCCTGCCAGTCGATGCGATCGACCTTGTAGACGACGCCGTCGATGTCGTAGTCGAGCTCGGCGCGCTGCTCCTCGATCTTGCGGTGGAACGCGATCAGCTCCTCGACCGAGTGACACAGTTTGGTCAGCGGGTTGGTCTTGAAGCCGCACCGCTCGAACCAGTGGATCATCGCGGTCTGGGTATCCGCGGGCATGGCGCTCATCTCGCCCCAGGCATAGGCGAAGAAGCCGAGCGGCCGCGAGGCGGTGATGGCCGGATCCTTCTGCCGCAGCGAGCCGGCCGCCGAATTGCGCGGATTGGCGAAGATGGTGTCGCCGGCCGCCTTCTGTCGCTCGTTGAGCGCGAGGAACGCCTTCTTGGTCATGTAGACCTCGCCGCGCACCTCGCAGATGTCGGGCACGTTGCGGCCCTTCAGCTTCTGCGGCACGTCCTCGAGCGTGCGGATGTTGGCGGTGACGTCCTCGCCCTCGGCGCCGTCGCCGCGGGTTGCCGCGGTGACGAGCTCGCCCCCCTCGTAGCGCAGCGACATCGAGAGCCCGTCGATCTTCGGCTCGGCCGAAAAATCGATCTTGTCGTCCGGCAGCTTGAGGAAGCGCGTGATGCGCCCGACGAAATCGACCACGTCGGCTTCCGCGAACGCGTTGTCGAGCGACAGCATCGGCAACGAATGGCGAACCTTCCTGAAGCGCCCCGACGGCGCGGCGCCGACCTTCTGCGACGGCGATTCCGCAGTGACGAATTCCGGGAAGCGCTTCTCGATCGCATTGTAACGCTGCCGCAGCGCGTCGTATTCGGCATCGGTGACGCTGGGCGCGTCGTCCTGGTAGTAGCGCTTGTCGTGGTCCTCGAGCTCGAGCGCAAGCCGGGTCAGCTCGACCCTCGCCTGGGTCTTGCTGAGCTTGTCGACGTCGGAGAGCGCTTTCTTTTTTGCTGGTTTAGCCATGCGACGGGCGCGCTATAGTTTTTCGTCATTCCGGGGCGGTCCGTCAGGACCGAACCCGGAATCTCGAGATTCCGGGTTCGACGCTGCGCATCGCCCCGGAATAACTGTGTGGGAAATGGGGCTCATGTCGTACTACGTGTACATTCTAGCAAGCCGACGAGACGGAGCAAATCTATGTTGGGATCATCAACGATCTCGTGCGGCGGGTCTACGAACATCGAATGAAGGCTGTCCCAAGCTTCACATCTAAATACAACATCACGCAGCTTGTTTGGTTCGAAATCTACGACGCCCCGATCTCCGCCATATCACGCGAGAAGGAGCTCAAGAAGTGGAAGCGAGCCTGGAAGACGCAATTGATCGAAGCGAGCAATCCGCAGTGGAATGACTTGTACGAGTCGATCTGTACCTGAGGTAGTCATTCCGGGGCATCGCGCAGCGATGAACCCGGAATCTCGAGATTCTCAGGTGCGCAATTGCGCACCATAGTTCGATGCTTCGCATCGCCCCGGAATGACGAGGGGGAGAGATTATGCCGTCGCCGCCCGGAGCAGGCGTTCCGCGGCCGCCCTCGCCTCCGCGGTGATCTCGGCGCCGGCCAGCATGCGCGCGATCTCTTCGCGGCGGTGGTCGGCGGCGAGCGCGTTGACGCGGGTGGCGACCCGCTTGCCCTTGTCGAGCGCGTCCTTGGAGATCAGGAGATGCTGGCTGGCGCGGGCCGCGACCTGCGGCGCGTGCGTCACCGCCATCACCTGCACCTTGCCGGCAAGGCGCGCCAGCCGCGAGCCGATCGCATCGGCCACCGCGCCACCGACGCCGGTGTCGATTTCGTCGAACACCAAGGTCGGCGCCGAGCCGCGATCGGCCAGCACGACCTTCAGCGCCAGCAGGAAGCGCGACAGCTCGCCGCCGGAAGCGACCTTCATCATCGGCCCCGGCTTGGTGCCCGGATTGGTCTGCACCCAGAACTCGACACGGTCGATGCCCTGCGGCCCCGGCGCGGCCGCGTTGCTCTCGACCTGGGTCATGAACTTCGCGCGCTCGAGCTTGAGCGGCGCAAGCTCGGCGCTGACGGCCTTGTTGAGCTTCTCGGCGGCCTTGGTGCGCGCCGCCGACAGTTTGGCAGCAGCCGCCGCATAGCGCTTGTCGGCTTCACCGGCGGCCGCTTCCAGCTTCTTCAGCTGGTCGGCGCCGGCATCGATCAGCGCGACGTCGCCGGCGTATTGCATCGCCAGCGCAGCCAGCAGATCGACCGGCGTCGAATATTTACGCGAGGCGGCGCGCAGCGCGAACAGCCGCTCCTCGATGCGCTCCAGCTCGACCGGATCGAAATCGGTCGCCGCCAGCGCGGCGTTGAGATGCTGGTCGGCCTCCTCCAGCGCGTTGATCGCAATATCGATCGCCTTGACCGCGGGCTCGATCAGCGCAGGCGCATTGGCGGCGCGCCGCTCCAGCCGCCGGACCGCGGCCGACAGCGACGCCACCGGCGAATGCGAGCCGCCAATCGCCTCCTGCGCCTCGCGCAGATCGGTTGCGATCTTCTCGCCCTGCATCATGGTGGTGCGGCGACCCGCGAGCTCGGTTTCCTCGCCCTCCTTCGGCGCCAGCGTCTTCAATTCCTGCGAGGCATGGCGCAGATAGTCCGCCTCGCGCGCGGCGCGCTCCATGCCGGCGCGATGCTCGTCGAGATCAGCATTGGCGGTCCGCCTGACATCCCACAGCGCTTCCAGCGCCGCGACGTCCTTCTCGTGTCCGGCGAAGGCATCGAGCAGCTGGCGATGGGTGGAGGCGTCGACCAGCGCGCGCTCGTCATGCTGGCCGTGGATCTCGACCAGCGCGGCACCGACCGCCTTCAGGGTCTGCACGCTGATCGCCTGATCGTTGATGAAGGCGCGGGTGCGGCCGTCGGCGAGCTGCACGCGGCGCAGGATCATCTCACCGGTGTCGTCGAGGCCGTTCTCGGCCAGGATCCCGGCCGCCGGATGCCCCTTCGGGACATCGAACATGGCGGTGACCTGCCCCTGTTCGGCGCCGTGGCGCACCAGTCCGGCATCGCCGCGGCCGCCGAGCGCCAGCGCAAAGGCATCGAGCAGGATGGATTTGCCTGCGCCGGTTTCGCCGGTCAACACCGCGAGGCCACGGGAAAATTCGATATCGAGCCGTTCGATCAGGACGATGTCACGGATCGACAGACGCGCCAGCATGCGAGGACAATTCCTAGCCGAGACCTATCTTCTTGAAGGTCCTGCTGATCCAGGAACCCTGATTCTCGCTCGGCTCGAGACCGCCGGACTTTACTAGATTATATGCGTCCTTGTACCAGCGGCTGTCTGGAAAATTGTGGCCGAGCACCGCGGCCGCGGTCTGCGCCTCGCCGACGATGCCGATCGCCATGTAGGCCTCGGTGAGGCGGAAGAGCGCCTCCTCGACGTGGCGCGTGGTCTGGTACTGTGTGACCACGGTCTTGAAGCGGTTGATCGCGGCGGTGAAGTCGCGCTTGCCCATGTAATAGCGCCCGACCGCCATTTCCTTGCCGGCGAGTTGGTCGCGCGCAGCCTGAATCTTGGACTTGGCCTGGGTGGCGTATTCCGAGGTCGGATATTTGCGGACCACCTCTTCGAGCGCCGCGATCGCCTTCTCGGTGCGGCTCTGGTCGCGCGAGATGTCCGGGATCTGGTCGAAATGCGATGCCGCGATCAGATACTGGGCGTAGGACGCGTCCGGGCTGCCAGGATGCAGCGTGACGTAGCGGGTGGCAGAGCCGATGCAGCTGTCGTAGTCGCCCGCCTGGTAGAACGAATAGGCCGACATCAACAGCGACTTGCGCGCCCAGTCGGAATAGGGATGCTGACGGTCGACTTCCTCGAACTTCTTCGAGGCGGCCTTCAGGTCCTTCTTCTCGTTCATCATGTACAAGCCCTCATTGTAGAGCTTGTCCGCGGGCTCATCGACGAACGTGTCGTCCTTGGCCATGAACTTGTCCCACAGCGCGCCGGTGCCGCAGCCGCTGAGCGGCATGGCCAGCACAATCAGGCCCGCCGCAAAACGCAGCGTGCGCCCGGCCTTGGTCAGGCCGGAGACGTCAGAAGAATTGCGTGATTCGAGCGCCATACGCATTGCCGACATGAATTGTAAAACCTGACGCCTTTGATGCGGTTAACGGCGACCCCACTCCACCCATGAACCGCGGTCATGGATGCAATATTTCCAGTGCCATTGGCCGCCGTTACTCGCAACCGCAGGCCTGCTTAGCCGAAAAATGACCGTGGACCAACCGAATACGGAGCCATTCCGCCGGGAATAAGGCGACCCGACGAAGCTCACAGCCTGCTGTGGTTATTACGGAAATTGGACCCGACCGCCTGCGGCGATCAGGACACGTCCGGGCCGTAGGCCGGGGCGACGAGGCCGCCCACGGTGCCTGCACCGGCTTCGACATGGCCACGGAGCGGCCGCCGAGCGGTGTCCGATTCGACCACCCGCCAGGCGCTGCGGTCGGCGAGCAGCGCCTTCAGCACCGCGTTGTTGAGCTTGTGGCCGCCCCGTACCGAACGGTAGCTGCCGAGCATCGGCAGGCCGGCCAGCGCCAGATCGCCGATCACGTCGAGCACCTTGTGGCGGGCGCATTCGTCGGCGTAGCGCAAGCCCTCGGCGTTGAGCAGACGGGCCTCGTCGAACACCACGGTGTTGTCGAAGGACGCACCGAGCGCGAAGCCTGCACCCCACAGCCGCGCCACGTCGCTCATGCAGCCGAACGTGCGGGCGCGCGCGACCTCGCGGCGGAAACCTTCCGGCGACAGATCGAAGGAGAAGGTCTGGCGGCCAATCACCTGGTTGGTGAAATCGATCTCGACTTCGGTGCGGAACCCGCCCGCGAACGGACGCAGCTCGCCAACCGATTCGCCGATCCTGACTTGCACCGGCTTCAAGACCTGGATGAAGCGGCGGACGCCGGGCTGGGTCACGATGCCGGCCTGATCGATGGCCGCGACGAACGCTGCAGCGCTGCCGTCCATGATCGGAACTTCGGCGCCATCGATTTCGATGGTGGCGTTGTCGACGCCCATGCCGCGCAGCGCCGCGAGCACGTGCTCGGCGGTCGAAACCAGCGGCCCTTCGCGGTCACCCAGCACCGTCGCGAACTCGGTCGCGATCACCGCATCGGCGGTGGCCACGACTTCGCGGTCGGAACCGTCGAGACCGGTGCGGACAAAAATAAAACCCGCATCAACAGGTGCAGGTCCCAAGGTGAGACTGACAGGAAGACCGGAATGAACGCCTACGCCAGTCACGGTGGCTTGCGACCGAAGCGTTGTTTGACGGCTGAACTTCATTCGATAATGCCCACTACCCGACTTCACTCAATTCAAGTGGCCAAACTTCCCCAAGGCCGACTCGCTTGAGCTCCCCAAGTCACGGCAGACCATAGTGATTGCCCTAAACTGCGCCAACTCACGCTTGTTTACCGATTGTTACCCCACCTCTGCCGCATTCGCGCCCAAGGTTAACCAAATTGCGGCAGCGAAAACGGCCCTCGGCAAGCCGCCATCTGACCACCGAAAGAATAATTAATCATTTAAAATCAGTTGCTTGTTTGTCCGGCGCAATCGCCTGCCCGCGCCAAGGAAAAGGCCCCGGCGGTTCGCCGCCGAGGCCTTCTTCGTCGCCAATGTTGTAACAAACTTCAGTTTGCCTGCCGCCGCAGGAAGGCCGGGATATCAAGATGGTCGTCGCCCTGTGGCGCCGGGGCAACAGGTGCTTGGCGGCCATGAGCGTCCAGACCCTGCGGCGCAGGGCGCTTTGCATATTCGGATACCGGCGATTCGTTCGCCGAGATCTGCTGGGCGACGCTGCGGGCCGGCTTGCGCTCGGGCAGCGGCGGCATCGTCGGCATGGCCGGACCGGAGGCACGGGCCGCGATCGGCGGCTCGGTCTCTTCGTCGCGGCGGCCGAGGCCGACATTGGCCAGCCGCTGCAGCAGCGACAGCCGGGTCTTCTGCGGGTGCTCCGCCTCGCCGTCACCGCTGGCCTGGCGGATTTCGGCCTGCGCCGGCATCGGCAGATCCTCGAACTTCGGCATCCGCGGAGCACGGACCGGCGACCGTTCCGCCGCTTGGGGGATGAAGGTCTCGGGCGGCATCGGCTCATGCTGCTCGGCCCGGGCGGCCTCGTGGTCCGGGAACAGCGAGGGCTTCTGGGCAATCGGCCGCACGGTGACGTCACCGTAGGAGGCCGGCTGCATCGGCGCCTGGGCAGCCGGCGCGCTGTCGGGAGCAACCGCGGCGGCGATCGCCGCGAGCGCAGCGCGTTCGACGGCCGGACGCTGCTGCGCCGCGGCGGCAGCCGCGATCGGAGCGACCGTCACGCCGGTCGGCGGTTCCAGCTTCTGGGCACGCTCGGCCATGCGCTGATTGTCGGCACGCAGGCGGGCGGTCAGATCGGCCAGCCGGCTCTCGGGCGAGCCGCCCGACTGCTGCGCGGCGGGAGCCTGGGCGCGGGAGGCGATGGCGGCCTGCTCGATACCGGTTGCGACCACCGAGACGCGAATGACGCCGTCGAGCGATTCGTCGAAGGTGGCGCCGACGATGATGTTGGCGTCGGCGTCGACCTCCTCGCGGATGCGGGTGGCGGCTTCGTCGACCTCGAACAGGGTCAGGTCCTTGCCGCCCGTGATCGAGATCAGGAGGCCGCGGGCGCCCTTCATCGAGCTGTCGTCGATCAGCGGGTTGGCGATCGCGGCTTCCGCGGCGGTCAGCGCGCGCTTCTCGCCGGTGGCTTCGCCGGTGCCCATCATCGCCTTGCCCATTTCACGCATCACGGCGCGGACGTCGGCGAAGTCGAGGTTGATCAGGCCTTCCTTGACCATCAGGTCGGTGATGCAGGCGACGCCCGAGTACAGCACCTGGTCGGCCATCGCGAAGGCGTCGGCGAAGGTGGTCTTCTCGTTGGCGACCCGGAACAGGTTCTGGTTCGGAATGATCAGCAGCGTGTCGACCACCTTGTGCAGCTCGGCGATGCCGTGCTCGGCGGTGCGCATGCGGCGCTGACCCTCGAAGTGGAACGGCTTGGTCACCACGCCGACGGTGAGGATTCCCATCTCGCGCGCGGCCTTGGCGATCACGGGTGCAGCCCCGGTGCCGGTGCCGCCGCCCATGCCGGCGGTGACGAACACCATGTTGGCGCCGGTGAGGTGATCGCGCAGCTCGTCCATCACCTCCTGCGCGGCCGCAGCGCCGACGTCGGGCTGCGAACCGGCGCCGAGGCCCTGGGTGACCTGGGTGCCCATCTGCACGATGCGCTGCGCCTTCGACATGGTCAGCGCCTGCGCGTCGGTGTTGGCGACGACGAAGTCGACGCCCTGCAACCCGGCGGTGATCATGTTGTTGACGGCATTACCACCCGCGCCGCCGACGCCGAAGACGGTGATCCGCGGTTTCAGCTCGCTGATGTCAGGGGGTGTCAGATTGAGTGCCATGGTTGCCTCTCTCGATTATGCGCGCGTTGGTTCGTCCCGGCCGCTGGCCGCCGGAGCTGGTGAAAATGCTGTGAGCCGGGGTGCGGTCATCAGAAGCCCTCGCGAAGCCATCGTCCGACCTTTCCGAAGTAACCGTCTGTCCCTGTCCTGAGCTGCCGCGTGCGCCGCGGTTCGACATGTTCAAGATGTGCGTATTGCGGATAGACCAGGAGGCCCGTGGGCACCGAGAACGAGGCGCCCTTCGCCTCGTTCGGCAGCCGGCCGAAGCCGAGCGGACGGCCGATGCGGACCTGACGGTTCAGGATGCGGGTCGCAAGCTCGACGGTGCCGGTGAGCTGCGAGGCGCCGCCGCTCAACACGACACGCGCCCTCGGCTCTGCCGCAAAGGGGGAATCCGCGAGCCGGTCACGGACCATTTCGAAAATCTCCTCGGCGCGATGCCGGACAATGTTCGCAATCGTGGCGCGGGACACGATTTGCGGTGTCTCCCGATCATCGCCTGCAGTGGGAACGGACATCAGCTCGCGCGAGTCCGAACCGCCGGTCAGCACCGTGCCGTATAAGGTCTTGATTCGCTCGGCATCCGCAATGCACGCGCCGATGCCGCGCGCAAGATCCATCGTGATGTGTTGCCCGCCGAGCGCGAATCCTGATGCGTGCACGAGACGTCCGCCGGAGTATGTCGCGATAGTGGTCGATCCCGCGCCCATCTCGACGACGGCAGCGCCGAGATCGGCCTCGTCATCGGTCAGCACCGAGAGGCCCGCGACATACGGGCTCGACGCCATGGCTTCGACGTTGAGATGGCAGCGCTCGACCACCAGCATCAGGTTCTTGGCGACCGTCGCGTCCGACGTCACCACGTTCATGTCGACGCCGAACTGTCGCGCCACCATGCCTCTCGGATCGCGGATGCCCTTGACGCCGTCGAGCGCGTAGCCGACCGGCAGCGCGTGCAGCACGGTGCGGCCGGCGCCGGCGGCGTGGCGCATGCCGGCGGAGGTGACGCGGCTGATATCGTCCGAGGTGACCGAGCCGCCGCGGATATCGGCCGCGGCTTCGACCAGCTGGCCATGCTGCCGGCCGCCGGAGACCGACAGCAGGACGGATTCGACACGGACCTTGGCCATGCGCTCGGCCAGCGCCACCGCGTGGCGCACCGCCTTCTCGCATTCGGCGAGATCGACGACGGAGCCGGCCTTGACGCCGCGCGACTGGATCTGGCTGTAGCCGATCAATTCGACCGCGTGGGTGCGGCCGCGCAGCGCCTCGTTCGGCGGCGACGGCCGCAGCCGCGCGATCATGCAGGCGATCTTGCTGGAGCCGACATCGAGCGAAGCCACCATCGCGGTGCGCTTCTGCATCGGGCGGGTCTTCGGGGTCAAATTGCGATCGAGGCCGGTCATGCGGAGTCACCGGCCTTCTTCTTGGACTTCTTGTCCTTGAGCAGTTCGTCGCGCGCCTTGCCGGCATCCTCGGACAATTGCACGATCAACCGATCGGGCAGGCGCATGTCGACGGCGACAATGTCGCGCGAGAACAGCTTCTCGTCCTTGTCGAGCCTGGAGAGTGCAGCGAGCGCGTTGCCGACGTCGTTCTCCGGCAGGCGGACGTCGAGACCGTCCTTGAGGCGCAGGTTCCAGCGCCGCTCGCCGACGAAGATCGCGGCCTTGGTCACCGAACGGACCTGCGGGTAACGGTCGAGCAGCGCCAGGAAGTCGTGGGCTCTGACATCGGCGCCCTTCCCCACCACCAGCGGCAGGTTGAGGAAGCGGCGCGAGACGTAGGGCTCGAGCACCGCGCCGTCGGAGGCGATCACCGACAGGCGGCCGTTCTGCTGCCACAGCGCGAAGGCGGTGCGTTCGACGATGTCGATCTGCAGCCGGCCCGGATAGAGCTTGAGGATCGTGGCATCCGCGATCCAGGGATTGGCCTTCAGCTTGGCGCGCACGGTGTCGGCGTCGAGGAACAGCAGCGAGGAGCGGCCGTTGACGCCGCCGATCGCGAGCACCTCGTCCTGGCTCAGCTGCTTGCGGCCGTTGATGCCGACGGTGGTGATGCGGAAGCCGGCGGTGTTGGCGAGCGCGTTGCGGGTGTCGCTGAGCGCGGTGGTGAATTCCTCGACATGGCCGCCTTTGACGATGCCGAGGCCAAGGCTGCCGAACAGGATCGCGAGCGTCGCGACCAGCCCGATGCGGCGCGGCAGATAGCGTTCGACCATCAGGATGTAGCGGTTCGGCGGCTCGCGATCGATGATGACTTGCGGCCGCTTGGGGGGACGCCGGCGACGACGTGCGAGATGGGCGCCGACATACTCGCGCAGCAGCACCGCCGCTCCAATAGCGGCTGCTCTCAGGTCAGCTTGAGGCCCCAGCGATCGCAGCGATCGGGTGAGGCGTCCTGCACCATCCATTGCACGAGCTCGTCACATGTTGTGCCCGCAAACCCCGCGGGTCCCGGCACAAATCACGTCTCGGCTAGACCGGTGGGATTAGAGTGGCCCCCTGTTCCCTGGTTGCGATCCTCGAAGCGGTAATCCGCGACAGCTCACGCCCCGGCAGCCAAGCGCTACATGCGCCGCCAGCGTTAACCTTCGGGCTTCCTGGTAAACAAACGGTAAATGACTTCGGCCTGGAGCGTGTTTTGACCAACGCTCTGAGTACTTTGCCGCGAACTCGTTAGCATTTTAGCAACAGCGCCCGGGTTCCATCCGGCCGACCAAGCGGGTTCCCGCCCGGCCGGGCATTAACTTCGGACGCGGCGGCGGGCCAGCTCGATCTGGTCGTTGAGGAAGTCGGCAAAGGCGATGCCCTGTGCTTTCAAGGCCTTAGGGTACAGTGATGCCGCGGTGAGTCCCGGCAGGGTGTTGGTCTCGAGGTAGACCGGGCCATTGGCCGAGACGATGAAATCGCTGCGCGAGTAGCCGGTGCAGGACAGCGCGCGGTGCGCCCGCAGCGCATGGTCCATGATCGCGGCGCTGACCTCGGGCGCGAAACGCCCGGGACAGATCTCCTGGGTAGACTTCAAAAGGTATTTGGCTGTGTAGTCGAAGGTTCCCTCCCCCGGCACGATCTCGATCGGCGGCAGCGCGAACACGGAGCCGTCGGACTGCTCGAGCACGCCGCAGGTCGCCTCCACGCCCGACACGAACGGCTCGATCAGATACTCTTCATGCTTCGCGGCATTGCGGACCGCGACGAGATCCTGCTTCGCGTTGACGAAGATCAGCCCGTAGCTCGATCCGTCCTTGGCGGGTTTTGCAATCAGTCTGCCGTGTTTCGCGAAGGCCTCGTCGATCTGCTCGACAGTGATGCCCTGCGGCGCGTTGAGGCCTGCGATCGCGGCGAAGCGCTTCGCCGACGGCTTGTCGAACGCCAGATGCGACGACGCCGAGCCGGAACCGGTGAACGCGACGCCGCGCAGCTCGCACATCGCCTGCAATTCGCCATTCTCGGCACGGCCGCCGTGCAAACCGAACACCAGCACACGCTGCTCGGCGCTCGCCTTGTCGAGCGCCTGATCGAGTGCCATGCCGCGACCGTCGGGTTTGAAGTCGACCTCGAAAGGCCGCGTGTGGCCGAGCAGTTTTTCCGACGTCACCGCGTGCACGGTGTCGTCGACATCCCAGAACCAGAGGTCCGCGTCGGGCAGGGCGCGGTGCAGCGCCTGTGTGCTTGCCACCGAGACCAGCCGCTCCTTGTTGGTGCCGCCGAACAGAATGGTCACCTGCATCTTCTTTGCCTGTCTTCGCTGCTTCCGTCGTTCCGGGATGGTCCGAAGGACCAGATCCAGACTTTCGAGATTCCGGGTTCGATGCCGCGCATCGCCCCGGAACGACGACTACGATGAATTTCCGATCCGCTTGATTTCCCAGTGTAACTCAATTCCGCTGCTCTGCCTGACCCGTTCGCGCACCGTCTCGCCGAGCGTCTCGATGTCGTGCCCGGTGGCGTTACCGGTGTTGATCAGAAAATTGCAGTGCATCTCCGACACCTGCGCGCCGCCGACCTTGAGGCCGCGGCAGCCGGCGGCGTCGATCAGCTTCCAGGCGCTGTTGCCGGGCGGATTCTTGAAGGTCGAGCCGCCGGTCTTCTCGCGGATCGGCTGCGCGGTCTCGCGATGGGTCTGCACCTCGTTCATGCGGACGCGGATCGCCGCGGCATCGGTGATCCTGCCGCGGAAGCGCGCCGAGGTGAAGACGATGGACGGATCGACGCCGCTGTTGCGGTAGACGAACTTCATGTCGGCATTGTCGAACGTATGCTTCGTGCCGTCGCGGCCGATGCCGGTGGCCTCGATCAGCACGTCCTTGGTCTCGCCGCCATTGGCGCCGGCATTCATGCGTAGCGCGCCGCCGACCGTGCCGGGAATGCCGAAGAAGAATTCCATGCCGCCGATGTCCGCCGCCGCAGCCGTCTCGGCGACGCGCTTGTCGAGCGCCGCAGCACCGGCGGTGACGACATCGCCGGCCGCGCTGGTCTCTCCGAAGGCGCGCGGCGCGAGCCGGATCACGACGCCGGGCATGCCGCCATCGCGCACGATCAGATTGGAGCCGACGCCGACGACATAGACCGGCAGTTCCGGCGGCAGGCGCTTCAGGAAATAGGCGAGGTCATCTTCATCGGCCGGCGTGAACAACACCTGCGCCGGCCCGCCGACGCGAAACCAGGTCAGCTCCGCCAGCCGTTGGTTCGCCAGTAGCCGCCCGCGCAGCTCCGGCATCACAGCTTTCAGGTCCGGCGTGATGTCTGGGAAGGTCATGATGCGTTGATCGATGCTGAATTGAGATCGTGGCGTGCCAGTTTCTGCGCCGACGCCCGGAGCTTACCCCTTTCCCCAACCCTCCCCTGCAAGGGGGGAGGGAGTCTGATCAGCGTGCTCACCTCACGTAACGTCACAACCGCGCTCTGACTTCTCGCTTGAGTCAGGGAGGCACCGGCGAATGGGTTCCCTCCCCCCTTGCGGGGGAGGGTTAGGGAGAGGGGTGAGCCGCACGGGCGGTGCTCGTGATTGGCAACGAACATCATCACCCCAGCGCCTTCAATTCGCCGGGCAGCGCGTAGGCCCATTGCGTGATGTTGCCGGCGCCGAGGCAGACGACGAGGTCACCGGGCTTGGCAAGGCCGTGCACGATCTTCGCGAGCTCGCCCGCGTTCGGCAGCGGGACAACGTTGCGATGGCCGTGGGCGCGCAGGCCGGCGGCGAAATGATCGCGGTCGATGCCGGCGATCGGCGCTTCGCCGGCCGCATAGACCTCGGCCACCACGACCGCATCGGCATCGTTGAAGCAGGTGCAGAATTCCTCGAACAAGGATTGCAGGCGGGTGTAGCGATGCGGCTGCACCACGGCGACGATCTTGCCGGTGACAGATTCCCGCGCCGCCTTCAGCACCGCTGCGATCTCGACCGGATGATGACCGTAATCGTCGATCACGGTGATGCCGTTGGTCTCGCCGGTCTTGGTGAAGCGCCGCTTGACGCCGCCGAAGCCGGACATGGCCTGGCGGATGACGTCGTCGGACACGCCGAGCTGGTGCGCGACCGCGATCGCCGCCGTCGCATTCGATGCGTTGTGGCGCCCCGGCATCGGCAGCATGATATCGGCGATCTCGTGGACCGCGCCGGACTTGCGATCGCGGATCGCGACCGAGAATTTCGAGCCGCCGCCCATCGGCGTCAGATCCTTGAGCTGCGCATCGGCCTGCGGGTTCTGGCCGTAGGTGATGATGCGGCGGTCTTCGATCTTGCCGACGAGAGTCTGCACCACGGGGTGATCGGTGCACATCACGGCAAAGCCGTAGAACGGGACGTTCTCGACGAAATTGCGGAACGCGTCCTGAATCGCCTCGAAGGTCTTGAAGTGATCGAGATGCTCGGGGTCGATATTGGTCACGATGACGACATCGGACGGCAGCTTCAGGAAGGTGCCGTCGCTCTCGTCGGCTTCGACCACCATCCAGTCGCCGGCCCCGAGCCGCGCGTTGGAGCCGTAGGCATTGATGATGCCGCCATTGATCACGGTCGGATCGAGCCCGCCGGCATCGAGCAGGGTCGCCACCATCGTCGTCGTGGTGGTCTTGCCATGGGTGCCGGCGATCGCGACGCAGCTCTTCAGCCGCATCAGTTCCGCCAGCATCTCGGCGCGCCGCACCACCGGAATGCGCCGTGCGCGGGCCGCCATCAGCTCGGGATTGTCGCGCTTGATCGCGGTCGAGACCACGACGACATCGGCACCGTCGACATTCTCGGCGGCGTGGCCGACCGAGACCTTGGCGCCCTTCTTGCGCAAGCGGTCGAGGTTGTAATTGTCCGAAGCATCGGAACCCTGCACGGTGTAGCCGAGATTGATCAGCACCTCGGCAATGCCGCTCATGCCGATGCCGCCGATCCCGACGAAGTGAATGGGTCCGATCTCGCGCGGCAGTCTCATGACGATAGCACCTTCATCGTGTCCGGCCTCATCCGGGGATTCACCGACTTATGAAAGACTGACATGGCCGGGACAAGCCCGGCTATGACGCCTCATGGCCTAAAATTCCTCGCAACGGCCTAAATTCCAGCCACTTTCGCAACCAGATCGGCCAGCCGCTCGGCGGCATCGAGCCGGCCGACGCCGCGCGCCGACGCCGCCATCGCGGTCAGTTTCGCGGGCTCGGCGGCGAAGGCCGAAATTTCAGCGGCCAGCCGCTCGGGCGTGAAGTCGCTCTGCGCGATGCGCAGCGCGCCGTTCGCCTGCGACAGCACGCCGGCATTGGCGAACTGGTCCTGATCGATCGCGCCCGGCAGCGGCACCAGGATCGAGGGCCGGCCGATCGCGGCGAGCTCGGCGACGGTCCCCGCGCCGGAGCGCGAGATCACGAGCTGGCTCGAGGCGAGGCGCGCCGGCAGGTCGGCGAAGAACGGCGCGAGCTCGGCGTTGATCTCGAGCCGGTCGTAGACCGCGCGCACCCGATTCATGTCCTCTTCGCGCACCTGCTGGGTGATGATCAGGCGGCTCCACAGCGCGGGCGCGAGCTGCCCGATCGCCGGCGGCACGATATCGCTCATCACCCGCGCGCCCTGGCTGCCGCCGACGACAAGCAGGCGCAGCGGCCCGTTCGTCTCGGGTGCCGTGTATTTCACCGCAGCGGCGGCGAGGATCGCCGGACGCATCGGCGTGCCGACGGTGGTCGCCTTGCCCGCGAGCGCGGGATCGCGATCGAGCACGCCGGGCAGCGAGGTCGCGATCGCGTTGACGCGGCCGGAGAGAAAACGGTTGGCGCGGCCGAGCACCGCATTGGCGTCATGGATGATGCCGGGCACGCCGAGCAGCCGCGCCGCCATCAGCGGCGGCAAGGTCGGGTAGCCGCCGAAGCCGACCACGGCCGCGGGCTTCAGCCGGCGCACCAGATTGGCGGCGACCAGCGTGCCGTAGCCGAGCATCAGCGCGGTCCGCGCCAGCGAGATCGGCTTGCGGCTGCGCACGGTCGCGCTCGGCACGAGGTCGATGCTCTCCCGGCCGAACAGGCCGGAATAGCGCAGCGCGCGGCCGTCGGTGGCGAGCCGGACCCGCAGGCCACGCCTGATCAATTCCACGGCGAGCGCTTCGGCCGGGAACAGATGGCCGCCGGTTCCACCGGCCGCCAGCAGAATCAGGGGCGCGTTGTCCATGGTCTCCAGATAACCGACACGACCGTCACAGTCACCTACGCGTAGGCGCGCTGAGCGCTGGCGCCTTCCATCGATTCGATTTCGGTGCGCGGCCGCTGCCGCGTCAGCGCCAGCATCATGCCGACGCCATAGGCAAGCGACACGAACGAGGAGCCGCCGTAGGAGATGAACGGCAGCGTCATGCCCTTGGCGGGGATCAGTTGCAGATTGACCGCCATGTTGATCGTCGCCTGCACGCCGAACAGGATCGCCAGCCCCGACGCCGCAAAGCGCGAGAACATGTCCTCGGTGGCATAGGCGCGAGTCAGCGTGCGGATCACGATGAAACCGAACAGCGCGACCAGCATCAAGCAGAGGATGATGCCGAACTCTTCCGCCGCGACCGCGAACACGAAGTCGGTGTGGCTGTCCGGCAGGCTGCGCTTGGCGATGCCCTCGCCCGGCCCCAGGCCGAACCAGCCGCCGTTCCAGAACGCCTCCATAGCGGTGTCGACCTGGAAGGTGTCGCCGGAGGCGGGGTTCATGAAGCGCTTGATGCGGCCGGCGACGTGCGGCACCAGGAGATAGGCGCCGAACAGGCCCGCGCCCGCCGCGCCGGCGAGCCCGAACACCCAGATCATCCGCATGCCCGCGATGAAGAACAGCGCGCCCCAGACGGTGAGGATCAGCATGGTCTGTCCGAAGTCGGGCTCCATCACCAGAAGCGTGACCAGCGTCAGCAACAGCACCAGCGCCATCGAGGTCGCCGGCATCTCCGGCCGCTTGGTCGATTCCGCGAACAGCCAGGCCGCGACGATGACGAAGGAGGGTTTTGCGGCTTCCGAGGCCTGGATGTTGACGCCGAGCAGCGTGATCCAGCGCCGCGAGCCCTTGAGCTCGGGTCCGATCAGCAGCGTCAGCACGATCAGCGCGATCGAGACCGCGAACACGATCAGCGCGGTGCGCCGGATCTGCCGCGGCGTCATGAACGAGACGCCGATCAGCACCATCAGCGACGGCACCAGGAACATGACGTGGCGGTTGAAGAAGTGGAACGGATCGAGCCCGATCCGGGTCGCCACCGGCGGACTCGCCGCCAGCGACAGGATGACGCCGGCCAGCATCAACGCCGCGATCGCGACAAGCAGCAGCTTGTCGACGGTCCACCACCAGTCCGAGAACGGGGTGCGTTGGTCACGGGCGAGCATGGGCGTCCCCAGATGGCAGAGATAACGTCCATTCGTGGCGCAGGATGGTTTCCAAGGGGTTAACGGGACGGGTAACTTTTGAGGGAGGTGGGTCTGGGAGCTCGCGGCGCATGCAGGCGCCTCACACACAATCGTCGTCCTGGCGAAAAGCCAGGACGACGATGAGGATGGTTCTCGCTTCAAGACGTCAAACAACGCAGCTGCGTAGGGTGGGTTAGCGCAGCGTAATCCACCACTCAACTCGCGGCACCAAACGGTGGATTACGTTGACGCCAATCCGCCCTACACTGCCTCGTCATACCACCGGCCTGACGCCAGGCAGCGCCTGGACGATGTCGCGGAAAGCCGCGCCGCGGATTTCGAAATTGCGGTACTGGTCGAACGAGGCGCAGGCCGGCGACAGCAGCACGACGGCTTCCGCGAGCCCCGACGCCTCGGCATCGCGCGCGGCGCTGGCGATCGCGACGTCGAGCGTGCCCGACATCTCATGCGGGACGCGGTCGCCGAGCGTGCCGGAGAATTCGGCCGCCGCCTCGCCGATCAGATAGGCCTTGCGGATGCGCGGGAAATATTCGGACAGACTGGTGATGCCGCCGGCCTTCGGCTTGCCGCCGGCGATCCAGTAGATGTCGGCGAACGACGACAGCGCATGCGCGGCCGCATCCGCGTTGGTGCCCTTGGAGTCGTTGACGAACAGCACGTTGCCGCGGCGGCCGACCTGCTCCATGCGATGGGCGAGACCCGGGAAGCTGCGCAGGCCGTTCTGCAGCACGTCGGTCGCGATTCCCATCGCGAGCGCGCAGGCCGAGGCGCAGGCGGCGTTCTGCGCATTGTGCAGGCCGCGCAGCGAGCCGATGCCCCCCAACCGCGCGATCTCGCTGCGCGCCGCGCCAGATGCGCGCAGGATGGTCTCGTGCTCGACATAGAGACCGTCGGGCAGCGGGTTCCTCACCGAGATGCGGACTACGCGCTTGCCGGCGCGATCGAGCCGATCGGCGATGTTGCGGCACCAGCCATCGTCAACGCCGACGATCGACGTGCCGCCCTGCTGCACGCCGGCGACCAGCCGCTCCTTGACCGCAGCGTAATGCTCGAGCGTGCCGTGGCGATCGATGTGATCCTCGCTGATGTTGATCAGGATGCCGACCGACGGATCGAGCGACGGGGCGAGGTCGATCTGGTAGGACGACATCTCGATCACGTGGACACGCCCCATGCGCGGCGGCTCCAGCGACAGGATCGCGGTGCCGATATTGCCGCCCATCTGGGTATCGTAGCCGCCGACCTTCATCAGATGCGCGATCAGCGCGGTGGTGGTCGATTTGCCGTTGGTGCCGGTGATGGCGACGAACGGTGCGTTCGGCGCGTGACGGCGCCGCTCGCGGCAGAACAATTCGACGTCGCCGATCACCTCGACACCCGCCTCGCGCGCCTTCAGCACGCTCCAGTGCGGTGCCGGATGGGTCAGCGGCGCGCCGGGGGTCAGGATCAGCGCGGCGAAATTCGTCCACGACACGGTGCGCAGATCAGCGGTGGTGAAGCCGGCCTGTGCCGCCTTGGCGACGTTGTCGGCATTGTCGTCGGCCGCGATCACCTCCGCGCCGCCGGCCTTCAGCGCCTGGCAGCTCGCGAGCCCGGAGCCGCCGAGCCCGAACACCGCGACCGTCTTGCCCGAGAAGGAGGTGACCGGGATCATGATGTGACTTCCGTCGTTCCGGGGCTCGCGCAGCGAGAACCCGGAACCTCGAGATTCCGGGTTCGACGCTGACGCGTCGCGCCGGAATGAGGGTTGAAGGGCTTGCTCATCATCAGCGCAACTTCAGCGTCGACAGGCCGGCGAGCGCCAGCATCACCGAGATGATCCAGAACCGGATCACGATCTGCGGCTCGGTCCAGCCCTTCTGCTCGAAATGATGGTGCAGCGGCGCCATCCGGAACACGCGCTTGCCGGTGAGCTTGAACGAGGTGACCTGGACGATGACCGAGACCGCCTCCAGCACGAACAGGCCGCCGATCACGGCGAGCACGATCTCGTGCTTCACCGCAACGGCCGTCGCGCCGAGCATGCCGCCGAGCGCCAGCGAGCCGGTGTCGCCCATGAAGATCGAGGCCGGCGGCGCGTTGAACCAGAGGAAGCCGAGGCCCGCGCCAAGCACCGCGCCGCACAGCACCGCCAGTTCGCCGGTGCCGGCGACGTAATTGATCTGCAGGTAATCCGAGAACACCGCGTTGCCGGTCAGGTACGAGATCATGCCGAAGCTTGCCGCGGCAATCATCACGGGCACGATCGCAAGACCGTCGAGACCGTCGGTGAGATTGACCGCATTGCCGGCGCCGACCATCACGAAGGCGCCGAAGATCACGAAGAACCAGCCGAAATTGATCACGAGGTCCTTGAAGAAGGGAATCACGAGCGAGGTCGAGGACACGTCGCGCCCGAGCCGGACCAGCGCGTAGGTGGCGGCGAGCCCGATCGCCGCCTCGATCAGCAGGCGGAGCTTGCCGGCGAAGCCGCTGTGCGACTGCTTGGTGACCTTCAAATAATCGTCATAGAAGCCGACGAAGCCGAAGCCGAGCGTCACCGCCAGCACGATCCAGACATAGGGATTGAGCGGATTGGCCCAGAGCAGCGTCGACACCACGAGCCCGGACAGGATCATGAGCCCGCCCATGGTGGGCGTGCCTTTCTTGGAGATCAGATGCGACTGCGGACCATCGGTGCGGATCGGCTGGCCCTTGCCCTGCCGCAGCCGCAGATGATCGATGATCCAAGGCCCGAACAGAAACACGAACAGCGCACCGGTCACCATCGCGCCGCCGGTGCGGAAGGTGATGTAGCGGAACACGTTCAGGGCGCTGCGGAATGCCCCAAACCCCGGAACGGTGTTGGACAATTCGATCAACCAGTAGAACATTCAAGGAGTCCTATACCGCTTCTTCGTGCGCGGCCTTGTCGGGGAAGCGTTTTTCCAGCGCGCTGACAATGAGCTTCATCTTCGATCCCAGCGAGCCCTTCACCATGATCACGTCACCGGCACGGACCGCGGCGACCGCCTGCGCTTCGAGCGCCGCCGAGCTCTCGGCATAGCCTCCCCGCTTGCCGGTGGAAAGGGCATCCCACAGATTCCGCATCAGCGGACCACAACAATATACGAGGTCGATGCGGTTGGCGGTCACGGCCTCGTTGAGGCCGCGGTGCAGTTCGGGCCCGGTCGGCCCGAGTTCGAGCATGTCGCCGAGCACGGCGATGCGCCGGCCTTGCGGCCCGGTCTGGGCCTGGCCGAGCACGTTGAGCGCGGCGCCCATCGAGGCCGGGTTGGCGTTGTAGCTCTCGTCGATCAGCATCGCCTCGCCATGGCCGACCTCGAGGGTGCGGCGGAAGCCGCGGCCGGTCGGCGCCTCGAGCTGCGACAGCGACAGCGCCGCGCGCGCGATATCGGCGCCGAGCAGCGAAGCACCGGCGAGCACCGCGAGCGAGTTCATCGCCATGTGCCGGCCGGGCATGCCGATCTTGTAGGTGATGTCATGATCCAGAATATCGGCATGCACCGCCGAGCAGGTCGCGTGCAGCGACAGGTCGAGCAGCCGCGCCTCGGCGCGCTTGTGGGTGCCGAACGAGACGATGCGCGAGATGCCGGCCTGCTTGGCCTGCTTTTGCAGCCGTGCGAATTGTCCGTTGTCGCGGTTGAGCACGACCGCGCCATTGGGCTCGAGCCCTGCGAAGATCTCCGCCTTGGCGTCGGCGATCGCCTCGATGCCGGCGAAGAATTCCAGATGCACCGGCTCGATCGTGGTGATGATTGCGACGTGCGGGCGCACCATCTTCACCAGCGGCGTGATCTCGCCGGCATGGTTCATGCCGATCTCGAACACCGCAAAGCGGGTGCTGGCCGGGCAGCGCGCCAGCGACAGCGGCACGCCCCAATGATTGTTAAACGACGCCACCGACGCATGGGTCTCGCCCTGCGCCGACAGCACGCGGCGCAGCGCCTCTTTCGTCGAAGTCTTGCCGACCGAGCCGGTCACCGCGATGATCTGCGCGTTGAGCCGCGCGCGCGAGGCATGGGCGAGCTCGACGAGGCCGGCGAGCACGTCGTCGACCACCAGCAGCGGCGCATCAGTGGGAAACTTTGCGCGCTGCGCGGTCTCGACCACCGCGAGCCCGGCGCCGGCCTTCAGCGCCGCCTCGACAAAGGCATGGCCGTCATGGACGTCGCCCTTGATCGCGAAATACGCCTCGCCCGGCGCGATGGTGCGGCTGTCGATCGAGAGACCGGTGATACCGTCCGGCAGCGTGCCTTGCGTGGCGGCGCGCATCGCCGTCGCCATCGCATCCGAGGTCCACAACATCGTGCTCATGCGCCCTCCGCAGCCAGTGCACTGGCGACCGCTTCATGGTCGCTGAACGGCAGCGTCGTGTTGCCGACGATCTGCCCGACCTCGTGGCCCTTGCCGGCGACGACCAGCGCATCGCCCGGCGCGAGGCCGGCAATGCCGGCGCGGATCGCCGCGGCACGGTCGCCGATCTCGCGCGCGCCCTTCGCCGTCGCCATGATCGCGGCGCGGATCGCCTCCGGCTTCTCGCTGCGCGGATTGTCGTCGGTGACGATGACCTGATCGGCATTCTCGGCCGCGATCGCGCCCATGATCGGACGCTTGCCGGCGTCGCGGTCGCCGCCGGCGCCGAAGATCACTACGAGCTTGCGCTTGGCATAGGGCCGCAGCGCCTGCAGCGCCTTGGCGAGCGCGTCGGGCTTGTGGGCGTAGTCGACGAAGATCGGCGCGCCATTGTGCTCGCCGACGAATTCCAGCCGGCCCTTGGCGCCTTCGAGATGTTCGAGGCAGCCGAACACGTCGGCGGCGGCGCTGCCGGTGCCGATCGCAAGCCCGGCCGCGACCAGCGCATTCTCGATCTGGAATTCGCCGACCAGCGGCAGCCGGATCGCGTGCTTGCGCCCGCGGTGCTCGATCAGGAGCCTTTGGGCAAAGCCTTCGATGGCGGCATCGAGGAGCTTGATGCCATCGCCTGCATCGGCGTTGCGCCCGACCGCGATGATGCGCAGGCCGCGCGTGCGCGCCGTATCGATCACCTCGGCCGAACAGTCATGGTCGGCCGAGATCACCGCGGCGCCGCCCGGCGCGACCAGATCGCGGAACAGCCGGAGTTTTGCGTTGAGGTAATGCGCGACATCGGGATGATAATCCATATGGTCGCGCGACAGATTGGTGAAGCCGCCGGCGGCGATGCGCACGCCGTCGAGACGATACTGGTCGAGGCCGTGCGAGGACGCCTCGAACGCCAGATGCGTGACGCCGTCGCTCGCGATCTCGTCGAGCTGGCGATGCAGCGCGATCGGATCCGGCGTGGTCAGCGAGCCGTAGACCGTGCGCTTGTCCGAGACGAGGCCGATGGTGCCGATGCTGGCGGAGGAATGACCGAGCCGCTGCCAGATCTGGCGCGTGAACGCTGCGACCGAGGTTTTGCCGCTGGTGCCGGTCACCGCCGCGATCGTCGCCGGCTGGCGGGAAAAGAATTTGGCCGCGGCGAGCGCCAGCGCGCGGCGCGGATTCGGCGTGATGACGAAGGGGGCGCGAGCGTGACCTTGCGGCAGATGGTCGCTGGCGATCGCGACCGCGCCGGCGGCGATCGCCGCATCGACGAAGCGCGCGCCGTCGGTCCTGCTGCCGGCCAGCGCGAAGAACAGGTCGCCCGGCTTCACCGCCCGGCTGTCGACCGCAAGCCCTCCGACGACGACGGTGTCGGCACTTGGATCGATCGTGGCATCGGCGTCGAAGAGGTCGCGAAGTCTCATGATCTTCCAGTCTGGCCGGCGCTGTTCTGGCACCGCGTGAGTATACGCCTTACTGGGTTGTTCTGGATGCCGCAAGAATAAGGCGGTCGGACGGCGGCAGGTCGAATCGCGGTTCAACGCCCAAAAGCGGCGCAATTCGGGCGATCACATTGCCGCCGGTCGGCACCGCATTCCAACCCGAGGTGATGAACCCGTAGGTCTCCTTCAGGGGCTGCGGCTCGTCGAGCATGATCAGAAGCTGGTATTTCGGATTGTCGGCGGGCAGGATCGCGGTGAAGGCGTTGAGCACGCGCTTCTTGGCGTAGCGGCCGTTGATCACCTTCTCCGCGGTGCCGGTCTTGCCGCCGATATAGTAGCCCTTGACGTCGGCCTTCTTCGCGGTGCCGATCTCGGCATTGAGCCGCATCAGATAGCGCATCTTGTCCGAGGTCTCCGGCTTGATGACGCGCTTGGCGAGCGCCATCGCCTCCTGCTCGGTGCGCTTCAGGAAGGTCGGCGGAATCAGGTAGCCGCCATTGACCAGTGCGTCGATGCCCATCACAGCCTGCAGCGGCGCCACCGCGATGCCGTGACCGAACGAGATGGTGACGGTGTTCAGTTCGCCCCACTTCTTCGGCACGATCGGCGAGGCGCTCTCCGGCAGTTCGGTGCGCAGCCGCTCGAGCTGCCCCATCTTGCGCAGGAATGCCTTGTGCGCGTCGACACCCATCGCCAGCGCGATGCGCCCGGCGCCGATGTTGGAGGAATAGTAGAACACCTCCTTCATGTTGATCATGCGGCCCATGTTGTGATCGTCATGGATCGCGAACTTGCCGTAGTGCAGCGGGCCGCGCGCATCCCACATCGAATTGAGGTCGAACCGGCCGCTATCCAGCGCCATCGCCAGCGTGAACGCCTTGAAGGTCGAGCCCATCTCGTAGACGCCGGTGGTCAGGCGGTTGATGCGATCGGGATCGTGCGCCTCCTTCGGATTGTTCGGATCGAAATCCGGCAGCGACACCATCGCCACGATCTCGCCGGTGCGCACGTTGGAGACGAGCCCGGAGGCGGCCTTGGCCTTGAACTTCTCTTTCGCCTTGAGCAATTCGTCGCGCAGCGCGTGCTCGACGCGCAGGTCGACCGACAGCTCCACCGGTTTCTGCAGCCGGTCGGTGGCGAAGCCCGCGCGATGCAGATCGGCCAGACCGTTGCTGTCGAGCCACTTCTCCATGCCGGCGATGCCCTGGTTGTCGATGTTGACCAGGCCGATCAGGTGGGCGACCTCGTTGCCGGTCGGATAGACGCGCTTGTTCTCGCGCAGGAAGCCGACGCCGGGAAGGCCGAGGCGATGGATGTCGCTCTGCTGCTTCGGCGTGATCTCGCGCTTCAGCCAGACGAAGCCCTTGCGCGACGACAGGCGGTCGCGCACCTCGCTGGTGTCGAGATCGGGCAAGGCGCCGGTCAAGAGCTCGATCGCCTCGTCCTTGTCGATGAGGCGGCGCGGCTCGGCGAACAGGCTCGGCGCCTTGACGTCGGTGGCGAGGATTTCGCCGTTGCGGTCGGTGATGTCGGGCCTCGCGGTCGCGATGGCGTCCTGCGAGGCGGTGCGGCGCGCGCCATGGCTGTCGGCGCCGACGGCGAACAGCACCAGCCTCCCCGCGAGCACACAATAGACCGCGGCGAAGGCGAGGATGGCGAGGCCAACGCGCGCGCGCGCCTTGGCGGCGCGGTCGACATTGCTGCCATACAGCAGCGTGCGGATCAGCCGCTGGTTCCAGGGCTCGGCGGGCTTCACGGCCGGCGTGTTGGCGGGTGCCGGATCGGTCATGGCTGGTCCCGTCATGGCTGGTCTCCCCCGCCCTGCCCGAGGTCTTCGAGCGCAGGCTGGTCGGTCGCCGCCTTGTCGATCGATCCGGTCGTGCTGTCGGGCGCCGCGGCGGCCTCGATGGTGTCGATCATCGCGCCGATCGGATCGCGCGAACCGGGCCGCGTGAAGCTCGGCGGCCGCTCCGGCAGGTTCTTCAGGGAATCGTACTGGTTGGCGTTGATCGGCTTCAGCGGCAGATGGCGCTCGGCGAGCCCCTGCAACCGGAGCGGCGCGTCGAGCTTGGCCCATTCGGCGCGCAGCCCGGCGATCGCGTTGCGCTGCTCGCGGATCTCGGCATTGAGCTGCAGCACGCGTTCGACGCGCGCGGTCGATTCCATCTTGATGCGGTAGACATAGGACGCCGCGAAGATCAGCATGCCGATGACGAGGAGATGGAGAAGGCGCATCGTCACCCTCCCCGCTTCAGGTCGGACAGGCGCGGCCATGACGGCAGGTCGTCGTCGGCGTGCACCGGCGCGGCGGTGCGTTCGGCGGCACGCAGCTTGGCCGATCGCGCGCGCGGATTGGCGGTAAGCTCGGCCTCATCAGGCGTCACCGGACGCTTGGTCAGGATCTGAAAGCTCGGCGCCGCTTGCGCCACCTCGGGCAAATGCCGCGAGCCGGCAGAGACCTTGCCGCGTTCCGTGAGGAAATTCTTGACGATGCGGTCTTCCAGCGAATGGAAGGAAACCACGACGAGCCGGCCGCCCGGCTTCAGCACGCGCTCGGCGGCTGCGAGCGCCAGATAGAGCTCATCGAGCTCTTCATTGACGAAGATGCGCAGCGCCTGAAAGGTCCGCGTCGCCGGATGAACCTCGTTCGGCTTGGCGCGCACGACTTTCGCGACGATATCGGCAAGCGCATCGGTCGTCGTGATCGGCGCGTCCTTGCGCGCGGCGACGATGGCGCGGGCAACGCCGCGCGAATGGCGCTCCTCGCCGAAGACATAGATGATGTCGGCGAGCTGTTTCTCGGAAGCCGACGCGACCACGTCGGCCGCGGTCGGGCCGCTCTGGCCCATCCGCATGTCGAGCGGACCGCCGAGGCGGAACGAGAAGCCGCGTTCAGCCTGGTCGAGTTGCATCGAGGAGACGCCGACATCCATCACGACGCCGTCGACCGCAGCCACCCCCTGCGACGCGCAGACCTCGGCGAGGTTGGAGAAGCGATCCTCGACCAGCGTCAGCCGACCGCCCGCGCCGTCGACCAGATCGAAGCCGCCGGTGATCGCGGTGCGGTCGCGGTCGATGCCGATCACGCGGGTCTCGGCGACATCGAGGATCGCCCGGCTGTAGCCGCCGGCACCGAAGGTCGCGTCGACATAGATGCCGCCGGCGCGCGGATCGAGATACGCGACCGCCTCACGGCCCAGCACCGAAATGTGACGCGGCGCACGCTCGCTCATGCGCCGCTCCCGGGCGGGGCCGCGTAACTGGCATACAAGCTGGGTGCGCGCCGACTCATTGCGCCTCGAATCCTCGCGCCCGGAGCCTTCTCCGTTCCGATTCGATCGGAAGGGAGCTCCGGATTCCTGTCTTGACGCGTCTTCTTCACGCGAACCGGTATCCACTTCGCTTGAAAACGCGTGAAAAAGCCGCTGCGTGACGCCAGCGCCAACTCCCGTCCTCGGCCGCAAATCCTGATATCCGACCGGAATTGGGAGGGTTTCCATGGGATTTCGCGCAAACAGCGGGGCTCAGCGTCATTTGGCCGTCCCCCCGAAACCGGTTCGGCACTTCACCTCTCAGTAACGGCACTTAACGTTAAGAAAACGTTGATGATCGGTTAGCGGAACCGCGCGCCTTTGATCCGCATTCGAGTGATACCCTCGAGACTCACTCCGGGCTCAATTGCGCGGCGCATCGTGGAACCGGCAGGGTCGATTGCGCAGCCCGCACGGTAAAGGAATAGTAAACGCCTATTTGTTTATCCATATGTCAAAATGCTTTCTCCTGGTTCGGGTTTGAGTGATTCGTATGGCTTCAAGTTCGTCTTCGTCCGGCAACGCTGATCCGAAGCGTCAGCGCGCCCTCCCTGTTCCAAAGGGGGTGGCGGACGCGAAGACGTTCACGCCGGATTCCTCGATCGCCTCCGACGTGATCCCGTCGGCGAACTTCGGCGATCGCGCCAATGGCCGGCAACCCGACATGATCGTGCTGCACTACACCGGCATGCCCGATGTCGAGGGCGCGATCACCCAGCTCTGCACGGCCGGCACCGAGGTCTCGGCGCACTACATCGTGCTCGAGGACGGCCGCATCGTGCAGTGCGTGCCGGAGAGCAAGCGCGCCTGGCACGCCGGCGTGTCGGCGTGGGCCGGCGAGGACGACATCAACTCCTGCTCGATC
The DNA here is from genome assembly GCF_009720285.1 of Bradyrhizobium sp. BR2003. Classification (NCBI taxonomy): domain Bacteria; kingdom Pseudomonadati; phylum Pseudomonadota; class Alphaproteobacteria; order Hyphomicrobiales; family Nitrobacteraceae; genus Bradyrhizobium; species Bradyrhizobium sp. BR2003. Next base: position 277,220 of record NZ_SMYJ01000026.1, read on the forward strand.
GGCGTCGAGATCGTCAATCGCGGTCACGATTGGGGCTATCCGGACTTTCCACTGCGCCAGATCGCGGCGGTGATCGCGCTGTGCCGCGGCATCATGCTTCGCCGCAAGATCGTCCCGCATCGCGTGCTCGGCCATTCCGACGTGGCGCCGGCGCGCAAGAAGGATCCCGGCGAGAAATTCCCGTGGCACTCGCTGGCCAATTCCGGCGTTGGGCACTGGGTGCAGCCGGCGCCGATCGTGCGCGGCGACGCGCTGCAGCTCGGTGCGATCAGCGACAACGTCTCCAACATGCAGGCCGCGTTCCGGCGCTACGGCTACAACATCCCGACCAACGGCAAGTTCGACGGCCCGACCATGGAGGTCGTCACCGCCTTCCAGCGCCACTTCCGCCCGGAGCGTATCGACGGGATCGCCGACCACTCCACCATGGCGACACTGCACGCGCTGCTCGAGAGCCTGCCGCCGGATGCGGCGGCAGTGGTCGCGTCGCGCTAGGCTCGCCTCCGTCCGTCACTGCGACGAGCCGTGCTTTTTCCGGCCAAGTGTGCATGCACGTTGGAACTTTTCGGCATATGCGGTCTTTGTAGCTGGGGCGGTCCGAGTGGAGATTCGTCCATGTTCAAAGCACTGATCGCAGGAGCTGCCGCCGTCGGCCTCATTGTCGCTCCGGCAGCCGCTGGCGCTATGTCGACCCAAAGCAAGACGATGTCGTCGACCCATCACAAGACCCAGAAGGTCCATCACGCGCAAAAGAAGATGGCACCCGGCACCACGACCGGCATGTCGAAGGGGACGACGACCGGGCAATCGAGCACCGGCGCCAAGGCAAAGACAGGGTACTAAGCACGCTCAACGCCGCACGGCGCGCTGATCATCGTGGATGAATTGCGCGCCGCCACTGGCCACGCACGAGACGGGGTGCGTCACCCCATCTCGGCAATCCGCCGCGCATAAAGCCGCCGCAGCGGTTCGAGTTGCGTGGCTGCTGTTGCAGCGAGATAGGCCTGCCGCGCTTCGTCCTTGCGGCCGAGGCGGCGCAGGAGATCGGCGCGCACCGCGGGCAGCTGGTCATATCCCTTCAAAGTGCCGCGCGCGTCCAGCGCGTCGATCAGGTCGAGCGCGCGCGCCGGGCCGTCGACCATCGACACCGCGGCAGCGTGATTGAGCTCGATCACCGGCGACGGGCTGATGCGCAGCAGGACCTCATAGAGACCGGCGATCTGCGGCCAGTCGGTGTCCTTGTAACTCGGCGCCCGCGCGTGCAGCGCGGCGATCGCGGCCTGCACGGCATAGGACTGCGGCCGGCCCGGCATGCGCAGCGCCTCCTCGACCAGTTCGAGGCCTTCGGCGATCTGCTGGAAATCCCACAGCGAACGGTCCTGCTCCTCGAGCAGCACGATATCGCCGCCGGCGGTCTGGCGGCCGGCGCGCCGCGCATCATGCAGCAGCATCAGCGCCAAGAGTCCCTTGATCTCGCCACGCGCCGGTATCAGCGCATCGATCAGCCGCGCCAGCCGGATCGCCTCGCGCGCGAGATCGGGCCGCATCAGATCCTCGCCGGCGGTCGCCGCATAACCTTCGGTGAAGACGAGGTAGATCACGGCGAGCACGCCGGTGAGGCGCGGCTCCAGCGCCTCGCGCTCGGGCACCTCATAGGGAATGCCGGCGAGTTTTATCTTTTGCTTGGCGCGCAAGAGGCGCTGCGCCATGGCGTCCTCGCTCACCAGGAAGGCGCGCGCGACCTCGACCGTCGTCAGCCCGCACACCGTGCGCAAGGTCAGCACGACCTGGACCTCGGCGGCAAAGGACGGATGGCAGCAGGTGAAGATCAGCCGCAGCATGTCGTCGTCGAGCGTTGCATCGGCCGGCTCGGGCGAGGACTCCGCATCGAGCAGGATTTGATGCGTCAGCTCCTGCTGCTTGCCGCGAAACGTCGCCGCGCGGCGGACGCGGTCGATCGCCTTGTTGCGGCCGACATTGACCAGCCAGGCGCGCGGATTGGAGGGGAACTCGCCGATCGGCCAGCGCTGCAGCGCCACCGCGAAGGCATCCTGAAGTGAATCCTCGGCCAGATCGAAATCGCCGACGAGCCGGATCAGCGTTGCGAGCGCCCGGCCCGCCTCGTCGCGAAACACTTTTTCGATCTGGCTGGGGGTCATGCTCGCGCCTGATGAGGAACCGTCATTCCGGGGCGATGCGAAGCATCGAACCCGGAATCTCGAGGTTCCGGGTTCGCGCTTCGCGCGCCCCGGAACGACGAAGCATCAGTTGTCGTAGATCATCACCGGCCTGACTTCGATCGAGCCGGTCTTGGCGCCGGGAATCCGCGCCGCAAGGCCGAGCGCGGTGTCGAGATCCTTGGCATCGACGAGATAGTAGCCGCCGAGTTGTTCGCGGGTTTCCGCAAACGGCCCGTCGGTCGTCAGCGTCTTGCCGTCGCGCACCCGCACGGTGGTCGCGGTCGACACCGGCTGCAGCCCGTCTCCCGCCTTGAAGTGTCCGCTCTGGATGATGGACTGGGTGTAGACCGCATACTCCGCCGACAGGGCCTTGCGGTCGTCGGGATTCATACGGCCATACTCCGCGTCGCTCCGGTAGATCAGCAACAGATATTGCATCTTGAGAACTCCTCTTGATCGGCTGGATTGCCGACACCCAGTCGAACGGGCGACACGCAGAACGACATCGTCAGGATAAATTATTTTGGCCGCCCGGCGTGAATGCCCCGGCGGGCCGCGGCGCCGGGTTATATCGGATAATCCGATAGTAACCGCCAGTATTATTCGTTTGTTAAATTCATGGCAGCGCGTAGCCTTGGGTAGGGATGCCCGGAGGACTCGCCATGACACCATTGCCGCAAACAGCAACGCGCCTTTCCCGGCTCTTGCTGTCGATGCTGTACCGGATCCTGCGCAGCCGGATCGTGGCGAAACCGCGCCACCACGCCAGTCAGGTCGCCTCGACCATCGCCGCGGGCGGCAATCCGCTCGGCGTGTGAGCGTGCAATGCAACGGGGCACCACGCGCCTGAAGGCGCTGCGTCAGCTTATCGCCGACGAAGGGCTGACCATCGCGATCCTTGCGGCGGTTGCCGCAGCGACGGTGATCGCATTTGGTTTCGGCGCGGAAGCCGACATCGTCGCCACGATGCTGGTCATCGGCCTCGTGACCGCGCTAGCGGAGACCCGCCTGCGATCGGGGAAATAGCGGTCACCTCATGGCCGGCGTCATCACGATGTCCCGGCCTGCTGCGCGGCGCGGCGCCGCAACTCCTTGAGTTCCTCGAAACGCTTGGTCACGTCACGCATCACCGCGACGGTGCCGGCGACCTTGTGCGCCGCATCGTGCAGCATCGCGATGGTGAATTCGACGGAGATGCGCGTGCCGTGCCTGGTCAGCGCCGGCACCGACAGCAGATCGCCCTGACCGTAGCGGCTCGTCCCGGTCGCCATCGTGTGGCGGAAGCCGGCCCAGTGACGCGCGCGCAGATTCTCCGGAATGATCAAATCGAGCGATTGTCCGATCGCCTCCTCGGCGCTGAAGCCGAACAGCCTGACCGCGCCGGGATTCCACAAGGTGATGCGGCCTTCGGCATCGGTCGCAACGATCGCGTCGGAGGCGCCCTTGAGCAACGCCTCTCCCACTTCTGCCGCAATATCCATCGTTGACCTCCTGCTGACGCCATCCTGCTGTGAACGCGGATGTCTGCGCTGACAAGCGAAGAAAACCGATGGGACTGATCGGTGATGCCGATAGCAATCGCGGTCAGCGCCGCCGCCGCGTGGCAGGCCTCGCCCGCGGGAGGTCCGCGCTCGTATTGACCTGGGATGCGGCAAGCCGATGCATGGTCTCGACCGCGCGCGCCAGATGATCGTCCTGGCTGTCAGCCGGATAGGCGACATAGGCCGGCATCGCAAAGCCAGGTGCGCCGGCGACGGCGTGCAGCCGCCGCGCCTTCAGGAGCGGCTCCACGATACGGCGCGCAAAGAATCCGGAGCCGCCATTCTCCAAGAGATGCTGCAAGCCGAGCCAGCCGATGTTCACCGTCAGCGCGGGCCCGGCGAAATTCGGAAACAGCGTAGAATGACGCGCGTAGAATTCGGGTCCCCAATCGACATAGACATAGCCCGGCCCCGGCTCCGGTACGCTCTTCGGATCGGTCGACACCAGGATGAGCTGCTCCTCGAACAGCTGCTCGACCTTGAGGCCGGGGCGGCTCTGCGGCGTGTACATCACGCCGATATCGATGCGTCCCTCGACCAGCCCCTGCATCAGCTCGGGCTCGAGCGCGCTCTCGGCGCGGATCGAGATGTCGGGATGCGCCCGCGTCATCAGCGGCAGCCAGCGCAGCAGATATTCTTCCCAAAGGCCGATGCGGCCGCCCACGACCAGCGTCGCGGAAAATCCCTTGGGGATGCCGACGTCATGGCGCGCCTGCTCGACGGTGCGGACCAGCACCGAGGCGTGGCGCTGAAACCGCCGGCCTGCCGGCGTCAGCGTGGTGCCAGCCTTGTTACGCACGAACAGCACGCAGCCGAGCTGCTGCTCGAGCGTGTGGATGCGGGTGCTGACGGTCGACTGGCTGACATGCAGCCGCTCCGCCGCGGTGATGAAGTTGCCGGCGCTGACCACCGTCAGGAACGTCCGGGCCAGTTCGGTATCCATGGCGCCTCGACCTTTGAATCGATCAAATCGATATCAAAGGCCCCTGCTCTGCGAATGTCAAAATCGAAGACCGGCTAGGCGCCACGCCAAGGGTTAACCATCGCAATCGCTTGACGCGGGCGGCCAAAGCCCGCATGCGTACGCCGTCAGTCGGCCGGACGGCCGCTCCCGCAAGCGCCGAAAGGCCGCGGGGGAGGAAAGTCCGGGCTCCATCGACATGCGGTGCCGGATAACATCCGGCGGGGGCGACCCCAGGGAAAGTGCCACAGAGAACGAACCGCTCCCTCCTCGGAGGAAGTAAGGGTGAAAAGGTGCGGTAAGAGCGCACCGCGTTTCCGGCAACGGAGACGGCATGGCAAACCACACCGGGAGCAAAACCGAATAGGGACGGCAACGCGGTTAGTTCGCGCATGCGCGATAACACCGCAGGGCGATGTCAGGCCCGCTGTCCGGGTAGGTTGCCGGAGGCAAGGTGCAAACCTTGTCCCAGAGGAATGGCCGTCGCGCATCATTCGCAAGAATGGTGCCCTACAGAACCCGGCTTACAGGCCGGCTGATATTCTAAATCGTTTTCGAGCGAAGTGGAGTTCCGGTTCGCATCAAGAAAACGCGTCTTGCTTAGATGGACCATGAGGGGCTCGGCGCAACACGCCGGGCCCCTCGCCATTTTCAGGTGACCGTCATTCCAGCCGGGCTCGCCTTGCGGCCGGCAGAGCCGACCCATCATCCTTGCGTCAGAACGACCCGAAAGCGGTGCCGATCGCAATCACCGCTACGAGCGCGATAACGGAACTCGCAATGCCGACCATGACAATGTCGAGATAGCTGTCGCGATGCTTGAGCCCACAGATCGCAAGCAGGCTGACGACCGCGCCGTTGTGAGGCAAAATGTCCAGTGTTCCCGAGCCGATCACCGCGACGCGATGCAACAGGCCGGGGTCAATACCCGCCTCCGCGGCAAGGTGCATATAAGTCTGGCCCAACGCATCGAGCGCGATCGTCAAGCCGCCGGAAGCCGATCCCGTCAGCGCGGCGAGGATGTTCGTCGCGACCGCGAGCGACACCAATGGGCCGCCCTCAATTTGTAATACCCAGTCCCGCACCACGCCGAAAGCGGGAAGCGAGGCGATAACGGCGCCGAATCCGACAAGGCTTGCGACGCTCAGGGCCGGCAGGACCGACGCGTTGGCACCCGCATCCATGGTTCGTCGTAGTGCGGGCAACCGCGTCCAGTTGCAGAGGATGACCGTCACGATCGCTCCGGCCAACGCCACGACAACCGACCATACACCGGCCACGGCAGCCAGCGATGTATTTCCCCACCGCTGTTCGGCCAGGAACGAGAAATCAAGCCGAGGCAGCACAACAAGCGACATCACCAGATTGACGGCGACGACGACGATCAGGGGAAGGATGGCGTTGAAAATCGGGACGGCGGCGCTGCTGTGATGTCCGCGGCGGAGCTCCGCCGGGTCGAATTCTCGCGCCGTCGTAGCCCGCTCGCGCAACAGCTCGTCGTCGGCTGCATCCGCCGGAACCGGCGGCTCGTCGCCATAACCCTCCTTTGCACGACGCGCTGCTTTCTCCGCGCGAAGAAGCCACCACAGCCCGACGCCCAGCATGATGATCGATGCGACAACGCCGAGGCCCGGTGCGGCAAAGGGGGTCGTGCCGAAGAAAGGCATCGGTATCGCATTCTGTATCGACGGCGTGCCCGGCAGCGCCGACATGGTGAAGGTCGAAGTCCCGAGAATGACCGCCGCCGGTACCAGACGACGTGGAATCCCCGCCGTGCGAAACAGCGACTGCGCCATCGGAACGATGACAAAGAAGGCGACGAACAGGCTGACGCCGCCGTAGGTGACCAGTGCGCCTGCGAGCACGACCGCGAGGATGACCCGGCGTTCGCCCAGGCACCGGGAGATGAAGCCCGCGACCGCAGCGACCGCGCCGCTGTCATCCATGAGCTTTCCGAACACGGCGCCAAGCAGAAAAATAGGAAAGAACTGCGCGAGAAACTCCGACGCACTACCCATGAAGGTCTGCGTCCAGTTGGCAAGCAGCGGCTCGCCACCGAAGGCTGCGGCCACCAGCGCACAGAGCGGCGCAAGCAGCAGCACGCTCCAGCCGCGGAAAGCAAGACAGACCAGCAGCCCAAGCCCGACGAGAATGCCGAGAAGACCCATCGTCTCAGCACTCCGTCAGCAGAATATCGAGATCTGCCGTCGAACGCTCACCGAGATCGGCGCCATGCGCGTCGAGGAATTCGCCGGCGGCTCGCCGCCCTTCCTCGTGCAGCTTGGCCACGAACGCCCATTCGGCATTAAGCTTGGATGACGAACCGAACGTCGCAAGCATGTCGCTCTTGATCCGGTGCGTCTTCATCTGCGCCCAGCGGGCGCCCTCCCCGGTACCGGGGTCGGCGACCTGGCGAAGCAACGCGATCATCCGCAGCTCCTTTGCCAGCGGTGAGTTGAATGAGATCTCGTTAAGCCGGTTGAGAATGTCGGCGGCCGTACGCGGCTGCTCCGGACGCTCGGTCGGGTTGATCTGGACGACGACGGTGTCGCGCGCGTCGGTCTCGCGAACGAGCGGCGTAATCGTGGGATTACCCGCATAGCCGCCGTCCCAATAGGGCTCGCCATCGATCTCGATCGCGCGAAACATCGTTGGCAGGCAAGCCGACGCAAGCAGGACATCCGCGGTAATCTCGGCGTTGCGAAAAATCCGTCCGCGGCCGGTACGCACGCGCGTGGCGGTGATGAAGAGCTTGATCGGCGCGCGTGCAAGACGCTCGAAATCGATGCTGTCGTTCAATATGTCGCGGAGCGGATTGAAGCCAAGAGGATTGAGGTCGTAGGGTGAAAGCATCCGCGACATCAAATCGGTGAAGAGATAGGCCGGGGAGCTGTCAAGCGACCAGCGTCCCATCAGGCGGTCGAGCGGCGACCGTTGCAACGGGCTGAATGCGGCGGCGCGCGAGACGCTTCGCCAATATTTTTCAAGCGCTTCGCGTGCGCCGGCAGCGCCGCCCGCGGTCCAGCCATCCGCCAGCACGGCTGCGTTCATCGCTCCGGCCGATGTCCCCGATATGCCCGCAATCTGAAACCATGACTCTTCGAGAAGCCGATCCAGGACACCCCACGTGAACGCACCGTGCGATCCCCCACCTTGAAGCGCCAGGTCTACGAGCACGGGGCTGCGGTTCATGAGTCCATGCTCACCAGCACGCGAGGCCCTGATTATGTCGCAGTTTAACCGAACATGCGAGACAAAGTTGCGGTCGCTGCCCAGTTCCGATGGCACACTTCGAACGAAATTGTCTCAACTCGAAGCGAAGCGGACCGACCGCGTCAGTGCAGCCGCAGGCTCGCGTTTCTTGGAAGGCGACATGCATCGGTGGCGGGCGTAGAGTGTGTCCCTCGCGGAGGATCGCAGATGGACCTTCAGAAGATCATGGCGAAGGCAAGGGACATCGCCAGGAGCAGCGGCACGATCACAACCGAGCAACTGAACGGGATGTGCCCCAACAATATGGAGCCTGAAGATATCGCGGCCCTCTTTGCGGCTCTGCGGGCTGAGGGGATTCGTCTCAAGGATGACGAAGCAGAAAAGTAGGGGCCACTGTGCCTTGACGCTGGAGCAAGGCAACTCAAGAAGATCAAAAGGAGGAATAGGAATGTCGGTCGCCGGCAAGTTCGAACGTAGCATCCTCAGCCATGAAGAATATGAGGCGATCCGTCTGACGCATCATCCCGCCATCTACGGCGTCGAGGTGGCTGAGCTCGAGGCCATGCGACCCCGCTTGCGCAAGATGCGCGACAAGGAGCGAACGGTCGGCCGCCAAAAGCAACGAGAGAGCCGCGGAAAGGCTGAGGCTCGCGGGACGAGCTTTCCGGGAACCGCCAAGCATGCTTCAGAGCGTAAGCAGGTCTTCGCAGCGGCGCTGAAACGGGTGAACACGGAGCTCCGGCGTCAGCACAATTTGGCAGCCCGGACGGCACATGTCGAAGCGGCTCGAAAGGCCCTCGCACTGCACCGGGCCGCGAACTTCACAACTCGTCCCTCGGCTGGAGCCACCGCGGACGAAGGCATGGCGCCGAAGCCAAGCGAACGCCGGCGAAAGGTCATAGCAGGCGCGAAGATCGGACGCGTGTCGCAGGCGACAAAGGTGGCTCAGGCCGTCCGCGACGCGCGCGGTGCATAACCCGGGCAAACAAGTGGCTGATTGATTTCAGCGAGGCATTTCAGCGGCATTGGTCAATGCCGCTGACCTAGTCGGGACTGCTCCAATCTTCGCGCGCGCTTTCCGGCTTGATATACATCAATGTTACGACCGCCGCGACAGATGACGTTGCCGATATTTTTTGAATTGGGAGCGTCACCATGTATTGCTCGAAAGCTGTGTCGGCTCTTACTCTTGGATTGCTCATCTCCACTTCGGCGCTAGCCCAGCAAAACACCGCTGCGCCGGGCTCGCCCGGCGCCACGGCAGCGATCGACGGAAGGCAGCTTCCGCCACCCGATCCCAAGTTCGGCGGCATTATCAAGGACGGCGCCCTGCAGTCGAAGCCGTGGTGGCCGTCGCGTGTCGTCCCGCCCAGGGACGCACCGAACGTGCTCCTGATCATCACCGACGACGCCGGTTTCGGCGTGCCGAGCACCTTTGGCGGCGTCATCCCGACGCCGACGATGGACCGCATCGCGAATGACGGCCTGCGCTACAACCGCGTCTTCTCCACCGCCCTTTGCTCGCCGACCCGCGCGGCGCTGATCACCGGACGCAATCACCATTCGGCGGGCTTCGGCGTGGTCTCCGAGCAGTCGACCGGCTTCCCGGGCTACAACAGCATTATCGGCAAGGATAAAGCGACAATCGGTCGAATCCTGCTCGACAACGGCTACGCCACTTCGTGGTTCGGCAAAGAGCACAACACCCCGGTCTACACCGCCAGCCAGCTCGGGCCGTTCGACCAATGGCCGGTCGGCATGGGCTTCGAGTATTTCTATGGCTTCGTCGGCGGCGACGCCAACCAGTGGGAGCCCAACCTCTTCCGTAACACGACGCAGATTTATCCGTTCCAGGGCAAGCCGCCCGGCACCTGGAACCTCGTCACCGCGATGGCGGACGACGCCATCGATTGGATGACACGGATGCACCAGACCGACCCGTCGAAACCGCTCTTCATCAAATACGCGCCCGGCGCCACCCACGCGCCGCACCACCCCACCAAGGAGTGGGTCGACAAGATCAGCGCGATGCATCTGTTCGACGATGGCTACGAGAAGCTGCGCGAGCGCATCCTCGAGAACCAGAAGCGGCTCGGCGTCGTTCCCAACAACACCAGGCTCGCACCATGGCCCAAGGAGATGCTGAAGCCGTGGGACCAGTTGAGCCCCGTGGAGAAAAAGCTCTTCATCCGTCAGGTCGAGGTCTTTGCCGCCTACGCCGCCTATAGCGACCACGAGATTGGCCGCGTGATCCAGCAATTCCAGGACCTCGGCAGGCTCGACAACACGCTTGTCATCTACATCAACGGCGACAACGGCACCAGCGCGGAAGGCGGACCGCTCGGCACGCCAAACGAAGTTGCGTTCTTCAACGGCCTGAACGAGCTGCCGGCAGACGTGCAGATGAAGTTCTACGACGTCTGGGGCACCGAACAGACCTACAACCACATGTCGGCCGGCTGGTCATGGGCATTTGATACCCCGTTCGACTGGTTCAAGCAGAACGCTTCCAGGCTCGGCGGCATCAACCAGAACATGGTGGTGTCGTGGCCGGCACGCATCAAGGACAAGGGAGCCTTGCGCGAGCAGTTCGTGCATGTGATCGACGTCGTCCCCACGATCCTCGAGGCCGCGGGCATCCGCGCGCCAGAAGTCGTCGACGGCATCAAGCAGGCACCGATCGAAGGCACGAGCTTCGCCTACACGTTCGACGCGGCGAACGCGAAGACCGCGTCGCGTCACAAGACCCAGTACTTCGAGATGTTCGGCCAATGGGCTCTCTATGACGAGGGCTGGATGCTCTCCACCAAAGTCAACCGCGCGCCCTGGCAGACGTTCGGCCCGGCCAACCCGGACCCGCTCAACAATCAGGTCTTCCAGCTCTACAACCTGAACAACGACTTCAGCCAGACCGAGGACATCGCGGCGCAGAACCCTCAGAAGGTCAAGGCGATGCGACAGAAGTTCGTTTCAGAAGCCAGGAAGTATCAAGTCTTCCCGCTCGATGCTTCAGTCGCGGCCCGCATCGTGGCACCGCGCCCGAACATCACCGCCGGCCGCAAGGAATTCGTGTACACGCGGCCGATGACGGGACTGCCGCAGGGGGATTCGCCGGCGCTGCTCAATACCTCGTACACGATCACCGCGGACATTGATGTGCCGCAGGGCGGCGCCGAAGGCATGATCTTGACTTCGGGAGGCCGCTTCGCCGGCTATGGCTTCTACCTGCTGCAGGGCAAGCCGGTCTTCCTCTGGAACATGGTCGATCTCGAACGCATCAGGTGGGAGGGCTCTGATGCGCTGTCGCCGGGCCGGCACACGGTTGAGTTCGATTTCAAATACGACGGCATTGGTGCCGGCACGCTCGCGTACAACGATTTCAGCGGCCTCGCTCAGCCCGGCACCGGCACGCTGAAGGTCGATGGCAAGACGGTTGCCAGCCGGAAGATGGAGAAGACGCTGCCGATGATCCTGCAATGGGACGAGAGCTTCGACATCGGCTCCGACACGCTCACGGGCGTGAACGATGCAGACTACAAGCCTCCATTCCCCTTGACGGCCAAGCTCAACAAACTCACGATCAAGGTCGACCGGCCGCAACTGACGCCCGCGGACATCAAAAAACTGCAGGCGGCGATGCGGGAAAAGGCCAGCGCCGACTGATCGCAGGGCATGCGTGCGGACCGCGCTACCTGGCGGAGAGCCCGCACCTGCGGGCCATCGCGCCGCGACGTTTTCGAGAACAATGCGCCGCGAAGCTCGGGATGCCGGGTGCGATGTCTAGCATCGCCCCGGACTAGGCAGCAATCTCCTGCAGCAGCGCCATCAGCGCCTCCGGCGCGGTGACGTTGGGCGAATGGCTGGCGTCGATCTCGAAATAGCGCCAGCCGGCTTCGTTTTTGATGCGCCTGGCGAACTGGCCGAACGTGTCGGCCTGCGTGGCGCGGGTGGCGTAGATGTAGCTGCGCGGCAGGCTGGTCTCGCCGTGCTTCAATCTCAATTTCTGCTCGAAGCATTTGATCGGCATGTCGACGCGCCGCGCGGTCAGCCATTCGACGTCTGCGGGAGACGTGTCCGGCGGCACCGGCATCGGCGGAATCCGCCAGCCATCGCCGTCGCTCGCGAACTCACGCATGGTCTCGACGGCCTCTTCGTTGAGATCGAACAGCGACTGGCCGTCGCGCGGAACGAAGGCGTCGATGTAGATCATCTGCGCGATGCGCTCGCGCACCCGGTCGGCGACGCCGGTCGCGACCATGCCGCCATAGGAGTGCCCGATCAGCACGATGTCGCGCAGGTCTTCGTAACTGATGACGCTGAGCACATCCTGGATATGCGCTTCGAGGTCGAGTCCTTGATGCGCAAGGTGCGCGCGCTCACCGAGCCCGGTGTAGCTCGGCGTGACCAGCCGATGCCCGGCGGCCTGCATCAGGGGATGCATCTTCTTCCAGACCCAGCCTGCCGACCAGGCGCCGTGACAGACCAGAAAGGTCTTTTGCGAATTCGTAGTCATGGGATGCTCCCGTTCCGATTGTCGTTGATGAGCCGCGATTTTGAAGTGTACCGACAGCTTGCGTCGTGTAAACGTCCCGGCAACGATCATAAGAACGAGATGAGGATGACCACGGCAAGCTATGCGATCCTGTTCTTCGGCGCGCTTGCCGGCGGTTTCGTCTCCGGCCTTGCCGGCTTCGGCACCGCGCTGATGGCGCTCGGCATCTGGCTCTACGTGCTGCCGCCGACACTCGCGGTGCCGCTGGTGCTGGTCTGCTCGGTCATCGCGCAGCTCTCGACGCTGCCGTCGATATGGAAGAGCATCGATTTCCGGCTGGTCTGGCCGTTCGTCATCGCAGGCCTCGCGGGCGTGCCGATCGGCATCCTGCTGATCGCGCAGGCAGACCCCGAGGTCTTCAAGCTGACGATCGGCGTCTTTCTGCTGGTGTTTCCGACCGCGTTGTTCCTGCAGCGCAAGCCGATGTCGATCGCCTTCGGCGGCAAATGGGCCGACGGCGCGATCGGATTTGCCGGCGGCATCCTCGGCGGCCTCGCCGGACTGTCCGGCCCGCTGCCGATCCTGTGGGCCAGCGTGCGCGGCTGGGGCAAGCAGCAGCGTCGCGGCGTGTTCCAGATCTTCAACTTCACGATCCTGGCCGCCGCGCTTTGCGTGCAGATCGCAAGCGGCCTGGTGAAGCCCGAGCTGATCTGGCTGGTGGCGTGCGCGTTTCCGGGGACGCTGCTCGGCGCCTGGCTCGGCGCGCGGCTCTATCACGCGCTCAGCGACCGCAATTTCTCCGACGTCGTGCTGCTGCTGCTGTTCCTGTCCGGCGTCGCACTGGTGTGGAACGGGCTGGCGCCGAAATAATGCATTCGCGCGTGGCTGAAGGACAAATGTCCATCAGCCACGCGCTTTCGTTCACTCAGCCGCGGCCTGGCCGAACTCGGTCGCCTGGCGCTCGAACAGGCCGCGATAGATGCCGCCGGGACGCGCGGCCAGCACCTCATGCGTGCCCTGCTCGACGATCTCGCCGCGGTCGAACACCAGGATGCGATCCATGCTGCGTACCGTCGACAGCCGGTGCGCGATCACGATCGAGGTGCGGCCCTTCATCAGCCGTTCCATCGCCTGCTGGATCAACGCCTCCGATTCCGAATCGAGGCTCGAGGTCGCCTCGTCCAGGATCAGGATCGGCGCATCCGCCAGGAAGGCGCGCGCCAGCGCCACGCGCTGCCGCTCGCCGCCCGACAACTTGACGCCGCGCTCGCCCACCAGAGTGCCGTAACCCTTCGGCAGCCGCATGATGAAGTCGTGCGCATTGGCAAGCCGCGCCGCCTGCTCGATCGCCTCCATGCCGGCGCCCGGCCGGCCATAGGCGATGTTCTCCGCCAGCGTGCGGTGGAACAGGATCGGCTCCTGCTGCACGATCGCGATCTGGCTGCGCAGCGATTGCTGCGTTGCCCTGGCGATGTCCTGACCGTCGATCAGGATCCGGCCAGCGGAGACGTCGTAGAGCCGCTGCACCAGCTTGACGAAGGTCGTCTTGCCGGAGCCGGAGCGCCCGACCAGGCCGACCCGCTCGCCGGCGTCGATGTCGACCGAAAGCCCGTCATAGAGCGGCCGGCGATGGCCGCCATAGTGGAACGTGACGTCGTCGAACACGATGCGGCCGCCCTGGATGTCGATCGTCCCAGCGTCATCCGCATCGACGATGCCGAGCGGCTCGCCATGGATCTGCACCAGCTCCTCCATGTCGTTGACCGAACGCTGCAGGTTGTTGATGTGCATGCCAACGTCGCGCAGATACGCATGGATGATGTAGTAGCTGGTCAGCACATAGGTGACGTCGCCCGGCGTCGCGGCGCCCTGCGTCCACAGCAGGATCGCACCGCCGATCACGGAAGCGCGGAAGCACAGCAGCACCAGGAGCTGCGCCGTCGAGGTGTGGTTGTAGCGGAACCAGGTCCGCCGCACCCGCCTCCGCCAGCGGCTGATGACGCCGTCGAGCCTGATGTCCTCGCGCGCTTCCGCACCGAACGACTTCACCACCGCGTTGCAGGTCAGGGCATCGGCCAGCGTGCCGCCGACCTTGGTGTCCCACGCATTGGAAACCCGCGCGGCCGGCGCGACGTAGCGCACCTGGAACGCCATGGTCATCGCGACATAGATCACCGAGCCGACCGCGATCACCGCGCCGAGCTGCGGCCAATGCACGCCGAGCAGGATCATCGAGCCGACCAGCACCACGACCGACGGCAGCAGCGCCATCAGGATGGTGTCGTTCAGCAAATCGAGCGCCCACATGCCGCGCGTGATCTTGCGCACGGTGGAGCCGGCGAACGAATTGGCGTGCCAGTCGGTCGAGAAGCGCTGCACCCGCATGAAGGCCTGCTGCCCGACATCGGACATCGTCTTCAGCGTGAACGGCACGATGGTCTGGATGCCGACCAGCCGCAGCACCAGCGACAGCGCGCCGAGGCCGACGATGGCGCCGAACGCCAGCATCGCGGCATGGCGCGCGACCGCATCGGTGGCGCCCGCGGTCAGCGCGTCGACCAGATGGCCGGAAAACACCGGCATGAACAGGTCGGCCGCGGTTGCGCCGAGGAATCCCGCCGTCACCGCGGAGGCACGGAGCGGCTGTTCCAGCCAATGGCGGAAGACAAAGGGAAGCACGATCCGGATCGCGGCCGGCCGCTTGGTCGTCAGAGAGGTCATGGCACATTCCGGCCACGCTTTTGCAGCGCGAGCCGGCTCCATCTGAGGCGACGTGCGGGCGGAATCCGACCGCGAGCGCCGCTGGAAATTGTCGATAGATTGTTGGGAAGTTTTGATGATCGGGGATCGGGCCCGATCAGCGCCGGGAGCTAACGCGTAAAGGCGTCCAGCACCGTCGAACGCGGGCGCGCGATCTGCGAAATAGGCGACTTCATGCGCATCTCCCGGGTTCGAGTAAGGAAGCGCTGCTTATAAATGCATCACGCGCGATTGGCAAGGTAACATCGGCGTGAGTGCGTCAATGTGTCGACGATGCAACGCTCTGCACGCGACCGGGCGCACCGCGCGCGAAGCCGATGCGCTCAATGCGCGACAACGGCCGACTTTCGTAGCCCGGATGAGCGAAGCGATATCCGGGAGCGCCGGTCATCGCTCGATGCGATCATCGGATCAGGTCGGCCACCATCCCGCATGTCGCTCCGCTCATGCGGGCTACGAATGAAGATCCGCCAACCCTCCTCACTCAGGACGTTCGCCAAAACTTCCGCCTTCTCCCGCATCACCCGCCCAATCGATTGGCAGCACGCCCTCCCTCACATACCGATGAAACGAGGAATGTCGCCAGTCGCACACGCGCCGGACCAAGCCATGCTTGACTGGGTTGAAATGGATGTAATCAACGTGCCGCGCGAAGTCATCTTCATCGCGGATTGTGTGCTCCCAAAACCGCCGCTGCCAGAGCGCCAGATCACCATTCGATCGACGCTTCAGCTCTATCGAGGCAGCGAGCAACCGGCTGCTGAAGTGTCCCTTGATCCGACGCCAACGACCTGCAAAATCGGAATCGCCTTGCGGCAGTGTAAGGATCGCGTGGAGGTGATCGGGGAGCACCACCACTGCATCGACTGAGAACGGACGTTCGCGACGGGCGGTACCGAACACATCCCGCAACGCCGTGATATGATCCACGAGTAAGCCGGATCGCCGGTCATCGAGCGTGACTGTGAAGAAGAACGTACCGCCAGGAATGAAGTTGCGCCGGTATCTGACTATCCCGTACTCCGCAGCGTCCCCGCATGTCGCTTCGCTCATGCGGGCTACCACGTCAGATTATTGCAGACTGGCGGACACATGCGTCAATACAGATCAACGCCTGGAGCTCGACGCTCCGTAGCCCGGATGAGCGAAGCGATATCCGGGGCCGCGTCACGTTCAGCGATGAACTGTTGAGATCGGTCCCGCATGTCGCTCCGCTCATGCGGGCTACGAAAACAGATGACACCACCTAATGCGCGTCGCCGCCGCTCGCGGTCATCGACGGCGGCTTGTTGACGAACAGCACCAGAAGGCTGAGCGCGACATAGAACAGCGACAGCATGAAGAAGGCGTCGCCATAGCCCATCACCGCGGCCTGGCGGTGCACGATCTGCGAAAGCTGCTTCATCGCCATGACGGCGGAATCGCCCATGCCCTGCATGCGCTGGGTGAACATGTTGAGGGTCTCGACCGCGGTGGTGTTGCCCCAGGTCACGCGGTCATGCAGCCGCGAGATGTGCAGGTCGGTGCGGTCGTTGAGCACCTCGTTGATGACGGCGAGCCCGACCGCGCCGCCGAGATTGCGCATCAAATTGAACAGGCCGGAGGCGTTCTTGACGCGATCCTGCGGCAATGTGGCGAGCGCGATGTTGTTGGTCGGCACCATCGCGCACATCATGCCGATGCCGCGCAGGATCTGCGGCAGCAGCAGCTCGTAGAAATCATAGTCGCGGGTGATCCAGGTCATCTGCCAGGAGCCGAGCGCGAAGGTCACGAGGCCGAAGGCGATGATGTAGCGCAAATCGACCTTCTGCATCAGCCGCCCGACCACGGGCGCCATGAAGAACATGGTGACGCCGGAGACGAACATGGTCTCGCCGATCATCAGCGCGCTGTAGCCGCGGATCTCGGCGAGATAGCGCGGATAGACGTAAGTGAGGCCATAGAGCCCGATGCCGATGCAGAACTGCAGCACGCAGCCGACCGCGAAATTGCGATTGGAAAAGGCGTAGAGATCGACGATCGGCTCCTCCGCGGTCAAGACGCGCCAGAAGAACGCGACCGCCGAGACGAAGCAGACCGCGGCGCAGATCGCGACCGAAGTGTCCTGCAGCCACTCATATTGCGGCCCCTCCTCCAGCACATATTCGAGCGAGCCGAGGAAGCCGCCCATGAAGATCAGGCCCCACCAGTCGAAGCGCTCGAGCAGCGCGAAGTTCGGCTGGTCGAAATCGACCAGCGCCAGCACGCCTGCCGTGATGATGACGCCGGGTACGATGTTGATGAAGAACAGCCAGTGCCACGACATCAGGTCGGTGATGTAGCCGCCGACGGTCGGTCCAACCGTGGGCGCCAGCGTCGCGACGAGGCCGATGATCGGCGCCACGATGTGGAATTTGGTGCGCGGGAAGATCGTGTAGGCCGAGGCGAACACCGTCGGGATCATGCCGGCGCCAAGAAAGCCCTGCAGCGCGCGCCACAGGATCATCTGCTCGATCGAGGAAGCGAAGCCGCACAGCAGGCTCGAGGCGGTGAAGCCGAACGCCGAGATCGCAAACAACAGCCTTGTGCCAAGCGCGCGCGACAGGAATCCGGACAAGGGAATCGCGATCACTTCGGCGATCAGATAGGCGGTCTGCACCCACGACACTTCGGTCGAAGAGGCCGACAGGCCGGCCTGGATCTCGGACAGCGAGGCCGAGACGATCTGGATGTCCAGGATCGACATGAACATGCCGAACACCATGATGATGAAGGCGACCAGCCGCTTCGGCTGGATGCGCTCGGACTCCGAGGCGCCGGTCATCATCGAGGGCGAAGCAGTGGTCGTATCAGCCATGGACTCATCGGCTCCAAGCCTCGGACTCCGTCCGAAGCTTCAGGACATCACTGCGGATGGATCATCATCGGCGCGTCGAGATCGGTTTCGGCATCGGCGTCCGCCGCGCCCTCGCGGGTGTCGACGGTGGTGTAGACCGACATGCCGGCGCGCAAGAGGCCCTGCTTGGCGACGCTGGCCGGCACGCGAATGCGGACCGGCAGGCGCTGCACGATCTTGGTGAAGTTGCCGGTGGCGTTGTCGGGTGGCAGCAGCGTGAACACCGAGCCCGCTGCCGGCGAAATGCTGTCGACGAGGCCGGTGAACTTGCGGAAGCCGTAGGCGTCGACCTTGATCGTCACCCGCTGCCCGGTGCGGATGCGCTTGAGCTGGGTCTCTTTATAGTTGGCGTCGATGAACACGCCGTCGAGCGGCACCACATTGCCGAGCCGCTGACCGACATTGATATAGTCGCCGGTGTTGACCAGGCGGTTGGAGAAGGTGCCGTCGACCGGCGCGCGGACATTGGTGAATTCGAGATCGCGCTCGGCCTTGGCGAGCTGGGTCTGCAGTTCGGCGAGCTGGGCGCGGGCCTCGGCCTGCTGCGCCTTGGTCACCTCGACATTATCCTTGGCGGCATCATAGGCCGCCTGCGCGGATCGCACGCTGGCCGCGCCCTGGTCGCGGCCGGCCTCCGAGACTTCAAACGTAGCACGCGAAGCAAAACCCTTGGTGCTGAGCGCCTGCTGGCGATCGAAATCGAGATCGGCGCGCTTCAGGCCGGCCTGCGCCGACGCGAGCTGGGCCTGGGCCTGCTCGACCGAACTCACCGCCGCCGCAACCTGGCGGCCGATGCGCTCGATCGTCGCCTGCTGGGTCGCGATCCGGGTGCGCGCGGCATCGACCGCGATACGGTAGTCGCCGTCATCGATCCGGAAGATCACGTCGCCCGCGCGCACCAGCGCGTTGTCGCCGGGCAGGATCGCCGCGATATGGCCCGCGACGCGCGCGCCGAGCATGGAGTTGTTGGCGCGGACATAGGCATCGTCGGTCGAGACGTAGAAGCGCCCGACCATCAGATAATAGGCGGCATAGCTTGCGGCGGCGAGCGCGAGCAGGCCGACGATGCCTATCAACACGAATTTGCGCTTGCCGGATTTCGGCGCTGGCGCCGCAGCAGGCGCAGCCGCCGGCTGCTCGGGCGCAGACGCGGGCGGCGCCTCCGCGGGGCGCTTGTCGCCGGGACCTTTGGCTTCATCAGCCCGGCCCTGCTCGCCGAGATCGGCGGATGCATCGCGCGTGATCGCGTCCTCGGCCATCCCAGGCTCGGAACGAACGATGCGTGCAGCCTGATCCCGTGCTGCGGCCATAGCCGAGGCTCCCCACAAAAAATCTTGACGCGCGCGATGGCGGAATAAGGGCCGTGCGGCGCATCGTCACTGTCAAGATACCATTGACCGAACGGTTCGGTCAATCTATATTCCCACCTGCCAGATTATAGGGCTTCGATTCTTCCCTTTCCCACTCTGGGTTGAATTCTTTCCTTGGAAGCTAAATCAATGGTTGCAGCGCCCCAAACCTCCGTCCAGTCCGTCGGCGAGGAGGAATCGTCGAAACGCCGCCAGATCCTGGACGGCGCCCGCAAGGTGTTCCTGGAGCTCGGCTTTGACGGCGCGAGCATGGGCGAGATCGCGCGCGCTGCCGGCGTCTCCAAGGGCACGCTCTATGTCTATTTCCCCGACAAGGCCGGGCTGTTCGCGGCGATCGTCGAGGAGGAAAAACTCGAACAGGGCAAGGTCGCCTTCAATTTCGATCCGGCGCGCGACGTCGACACCACCCTCCCCGAATTCGGCCGCGCCTATGTCGCGGTGTTGTGCCGGCCCGGCGGCGGCTCGGCGATCCGCACCGTGATGGCGATCGCCGAGCGGATGCCCGAGCTCGGCAGCCGGTTCTATACCCACGTCATCGCTCACACCGTCGACCGCTTCGCCGCCTATCTGGAGGCGCGCGCCGCGCTCGGCGAGCTCGTGATCGACGACTACCAGCTCGCGGCCTGGCAATTCATGCAAATGTGCCAGGCGACGCTGTTCCAGGCGTTCATCTTCCAGGCCAAGCCCTCGCCCTCGCCGGATCGGATCGCTGATGTCGTCGACAGCGCAACGCGCGTGTTCTTCGCGGCGTACCGGCCGAAGGTTAATTGATAAGGCTGTTTGATTGGGCCGATTGACAACTCGGCGCAACGGCAAGCCCTAACGCACGAGGATTGTCACGCGCGCGATTTCGCTCAACACAGCCGGCCGTTGACCGCCATAGGCACCGCTCCTCAGCACAGCCATGTACGATCCTGCCGCGCGATAGATGTGTGTGCGCGTGAAGCCGCGGATCGACGAGATCGTATCGTCGATACTGCCATCGCCGAACTCGAGCACGACCACGCCCTCCGGTATTCCCGGCCCGGTGCCGGAGAAGGTCACCTCGAGCGGCGCCGCGCCTGACACCGGCGAGGCGACGAGAGCACTGGTCGCATTCATCTGTGTCGTCGCGGTCATGTCGATCACGCCAAGGACGATGGCGGCGATAGCAAATAGTGGCGAACGCCACGTCATTTGAATTTTCCGATCATCCGCCCGCCGCAAGCAGATTGCGGCGGGCGGCCTTGTGAATCAAGCGGCAGGACTATTCCATCCGGCTCACACCAGATGGAAATCGCCCGCGTGCGCCTGCAACTGCGCCGTATGGATGCCGGCGAAGGTGATCGTATCGCCGAACGCGTCGGTGATGACGGCACCGGCGGCGGTGTCGGTCGCATGATTGGCGAGCATGTCGTCGACGCTGGTGAAGATCGACTTGTCGAGCTGCACGGCATCATTGTGCAGATCGAAATCGGTGATGACGTTGGTTCCGAAATGCGGGCGGAACAGGAACGTGTCCGGCCCGTTGTTGCCCGTCAACGTATCGCCGTCACCGCCGATCAGGACGTCGGGACCATTGCCGCCGATCAGGATGTCGTGCCCGGCCGAACCATCGAGCACGTCCTGGCCGTTGCCGCCATTCAGCGTCGTGTGGCTTCCGGCCTGGTAGTCGGCGCCGGGATTGAAGACGACGATGCTCAGCGTCGACGACGCCGTCGCACCATGGGGATCGGCTATCGTGTAGTCGAACGTGTCCTGCGCGACGATCTGCGACGGCAAGCCGCCGTTGTTGGCGACATAGACATAGCTGCCGTCGGCATTCAGCGTCAGCGATCCGTAGGTGCCCACCACGGTATGCCCGACATTGCCGGCGGCCCCGTCGACGGCGCTGACCACCAGGTGGCCCTGATCGTGAACGTCGGGATCGGTGTCGTTGGACAGCAAACCGTGCGACGCGTCGACCAGCGTGGACTTCTTGGCCGTGCCATTGCTGTCGGTGACCGCAATCGGCGCATCATTGGCGCCGTTGATGGTCAGGACGACATCCTGGGTGACGGCCCCGCCATGCGCATCGTCGATGATGACGGGCACCGTGACGATGAGGCTCTCGCCGACTGACAGGAAATCCAGATCCTTGTCGGCAATGCTGAAGCTCCAGTCGATCTTGCCTGCGTTGGTGTTGCCGCCCTCGGGCGTGATCGTAAAGGCGGCCTCGAGCGAGGCGATCTGGGCTGGCGTAAGCTCCGACGTGAAGTCGTGCGTCGCGTCCTGCCACGTCACCGTCTCGCTGGCGGTATCGATCGTCGCGCTCGGGCGGTCGTTGAGGTCAGGATCGGTGAACGCAATCGCACCGGAGGTCTCGTCCGGCGTCGAGCTCCCGGTGACGCCGGGCAATTCGCTGATCGTGCCGGTCAGATCGGAGAGTGCCGGAACCACCGACACGGGATCATTGGTGCCGGTGAAGACGACCGTCACCTGCTGGGTCGAACTGTCGCTGACACTGGAGCCGGTGTGATGATCGGAGACCGTGAGGTCGTAGACCACGGTCAGCGTCTCGCCGGTTGCCAGGAAGTCCAGGTTCTTGTCCGCCAGGTCGAACTGCCAGTTGAGCGTCCCGCTGGTGCCGTCGACGCCGATCGAATCGGTCAATGCGGTCGCGAGGGCCGCCTGGGTCGCGAGCGGAATAGTGGCCCCACCGGACCAGGTCGCGGAGTCGGGCGCGGCACTTGCGGTGTGGGTGTCGCCGACATTCGCATCGGAGAACGTCAGTGTGCCGAGCAACTCCTGCAGCGCAGCGGAATTGGTCGTGTCGGCCAATTCGGTCAGCGAATGCGGCGATCCCGGATCGGGCGACAGCACCGGCGGGCGATTCAGCACCTCGGTCTGGTTGAAGGTGCCGTCGGCAAACTGGAAGTTCTGGATGTTGGTGACGGTGTCCGTCCCGTCAGCTGATCCGCCGCGCTGGTCGGCGATCTGGATCGCGCCGCTGCCCAGCAGGGTCGCGATATATTGCAGCCTCGTTCCGCTGTAGACGACCGTGTTGGTGCCGCCCCTGCCGTCGATCGTATCGTTGCCGCCATTGCCGCGAAGCACGTTGTCGATGTCGTTGCCGGTCATCGTGTCGTTGCCCGAGCCGCCATTGGCGTTGTCGATCAGCGATGCCGTCTCGGTCGGGTTGTTCGGATCGATCAGCGCATTGGCGATGTTGCCGCGCGCGAAATATTCGGCACCGCCCGCCCCGTCATTGCCGAGATCGGCACGCTGCGCGTGCGCCGCGCTGGTGTCCAGGATGGTCCAGGCGCCGGGATTGAGGTCGACGGAGAGGTTGGTCGTGTAGTTGGAGAGGTCGTAGGTGTCGGTGCCGCCGCCATCCCACACCGTCATCAGCACGTAGTTGCTTTGCGGCGCGCCTTGCCCGACGCCGTCGATGAACTCCTGGCCGGTGAAGGAGCTCCAGGTGTAGATGGTATTGCCGTTATGCGCCGTGACCCCGTAGTTCGCGCCATACATGTACTGCAGCGCGGCGATGTCGTCCTGCATGTAGGTGGTCGGGTGATCGGGCGCGTTATCGCCATTGGTGGCGTTGTCGCCAGGAAACTGGCTGTAGGTCATCACCGAATATTCGTAGGAGTTGTGATCGGCCGGCAGCGCGGGGAATGTCACGCCGTGCCCGTCTTGCGTGACGTGGCCGTGCTTCAATCCGAGATTATGGCCGGTCTCGTGCATGATGCCGGCGGCATCCTGGAAGCTGCCGAGCACCGGGTTGGTGTAACCGCCGGTGACGAACCATGCGTCGCCTTGCGCGCCCATCGCGGAGAATGGCGCATTGCCGTTGTATCCAAGCTCCGGCGGATTGGCTTCCGCGGTGCCTGGCGCATTGCCGGGAACGTGCAACCCGGTGTGCGAGGCGACATTGCTGTCGTCGGTGTAGTTGATCTTGTCGGCGTTGGCGTAACGCAGCGTCGCGCCGGCGGCCGTTGTCTCCGTAAAGGTGAGATTGGTGAAGCTAGCGACATTGGCTAGTGCTGTACGCACCGCCGTCTGCTGGATCGCGGTGAACGCGCTGAAATTATCGATTTCCTGGTAGTTGTATTCAGCCGTGCCGGTGGGGAACGAAAACGTCAGATCCTGCGCGCCGCCTGAACCCCATTCCCATCCCCAGAGAATGCCATCGATGTCAGGGTTGCCGGACAAATTAACAACTTGAGTCATGAAAAAACTCCGTTTTGGGTGAAATCAGAAACGTCCCCAAATTCCGTTCAGTCGTCTTGCCGACGTACGCTGCAATCCTTTCTGCTGAGGGTGATTTCCAGTTTCGAGTTTTGCGACGCGAGGATCGTCGGATCGGCACTCACGTGCGTCGAGCCTGACGTCCACGAACCGCGCAGGAGATTGTTAGGCTTGCGGCAACAACAAGTCAAACGTGTTTCTGATTACAACAAAACCATAAATTGTTACGCGAATTCGTCGAAAACTTTCCGTGCGTCGCGTCACACTGTGTGGGCAGTCGTATTCTCCCGGAGTATTGTCGTCGCGCAGGCAGGGAGGCACGATCCGTGACTCCGTCACACGAGGTCGGCGTCGATGAGCGAGCTACGCATCCAGCACATGCGACCAGACGAGATCGCGCTCGCGGTGGACTGGGCCGCGGCGGAGGGATGGAATCCCGGTCTCGCCGATGCGCCCTGCTTTGCCGCCGAAGACCCGCAGGGCTTCTTCATCGGCGAGCTCGACGGCGAGCCTGCCGCGGTGATCTCCTGCGTCAATTACGGCGCACAATTTTCCTTCCTGGGCTTCTACATCGTGCGCCCGGATCTGCGCGGCCGCGGCCACGGCCTGAAGATCTGGAATGCGGCCATCGCACATGCGCGCCCGCGCGTGATCGGGCTCGATGGCGTGGTGGCGCAGCAGGCGAACTACCAGAAGTCCGGCTTCACGCTCGCTTACGCCAATATGCGGTTTGGCGGCACTGTCGCCGCACCATCTGCGCCGAGCGACGGCACAGTCGCGCTGACCGATCTGCCGATGGCGCTGATCGAGGCCGATGACGCCACGGTGTTTCCCGCACCGCGCCCCGCCTTCCTGCGCAGCTGGATCAATACGCCGGGACATGTCGGGCGCGCGCTGATGCGCGACGGCAGGCTGGCCGGCTGGGGCGTGATCCGCCCCTGCCGGACCGGTCGCAAGATCGGCCCGCTCGTCGCCGATGACCGTGCCGGCGCCGAGGCCATCCTGTCGGCATTGCTCGCGAGCACAGGCGACGGCGAGATCTTCCTCGACGTCCCCGCGATCAACCGCGACGCCGTCGCGCTGGCGCAAGACCTCGGGCTGTTACCGGTGTTCGAGACCGCGCGGATGTATACCGGCGCGATCCCGCCATTGCGGATCGATCGCGTGTTCGGCGTCACGACGTTCGAGCTCGGCTAGGGCATGACGCGACGACGTCGCACGGCAAGGATGCGGCGTTCCGTCGCGTCCGCACAAATTTCGGAATATTGGAAATGTGCCCCTGAGTTGCCCGACGTGTCAAGTCGCCTGGTCGAGCGCCAGCCGCCGCCGGCTACTTTGCATGGGGTTGTTTTCGATATTTTGGCGGAACGCCTCCGCGACAAGAGGTGGATGCCCGGGACAAGCCCGGGCACGACGCGCCACCTGATCACACTCCCGAACTAGTTCGCGGCCGCATTGACCTCCGGCGTCGCAACGTTGTCCTGCTCGATCTCCTCGGGCAGGCCAGCGAAGCGCCGCAGTGCCTTCGCCATCTTCACGCGGCCGGCGACGCCGGTGATGATGACGTCGACCATCACGAACGACGAGTGGAAGTGACCCTGCGCCTTGAGCTGCTCGACCTTGACGCCGGCCTTGGCGAGCGCGTCGCCATAGGCGATGCCTTCGTCGCGCAGCGGGTCGAACTCGCTGGTCGCGATGAACGCCGGCGGCAAGCCTTCGAGCCTGCCGCGCAGCGGCGCGACGCGCGGGTCGGTGCGATCGGCCGGCGAGCAGTACAGGTCCCAGAACCAGTACATCAGCCCGCGGGTCAGGAAATAGCTGGTCGCGTTGTCGACATAGGACGGCCGGTCGAATGTGGAATCCGTGACCGGACAGATCAGGAGCTGGCCCGCGATCTCGGGCCCGCCGCGATCGCGCGCGAGCTGGCAGGTGACGGCCGCGATGTTGCCGCCGGCGCTCCAGCCGGCGACCAGCAGCGGCCCTGCCCTGCCGCCGAGCTCGGCGGTGTGGGCCGCGATCCAGCGCGCCGCCGCATAGCCATCCTCGGCCGCGGCCGGGAAGCGATGCTCGGGCGCGTGGCGATAGCCGACGCTGACGATGATCATGCCGGTGCGCCGGCACAGGTCGCGGCAGAACGGATCGTCCGACATCTCGTCGCCGAGCACCCAGCCGCCGCCGTGGAAATACACCACGATCGGATGCGGCCCCGGCGTCGCCGGCCGGTAGAGCTTGTACGGCAGCGGACCGTCCGCGCCCTGCAGCATGCCGCTGCCCACCTCGCCGACCGGGCGGCCAAAGGGACGCCCCTTGTTGAACTCGGTGAGGAAGTCGCGCGCGCCCTGCGCGCCCATCGTCTCGAGCGGCGGCAGGTTCATCTCCGCCAGCATGCCGAGCACGAGCCGCACATCCGGCTGCAAGCGCACCACCTCGCCGTCATTGCACTGCTCGGCAACGCCGGGACCCGAGAGCTTGAAGCCGAGCATGCCGCGGTCGACCACCTCGTTGCAGATGCTGCGATACGGACCGACGCCGCCCGTATAAGGCATCACGCCCTGCGGCTTGCCGGGTACGTTGGCGCCCGTGTACCAGGTGTTGGCGAGCCGGTGCAGCGTCAGCGTCGCGCAGTCGGCCATGTGCCGTTCCCAGCCGGCTTGCGCGGTCTCGGTCGCTTCCATCGTGGTGAAGCCGGCGTCGCGCAGCGCGGCGATGCGGTCGACCACCCAGTCGACATGCTGCTCGATCGAGACCGCCATGTTCGACAGCACCGACGGGCTGCCGGGACCGGTGATCATGAACAGATTGGGGAAGCCCGCGACGGTGACGCCGAGATAGGTCTGCGGTCCGTGCGCCCAGACGTCCGACAGCGACTTGCCACCGCGGCCGGAGATCGGATGCACCGCCATGATGGCGCCGGTCATCGCGTCGAAGCCGGTGGCAAACACGATGACGTCGACATCGAAGCTGCGCTTGTCGGTTGAGATGCCGCTGGCGGTGATCGCCTTGATCGGCTCCTGCCGCAAATTCACCAGCGTCACGTTCGGACGGTTGTAGGTCGCGTAGTAGTTGGTATCGAGGCAGGGACGCTTGGCGCCGAACGGATGATCATGCGGGGCGAGCGCCGCCGCCGTCTCCGGATCCTTGACCACGGCGCCGATCTTTTCGCGGATCAGATCGGCCACCAGTCTGTTGCCGTCGACATCGACCGCCTGGTCGGCCCAGAGCTGGGTCAGGATGTGGACGAGGTCGCCCGCCGCCCACGCCTTCTCGAACCGCTCGCGGCGTTCGGCGTCGCTCAATTGCCAGCTCACCACGGTCTGCTGCGGATAGGGCACGCCGGCCATCGACCAGCGCGCCTGCTCGCGATAGGCGGCGCGGTCGCTCTCGAAATAGGTCTTGCGATCCTCCGGTGCCGGGCCGTTGCCCGCAGGCAATGCGAAGTTCGGCGTGCGCTGGAACACGGTGAGCTGCGCGGCCTGCTCGGCGATCAGAGGAATCGACTGGATGCCCGACGATCCGGTGCCGATCACGGCAACGCGCTTGCCCTTGAGATCGACGCCCTGATGCGGCCAGCGGCCGGTGAAATAGATCTCGCCCTTGAAGTCCTTGACGCCGTCGATCTCCGGCGGCTTCGGCGACGACAGGCAGCCGGTCGCCATGATGTAGTAGCGGCACGAGACGTTGGCGCCGTTGTTGGTTGCGATCTGCCAGAGCCCGGTCGCATCGTTCCAGGTCGCCTGCGTGACCTTGGTGCCGAACCTTATGTCGCGACGCAGATCGTAGCGGTCGGCGACGAAGCCGAGATAGCGCAGGATTTCCGGCTGGGTGGCGTATTTCTCCGACCAGGTCCAGGCCTGATCGAGCTCGGGATCGAAGGTGTAGCTGTAGTCGATGGTCTGGATGTCGCAGCGTGCGCCGGGATAGCGATTCCAGTACCAGGTGCCGCCGACATCGGCGCCCTCTTCGAGCGCAACCGCCGAGAAACCCGCCTTGCGCAACCGATGCAGCAGGTAAAGCCCGGCGAAGCCGGCGCCGACCACCGCAACGTCGACCTGCTGCGTGGCTCCGCTCTGCGTGGAGTCTGAAGCGCGTGCTGCAACTGCTGCGTCTGGCATGCCATTCCTCCCGTATGATTTGATTTGACGGAAGGCTAGCCCTGCGCTTTCGGTTTGTCATCACGACAAACGCAATCAGAGGTGGCCGAAATTATGACGCGCGCGGCCTGCAGCGCGCCGCGCAGCGCGTAGACGCAAGTGGTGACGACGCAATGGGGTACGAACGGGGCCACGCCTCAATGTCGTCCCGGCGAACATTTGGTGCCGCTTGTGAATCACAAGCTCAAATGCTCCTCGGGATGACGGGTTTAGCAGTTGGCTCAAATCGAGCGCATCAATCCGCCATCGACGCGGATGTTCTGGCCGGTGATATAGCCCGCGCCGTCCGAGACGAGGAAGCTGATGGTTGCGGCGATCTCTTCCGCCTTGCCGTAGCGCTTCATCGGCACGCTGTCGCGCCGCTCGTCGGTTGCCGGCAGGCTGTCGATCCACCCCGGCAGCACGTTGTTCATGCGCACATTGCTGGCGGCGTAGCTGTCGGTGAACAGCTTTGTGAACGCGGCGAGCCCGGCGCGGAACACCGCCGAGGTCGGAAACATCGCGCTCGGCTCGAACGCCCAGGCGGTGGAGATGTTGACGATCGCGCCCGACTTCTGCGCCTGCATGTGAGGCGCGACGAGACGCGTCGGGCGGATCACGTTCATCAGATAGACGTCGAGACCGGTGTGCCACTGCTCGTCGGTCAGTTCGAGCACACCCGCGCGCGGGCCGTGGCCGGCGCTGTTGACCAGCGCATCGATGCGGCCCCAGCGCGCCACCACGCCGTCGACGGCGCGCTTCAGATCATCGTTGGAACGGTTCGAACCGGTGAAGCCGAGGCCGCCGAGCTCCTTCGCCAGCGCCTCGCCCTTGCCCGACGACGACAGGATCGCAACGCGGAAACCATCGGCCGCGAGGCGCCGCGCCGCCGCCGCTCCCATGCCGCTGCCGCCCGCGGTAACGAGCGCGACCTTCTCTGCTGCCATGATCCGATATCCCTTCTTGATGCTTCGTTCGGGGCGACCCTAGCACCGCCGATCGCAGCGCGCGACATCGCGCCAGCTTTGCGTCACCAGACGAAATGCGGCAAGGTGACCGACATCGTTCTCCGATACGCAGCATTCACATGACATCGTTCGTTCGAAACCTCCTCATCGCCGCCGCGCTGTTGTTCGCGGGCCCGACGCTCGCGCAGACCCGGTCCATCATCGTGGCCTCGACGACATCGACCGAGCAGTCCGGCTTGTTCGGCTATCTTCTGCCGCGCTTCTCGGAGGCCTCGGGCATCGCCGTGAAGGTGGTCGCGGTCGGCACCGGACAGGCGCTCGACATCGGACGGCGCGGCGATGCCGACGTCGTGTTCGTGCATGATCGTGTGGCCGAAGAGAAGTTCCTGGCCGAGGGCTTTGCGACCAGGCGATATGACGTCATGTACAACGACTTCGTCATCGTCGGCCCGAAGGCCGATCCGGCGCATATCGCCGGCGACAAGGATGTCGCGGACGCCCTGCGCAAGATCGCCGCGACCAAATCGGCCTTCATCTCGCGCGGCGACCACTCCGGCACGCACGAGGCCGAGCTGCGGCTCTGGAAAGCGGCCGGCGTCGATCTCGGCTCAGCGAAGGGCCAGTGGTATCGCGAGATCGGCCAGGGCATGGGTCCGGCGCTCAACATGGCGTCGGCGTCGAATGCCTATGTGCTGTCCGACCGCGGCACCTGGCTGTCGTTCAAGAACCGCGGCGAGCTCGCCGTGCTGACCGAAGGCGACCGGCGGCTGTTCAACCAGTACGGCGTGATGCTGGTCAATCCGGCGAAGCATCCGACGGTGAAGGCCGCGGACGGCCAGGCCTTCATCGACTGGCTGGTCTCGCGAGCCGGGCAGTCGGCCATCGCCGGCTACAAGGTCGGCGGCGAGCAGCTATTTTTCCCCAACGCCGCGCACTAGCAGAAACGCAATCGTGCTGACGCTGACGCTCAGCGCAAGCAGGATGACGCCAAGCCCGAGGCCGAGCGCCAGCTCGCCCTTGCTGGTCTCGAGCGCGATCGCGGTCGTCATCGTTCGCGTATAGCCGCTGATATTGCCGCCCACGATGATGATGGCGCCGACCTCCGCGATGGCGCGGCCGAAGGCGGCGAGGAATGCGGTGAGCAGCGAGGCGCGGCCGAGCGAGAACACCAGCGCAAGGCTGCGCAGACGGGACAGGCCGTCGGTGCGAATCAGGTCGGCATATTCCGCCCACAGCAGCGCGACCGGACGATGCACCAGCGCAACCACGATCGGCGTCGCCAGGATGACCTGCGCCACCACCATTGCCGTCGGCGTGAACAACAGCCCGGCGAAACCCAGCGGTCCGGATCGCGACAGCAGGAGATAAAGCCCGAGGCCGACCACGACCGGCGGCAGGCCGAGACAGGCATTGGCGAGCACGATCACCACCTGCCGCCCTCGAAACCTCGATATCGCAAGCCAGCCGCCGATCGGCGCGCCGATCAGCAGCGCGAGCAGGCTCGCCAGCAGGCTGACACGCAACGACAATGCGACGATCCCGAGCAGAACCGGATCGCGACCGGCTATCAGGGAAGCTGCCGCCGTGATCGACTGTGCGAAGTCATTCATGCCGGCCTGGAAGACACGTTTGCCCCGTACAACCTCCGCACCGCCAATTTCGCGGGGGCGATCAATCGCTGAGGCCTAGGCGGCATTCTCGAGCAGCTTCGCCACGGCCGCAACCAGTTCATCGGGCGAGAACGGCTTGTTCAGCAGCACGCTGTCCGGCACGCCTCTGGTCGGCCACTCGTCGCCGCCGCCGCCGGTGATGTAGAGCACCGGGAATGACGGATCGATCTCGCGGGCGCCGCGCGCCACACGCCAACCGTCGAGCCGGCCGAGCAGGCGAATGTCGGTGACCAGTGCGCTGTATTTGGTGCGGAACGCCTTCAGCAGCGTCAGGGCTTCCTCGCCCGAACCTGCGATCGCCGGCTCATAGCCGCCGTCCCTCAGGGCATCCTCCACCATCATCTGAAGATCACGATCGTCTTCGATGACGAGAATGATCGGCGCGTCTTGCAAAGTTATCCCCCAAACAATCAGCCGGGTGCCGCCCGACTCAGCGAGCATATGCAACAAAAGTGGCTACCGTTTGCACGGTGTCACCCAGTAAAAATACGGGTATCAGACGCGTCCCTATTCGTCGGCGAATTCGTCTTCTTCGTTGACCCCCGCCTTACCCCGCGGGGCCGGCTTTCTGCCGCCGAGCGATCCTGTGACATAAGGTTCGCGCGTTGCATAGGGGTTACGGCCGCCGGCACGCGCCGCGACCTCCTCGCCGGAGACGGCGGCGGGCTGACAGATCAGGCGCCGGCTGGCCCGGCGCATCAGATCCACATGGATGTGGTCGTAGTGATAGACGTTGGACCCCGGCGCCAGCACCGTGGTGAATTGCTGGCAGGCGGCGGCCTGGACATCGCGCAGAAAGCCCTGCTCTTCCGGCAGGCCCTTCCAGCCATCCTTCACGGTAATGCGACGACCGTCAGCCAGCGTGAAGGCTGCGATGTCGAGCGCATTGCCGAAGGCGTGCTCGGAAATATGCGCGTGCGAATTGCCGTTCATGCCGCGGCAGGAATAGGCCGAGATCTGCTTGATCTCGACGACACGCGCGCCGAACCAGCGCTGCGCCGCCGGCTGCACGGAATCGGCGAGCCAGCGCTCGAGCACCGAGACAATCGGACACGCCAGCGTTGCCGCCGGCTTCACTGCGACCGGGCCGACCGTCACCACCGGATTGCCGCTCGAGGGACCGAGCCGCGGCGGCGGTGGCGCGCCGGGCGGCTGCTGGGAATACGGTGCCGGTGAATAGGGCGCGGCCGCGCTGTCGCGCTGCGGATTGGAGGGCAGGCCCGGATAATAAGGTCGCTCGCCCTTGGCGTCGGACGGACCGTCCGGCGGCAAATCGATCTCGTCCTGCTGCGGCGGAACGCCGGGCGCCGACAGCGAGACCGGCCCATTCTGACGGCTGCCATAGCTCGGCTCGTTGCCATAGCTCGGCTGGCCGACGGCCTGATTGGAATACGGTGCCTGCGCGGGCGACGGAGACGGCTGGCGGTTGATCGGCCAGCGCGGCTGGTTGCCGACTGACGCCGGCGGACGCAGGCTGTCGTCGGCAAATCCGTAAGCTGCACTGCCTTCACCCAGCGCGGCGACCTTGAGCGGGAACTCGGCGCCGCAGACGCCGGGGCCGGAGATCGGATCAATGCGGACGAGGTCGGCGCTTTCCTTGACCGCGCCCGACTTCAGGCATGCGGCCTCGGCCTCGGCCCGCCACGGTTCGCGCTCGGCAGTCTGAAACAGACCGCGACCGCAACCAGCAAGCGACACAAGGACAAGGGAGCCGACGAGATACAAACGAACTCCACGCGTCATGGCGCGGAGGTTCTGCGAATTTGATTAAAGACTCTTCAACGCATTTCGATGCGTTGTTTTCAGCTGTCCTTAACCATGCGGCGGAACCCGGCAGGCCAACGCGCGCCCTGATCGCCATCACCACGTGTAGCGAACGACACTCTTGCCGCCATAGGACGACGTGACGTCGGAGAACTCGCCTTCGAAGGTGAGCGCCGCCGACCAGCCGCTGGTCCAATTCATCGCCGCGCTCGCGGTGGTGAGCACCGCATCGCTCGCAGGCGCTGCGCCGTTGACCACGAAGGACGCGCCCGGCAGCGTCTGGAATGTCGCGGCAACACTGCGATCGGTGTTGTAGTCGTGCGCCCAGGCAAGTCGGCCGCGCAGGCTGAGAATGCCATCCTGCAACGCGATCGAGCGATCGCTGCGGACGCCAAGTTCGCTGCGCGTGGCGGTGACGGTCTTGGCGCCATAGGCCGTCGCGAACGCGCTCGATCCCGACAGCACCTGCTCGGCATAATCAGGCAGATCGTAGGTCGTGAACTGTCCGGCGGCATAGGGCGTCAACGCCAGCGACCACGACGTGATAAAGCGATAGCCGCCTTCGATCCGGCCCGACAGCGCATTGGCGTTGAACTGCGCGCGCAGCCGGTCGATGCCGGCGATCGTCACGGTGCGATCGGTGGTGACGTCCTGCCAGCCATAGGCGAGCGCACCCAACAGATAGGCCGGACCGACTCCATGACGGATGAAGGCGCCGGCCTGGAACAGGTCGGAGCGTCCGCCGCCGAGCGCATTGGCCACGCTGAAATTGGTGCCGCCGCCGGCGAGCGCAAAGCCGGCAATCGTGTCGGGCGAGATCCGGTAGTCGGCGCCGACGGCGACACCGAAAATGCGGCTCGTCGTCGAATTCGATCCGACGGCGGTGCCGCCATCGGTGCTCTGTCCGCCGCCGAAGCCCGCCGCCCAGACGCTCCAGCGCTGCTCGAACGTCTGCGGTGGCGGCGGCGCCTTGCGATAGATCGCGGCATAGATGTCGCGCGCGCCCTTCGCGCGCGACATGCCAGTCGATGCGTCGCTCATGGTGTCGCCGGCGAATTGCGACGCGCCGCCATTTGCAGACACGCCCCGCCCTTCGGTGAAGGGATCCGTCATGACGCCGAGGAACATGTTCATGGCATCGAACGTGGTCTGCTGCGAGCCGGTACCGAGTTCACCCGACGCCTGCGTCAGCCCGGCCGGAGTCAGCGCGCTGAATGCGGCGGGAACGCTGCCGGTGCTGTTGAACGAGTTGGTGATCGCATTGCCGACCGCGGCCTGATTGCCGCTGAACTTTCCGGTTGCGGCAAAATTCAGCGCCAGGTTGAGATAGACGTTGTTGGCGTCATAGCTCAGGCTGGAGATGAGGTTCGATGGCAAATTGCTGTTGACCGGCCCGGCAAAACGGCCGCTGACACCGCCGGCCGCGTTCAGGATGGTGTACTGCTTCCGGAACGTGCTGCCGGTGAAGGACGCGTTGACCGTGGCGCCGCCGAGCGTTGCCACGCCTGTCACATTGGTGCGATCGGACGCCGCGGCCGACACTTCGACCAGATAGGCCGATGCGGCGGTGAAGGTCAGGCTGCCCTGCACCGTCAGGGTGCCGATCGAGTTGCCCGGCGACAGCGTGCCGCCATTGACCAGGACATTGCCGACGCTGCCATTGCCGCCGAGCGTGCCGCCGGCATTGACCGTCACGGCATTGCCAAGCGAGCCGTTGACCAACAGCGTCGCGCCGGAGCCGATGGTGGCGCCGTTCTGGTAGTTCTGCGCGTCGGTCACGGTCCAGACGCCGCCCTGCACGTTGAGCAACTCGAAATTGATCACATTTGAGAGCGTGCCCGAGCCCGGCCCGAACAGATTGAGCGTATCGGTGCCGACGCCGCCATCGATCCGGCCGGTGATGGAGGAGCTGCCATAGAGATTGAGCGTGTCGTCGCCGCCTTCCATGCTGATCGCGCGGCCGGTATTGCCGATGATGGTGCCGTAGTTGGACAGCACGTCGGCGCCCTCGCCGGTCTGGATCGCCGCGCCGTCGCCGCGGATGAAGCGGGTCGCGCCGGTGCCGGTATAGGTCACGCCGTTCAGCGTACCGACCGAGCCGGTATCGGGCGTGCCGTTCTGCAGCAGCGTGACGCCGTTGGGATCGGGAATCGTGCCGTTGCCGATGATGGTGCCGTAGTTGACGATCCTGTCGTTGTCGACGGCGGCATTGCCGGTCTTGTTCTCGGAACGGATCGCATAGCTGTTGTTGCCCACGATGGTGGCGCCGGCGTAGTTGATCAGGTCGAGCGCCGCCGATCCGCTGCGCGAATGGTCCGGATTTGAATCGTTGTTGACGACGATGGCCGCCGCGGCTCCGTTGATGGTGCCGTAGTTGCGGACGGTGCCGCCGCCGATCGCAAGGCCTTCGCTGTTGTTGAAGCGGCCGCCGTCGTCGGCGCCGGTCGCGCCGGTGCCCTGGACGATGCCGTAATTGGTCAGCGTCAGGACATTGTCGATATCGATGCCGTCGCCATCGCTGCGCGTCGACACGCCGTCGATCGCCCCGGTGATGGTGCCGTAATTGGTGACGATGGCGTTGCCGCCGCCGACACCCGCACCGTTGCGGCCGATGATGGTTGCGCCGGCAAAATTGTTGACCGTGATGGTGCCGGCGTCGCCCGCGGTGCCGTTCTTGGCACCCGAGATCAGGCCGCCGGCATAATTGTTGACGGTGCCGTTGTGGCCGCCCTGAAGATCGATCGCATCGGCGCTGGGCCGGCCGGTTGCGGGATCGATCGTGCCATTGGCGATGATTTGGCCGTAATTGTCGATGGTGAAGTTTTCGCCGGGACGGATCGCATCCGCATTGGCCGCGGTGATCAGGCCGGTCGCGCGATTGGTGATGTGGACGCTCGCGGCGGTCGAGGTGAGATTGTCGAAGTCGATCGCCTGGCCGGTCGCCGATTTGATGGTGCCGGCATTGTCGACCGAGAATCTGGCCGCGGTCGTGCTGTTGCTGCCCGACGCGCCGTTGATCTGGATGGCGTCGTCCGCCGACTGGATCGTCGCGCCCGCACTGTTGACGACCGACAGCGAGATCACGTTGTTGAGATTGGTGGTGGCGCGGATCGCGCGAGACCCGGCCGTATTGGTCGCGTCGATCAGGCCGGAATTGGTAATCGTGGTGGTGCCGCCGCCGATCCGCATCACGTCGCTGCCTGATGACCTGATGGTGCCGCCGCTCCGGTTGGTGATCGAGAACACGTTGGTGTTCGACGTCGCGTTGACGAAGTCGAAGACGCGGCCGTTGCCCGTCGACTGGACGGTGCCGGCATTGTCGACGGTGACCGAACCGCTGCTCAGGCCGCCATTGATCCGAAATGCATCGTTGGATGCCGTGAAGACCGCGCCGGCATTGTTGATCAGCGTGAGATTGCCGCTGATGGCGCTGCTCGAGGTGTCGATGCCGCGCGACGTCGCCGAGATGGTGCCGTTGTTGGTGATGACGACGCCGGGCGATGACAGGCCGGTGATCCAGGTGATCGCGGTGCCCGTCACCGACAGGCTACTGCCGGCGGCGACGGCGCCGGTGTCATTGTTGGAGACGGTCTGCGCCGTCGTGCTGTTCGGAGGAGTGCTGAAGCTTGCGGCCAGCGCCGGACAGGAGAACCCCAAGGAAGTCGCAGAAATAGCCCGCGCAAGCCGGCTTGCGCGGCTCAGAAACTCGGATTTCACGTAACGCCCCCAAGTACGTTACCGGGGGTGAGCCCCGGTCATTCCGGCGGCAATCTGGGTATGCTTTGTGACAGGCGCACAACAATTGGCGGCGTAGCCTTGCGGCGCAACGACACAGGCTCACGATGCGCGCGGCAGAAGCGACAGCAACCGACATACATCCGAACGGTACCGTTATCCGGCGCCTGGAGCCGGTACCCGCCGTTGAATATATTTGCGGCGCGTCAACGCCTTGATTCGGCGGCTATTTGAGCCGTGCATCGCAATGCGGCATTGCCGCGAATAGCGGGCCTGACAACAAGACTGACTTTTTCGGCCTGGAACCCCTTGCTAACTTTGACGTTAATGCGGGCAGCGTTGTGAACGAGGGAGTTTCCCCAATGGATTTCGCGAGTCCTCTGCTGAGCAAGCTGAGCATTGTGGCCGCGTACATCGCGTTAGCCTTCGTCGGCGCCATTATTCTCGGCGTGTTCTAGAATATTCGACCAGGCATGAGTTCAGTGCCCGGCGGCTGCCCCGCCGGGCGCTTTACTTTTTGCGTTCGCTCCGGCCGCAACTACGACTCGACGATCGCGATGAGGGGCTCGCATGCGATGCGCGCGCAGGGCCGCGCCTTCGGTGGCGTGTTCTGCAGCGGCCAGACTGCCGCCGCACGGAGACAGCGGATATCAGGTTTGCCCGCCCGACAGTCCGCTTCATGTGGATCGCCGGGCGCGCTATAAGACAGCTGTGTCGAGGGTGATTTGAACGCGCGAGCGGCTTGCGATGGCGATGACGGCTCTTGAACTCGGGCTGCGCGGCGCGGTGGTCGCGCTGTTCCTGGTGGCTTGCGCAGTGCTGCTGCTGCGCTACGCGGCGGTGCATCGCGCCGCGTATCTCGGCGCCGCGATGGGCGTCGCGGGCGCAGCCTACGCGATTTCGACCGCGCCGTTCTTTCCCGCATCGTCATTCGGCTGGAGCTCTCCGTTCGTCGCCTTTGCCATGGGCTCGCCGGTGATTTTCTGGCTATGGGCGCGCGCGATGTTCGACGAGCGGTTTACCCTGCGGCCCTGGCATGCGGCCGCCTGGACGCTGCTCGCCGTCCTTGGCGTTGTGAGCCACAATTGCTGGACGATCTGGCCCGATCTCGCCCAGACCTGCGGCCGCGCGCTGGCGCTGGCGACGATCGCATTCGCCGGGCTCGGGATCGCGCAAATTGTGAAGGGTTGGCGCATCGCCGTGACCACGGCGCGGGGCCGGATCCTCATCGCACTGGTGATCGGGATCGGCCTCCAGATGAACGTTGCGGCGCTGGCAGGGCTGGCGGCAATTCCGCCCCGCTCCATCGGCTTCAGCGGCGCACTCGGCCTTGGTGCATTCGCGCTGCTGTCGATCTGGACGATGCTGTTCGATCCGCCCGAGGGCCAGCCGGCGGTTGCCGGCGCGGGCTCCGGTGGTCCGGCCGGCGGCCGGGGATCCGGATCATTCGAAACCGACGGCCCAACGCCTAAGGACCGCGCGTCGCTCAATCGCCTCAACCAACTGATGACGACCGAGCGCGCGTATCGGCAGGAGGGGCTGACCATCGGCGTGCTGGCGGTCAGGCTCGGCATGCCGGAATACCGCTTGCGCACCCTGATCAACGACGGGCTCGGCCACCGCAACTTCAATGCCTTCCTCAACCGCTATCGACTTGACGAGGCCAAGGCGGCGCTCGCCGATGCCAGCCAGGCCGAGGTGCCGGTGCTGACGATCGCGCTCGAGGCCGGATTCCAGTCGTTGGCGCCGTTCAACCGCGCCTTCAAGGCCGACACCGGGCTGACGCCGAGCGAGTTTCGCCGACGGGCGGCGGGCGGGCAAAACCCGGACGATCAGGCGGAAATCGCCCGTCCAAACTGAAAATTCGCTCCTCGATTTCAGAATTCGATAGGCCTGCGGCCGCCGGGTTTGGGCAATCTATCCCGGCCTTGCCGCTCGAGAGCAAAATGGCCATCGACCCCATCCATCAATTCAAGATCGAACCGCTTTTCACAATCGGCCGCATCGGCGATCACGCGATCGCCTTTACCAACTCGTCGCTCTACATGTTCCTGACGGTCGCGCTGATCGCCGTCCTGATGATCGGGGGCGTGGCAGGACGACGACTGGTCCCCGGGCGGCTCCAGTCGGTCGCCGAAATCTCCTACGAGTTCGTCGCCCGCATGGTCCACGACAATGCCGGCTCGGAGGGCATGAAGTTCTTCCCGCTGATCTTTTCGCTGTTTTCGTTCATCTGCGTTTCGAACCTCGTCGGCATCGTCCCCTACGCGTTCACGATTTCCAGCCACATCATCGTCACAGCGGCGCTGGCATTGTTGGTCTGGTTCACGGTGCTGACATACGGCCTGTACAGGAATGGTTTGAAGTTCTTCATGATATTCGTGCCGTCCAGTATCCCGATCTACATCATGCCGTTGGTCGTGTTTATCGAGGTCCTTTCGTTCTTCTTTGTGAAGCCGGTCTCACACAGCCTGCGTCTGTTCGCCAACATGCTCGCCGGCCACATTGCCTTGAAGGTGTTCGCGGGCTTTGTCGCGATGCTCGGCATCTCGCTCGGCACCGTCGGCTGGATCGGCGGTGTATTCCCGCTGGTGCTCACTGTCGCACTCACCGTCCTCGAATTGCTCGTCGCATTCCTGCAGGCCTACGTCTTTGCGATGCTCGCCTGCATCTATCTCAGAGACGCGATCCACCCGGGCCATTGACATCAGGCCCTCTTGGACTTCGGATCGTTCAATCATAAGGATGGGGTCCCAAATATATGAAGCACTTCCTCACCGCGGCAAGGCTATTGGCCCTCGACCTCGCCTCGACGCTTGTGTTTCTGGTTCTGTTCCTGCTGACGCACAACACCGCGCTCGCGGTCGGCCTCGGCGTCGCATTCGGCGTCGTGCAGATCGGCGTCCAGATCGTGCGCGGCAAGCGGATCGACACCATGGAGTGGCTCAGCCTGTTCCTGGTCGTCGCCGCCGGCACCGCCACGTTGCTGACCCATGACCCGCGCTTCGTGCTGTTCAAGCCGAGCGTGATCTACGCTATCGTCGGCATCGTGATGCTCAAACCCGGCTGGCTCAACCGCTACCTGCCCGGGATCGCGCAGAAAGTCGTGCCCGACGTCGCCGTCAGGGTCGGCTATGCTTGGGCCGCCCTGATGTTCGTCTCCGCCGGTGTGAACGCCTTCGTCGCGCTGACCTGCGAGATCACGACATGGGCCGTCGTGATGCCGATCTTCGGCATCGTGAGCAAGATCGTGGTGTTCCTCGGCGGCTTTGCCGCGCTCCGCCTCACCGCGAGGCGCCGCATCCGCGCCATGCCGGAGGCCCAGCGCGAAGCCGTGCTCGCGCTCGAAGGTGCACCGGTGCCCGCGGCGCCGTAACCCCCGATCGGAGTGCGGTTGACGAAACAAACGGCCCGCGCAACGAAACCATTTTGCCCTGGCGATGAAGAATTCCCGAAACCAAGCCTGCCTAGTGATGGCTTCGACAACGCGCTGCTTCGGCGCGATCACAAGGGGGACATGATGGCTTTCACCGCTTCCGCGCTTCGTCACGGCAAACTGCTGGCGGCGACCGTGTTCACGCTCGGTCTGCTGACCTCGGCGTCCTTTGCCTACACCGACGAGCAGCAGCAGATGTGCACCAGCGACGCCATGCGGCTGTGCGGCTCGGAAATCCCCGATGTCGATCGCGTCACCGCCTGCATGATCCGCCAGCGCGCGCTGCTCAGCGACGGCTGCAAGGCGGTGTTCCACTACGTGCCACCGGCGGCCGCGCAACCCGCGAGTTATGCGCCCGCGGCCAAGTCGGCGAAACCGCTCAATATCACTCCTCACAAGCGTGGCTAAGCAAAACCCCAGCAGCGACCAGGCACCGCGCTTCCGGTAACGGAGCGCGGTGCTTGATCGTTTCGGTCCGCCATGACAACAAGGCCGGACCGTTCATCCGGCATTCAGCCTGACGCGGCTCAATTGCCGTGCCCACTGCCTCCCCGGGAATCGATGGTGATGCGCCGCAGCTTTCTCTTTGCGCTTCTGCTTGGCGCCGGCGTCACGATCGGTTGGCAACCAACGGCCAATGCCGCGACGGACTTGACGCAGTTCGCACAGGCGCCCGCCCCGGCGCCGAGTCCGACGCCGGCTACGCCTGCTCCCGCAACACCCGCGCCTGCAGCGCCGGCGCCGGCCGCCAATGCGCAGCCCGCGGCACCCGAGCCGATCGGCAACGTGGCGACACTGACAGGAACCGCGACCGTCACGCGCAACAACACCGCGACGCCGCTGCAGATCCGCGACGACATCTTTGCCAATGACGAGGTCGCGACATCAGCGACCTCCTCGCTCGGCATCACCTTCAACGACGGCACCACCTTCAACCTGCGCGCCAATGCCAGGATCACAATCGACAATTATGTCTATGAGGACGGCGGCCAGCAGAACAGCGCGCTATTCAACGTCACCAAGGGAACGGCGGCCTTCGTCGCCGCCGCGGTCGCCAAGACCGGCGACATGAAGATCTCGACCCCGACCGCGACGCTCGGCATCCGCGGCACCACCGGCCTCGTCGAGGTGCCCGAAGGCGCCACCGCGACCAGCAGGAATGTCGGCATCAAGCTCTATCCCGACGCCGACGGACATGTCGGCCGCATCGAGGTCAACGACCGCAGCGGCGCTTCGCTCGGCGTGCTGACGCGCGGCGCGAGCGGCTTTGCGATTCGTCCGGGCACCGGCGGCGCCCGCTTCGCAGCGGTGCCGCTGACGATCTCGCCGCAGCAGATCACGCGCGACCAGGGCTTTGTGCGCCAGGTCCATAGCGCGCAGACGCTCGGCCGTCAGGTCGTGACCGAACAGCGCGACTTCCGCCGCGCCAATCCCGACTTCCGCAGGGCGAATCCGGCCGCGCCCTATCCGAACCGCGGCCAGCCGGTGCAGCCGAACCCGCAGCGGCAG
Organism: Bradyrhizobium sp. BR2003; assembly: GCF_009720285.1. NCBI lineage: Bacteria > Pseudomonadati > Pseudomonadota > Alphaproteobacteria > Hyphomicrobiales > Nitrobacteraceae > Bradyrhizobium > Bradyrhizobium sp. BR2003. The sequence goes on from NZ_SMYJ01000026.1 coordinate 318,036, forward strand.
AACGGATTGCCGGGCCAGAACCGCAACGCCCCGCAGCAGCCGGGTCAGCAGAACCGTCCCGGCCAGCAACCGGGCACGCCTGGCCGGCAAGGCTCGCAGCAGCCCGGCACGCAGCAGCAAGGCGGCGCACAGCATGCGCTGCCCGGCCAACCCGGCGGCGCGACGCTGCCGCGCGCGCCCGGCGTCCAGACCCCGGCTGGACAACAGCCCGCGCGCCAAGGCGGTGCGACGCAACCCGGCGGACAACAATCGCCGGCACGGCAAGGCGGCCTGCAGCCCGGCCGCACACAGGCGCCGGGCGGCGTGCGCCAGCCAGGACCACCAGCGGCCCAGCCGGGTCAGTCGGGCGCGCCGCGACAAGGCACCGCACAGCCTGTGCCGCAGGCGCCCGGCCAGATGCGACCCGGCGTCCAGCAGGCCGCACCGGGCGCGCGTCCGGGCATGCAACGGCCCGCCGTGCAGGCGCGTCCAGGCTTCCAGCAACGGCGCGCGCCGCCTCCGCCGCGCGGTGCGAAGCCTCCGCCCAGGGACAAGCGTCAGTAACCGAGCGATCGCATCAATGTCGATCAAACATGCGAATGGCGCCGGCGAGAACGCCGGCGCCACGCGCAGATCGACCAAAGGCGAGCGGCAGATCAGCCCCGCCTGGTGATCACAGCCTCCAGATACTCACCCGGGATCACCAGCGTGCCGTCCCTGGCGATATTGAACTGGTCCATCAGGCCGAACATGTCGGCGGCGAGCAATTGCTGCTTGACCGGATCGATCGCGCCGAACGCCTTCAGCACCGGACCGTAATAGGTGCGAAAGATCTCGAGGAAATGCTCGCGCGACCTGTAACGGAAATTGAAGTGCCTGCGCTTGGCATCAAGCGTCGCCTGCGCGCCGAACAAGGTGCCGAGATGCGCCTCGGTGCCCCACAGTGCGGGAGATTTCACCCCCGGCGCCGGCGGCACATATTTGCCGATGGTCTTGAACACCTGGCCGATGAACCCTTCCGGCGTCCAGCTCGCAAGTCCGATCTTGCCGCCGATGCGGCAGACGCGGCGCAATTCATTCGCCGCCTGCTGCTGGTCGGCGGTGAACATGACACCGAAGGTCGACAGCACGACGTCGAAGCTCGCGTCGGCAAACGGCAGCTTCTCCGCGTCCGCTTCCTGGAATGTGACGGGCAGACGCTCCGCGGCCGCCCGCTCGCGGCCGCGCTCGAGCAACGCTGCGACGTAGTCGGTCGAGACCACGTCGGCAAAGCGCCGCGCCGCGGCCAGCGTCGCATTGCCGTTGCCGGCGGCGACGTCGAGCACCATTTGATTGCTGCGCAGGTCGACCGCCTCGCAGAGCATCTCGCCGACGATCTGGAGCGTGGTGCCGACGATCGCGTAGTCGCCCGAACTCCAGATGGCTTGCTGGCGCGCCTTGACGGCGGCGAGATCGACAGTCGGCATTTCGGTCTGAACATTCATGTGCATCTCCTTTGAAAATGTGATGCGGCTCGTGGCGAGGCCGCCGGCTTCGCCGAAAGTCCGCGAGTTGCGCCAAAACGGCGTCGAGCAGTGCAATGACTTCAAATGTCCTGCGCGCTACGTGCGGCGGTCGATCAGGACCGGGATGGTCGATGCGGCGACGATGCTCCAGTCCGAGCGATGCCTGCAGCCGTGGCTGTTACGCTGAGTCGAGGCCTCCTGCTGCGCCGGAGCTGCACGATGCTCCCGAGCGACAGGCTCCTCCGCTCTGGTGAACACGGGTGAGGACAAACCCGCGATCACCAGCCCGAGCAGTGCGCTTCGGCCGACCGGCCGCGAGCAGCGGTTGCCGGCGCCCTTCGACTGACGGCCGCCGGACTCGCGCGGCATCAGGCGACTGGCCTGCCGCTCGCGACGTGCGAGCATGCCTGCGACCGATTGATTGACGATCCGGCGGATACGCAAAAGCAGGAAGGAAAAATGCCTTCGTACCGGACTTGAAATGGATTCCATGAATAAAATCGACATAATCGTTTCCTTGATCGAAGTGTGATGGCGCCCCGGATCAGGTTTGGCCGGGATCCGCCATGCGACGCCGCGCAGGCGTCATTCGGCTGCAATGGGCGGTTGGACCGGATCACCACGCACCACCACGGTTGCCGCGACCTTGTAGAATTCCTCGCCCGGCATGCCGACGCAGCGCGCATGCTCCCGGATCGAGTCACCGTCACGCGCCTCGTATATGCAGAATGTGCCGATGCGACCGTCCGCCTCATGCACCACATAGCTGCGGATCCAGCGGACGCGGTCCGGCATCTGCTCGTCGCCGATCCTGGCGGACGTTGCGCCGGCGAGTTCCAGCTCGCTCATGTTCGCCCAGGCGCTCGGACGGCGAATGACATAGAGTTCCATCGAAATCTCCTCGGTTGCGACTGTTGAACGGCAGGCTGCGCTCATGGCGAGCCATGATGAGCTATAGACGCCGTCGATGCCGACTGTCCTTACCGCGGACTGATCATTGCCTGATCTTTGTCTGATCTTTGCCTGAACCTTTTCCGCCGAACCCCAACTCATACACATGGCATTCTCATTCGGACTGTTCGAGCTTGATGAAGCTGGACGCGTGCTGCTGTGCGCGCGCCAAGAGGTCCCATTGCAGCCGCGCGTGTTCGATCTGCTGATCTATCTGGTTCGACACCGCGACCGGGTCATCTCCAAGGAAGAACTCCTCGAAGCCGTCTGGCCGGATGTGACGGTCACCGACAACTCGCTGCAGCGGGCGGTGAGTGCGTTGCGCGCCGCGCTCCGCAACGGCGGCATGGACGGCGCGATCCGAAATCTGCCGGGCAAAGGCTATCGCTTCTTCCTCGAGTCCGAGATCAGGCAGCCGGAACGCATTGACCCCAAGCAAGTCGATGGCACCGTCGGTGCAATCGGTGCAATCGGTCTCGCCCGACGCGCAGCGGCCGGACAATTGTGGTTGCAGGCAGCGACCCTGTTCGCGAGCGCGGATGAAAGCGGCCAGCTCGACGCTGAAGATTTCCACGATTGGGCGCTTGCCCTGCAGTGCCTCGGCAGAGCCACGGCAGCGATCCCGATTCTGGTTCGCGCGGTCGGCGCACGCAGCCAGGCCGGTGACGCGGCAGGCGCCACGGTCGACGCGATAGCGCTCTCGGCCTTGCATTTCGAAAGCGGCCAGGCCGCGATCGGAAAGGGCTGGCTCGCGCGGGCGGAGGATTGGGCTTCAACGCTCGACGATCCCCCGACGACGGCCCTGGTGTTGTGGATGAAGTCGAAACTGTCTGCGTTCGATGGCGAGCCGGAACAGGCACTCGCGTTGGCCGACGCTGCCTACACCGCCGTCAGATACAAGGACGCGATCAATATCGAAGCGCTGAGCCTGGCCTATCGCGGCTTCTATCGGCTGTGCCTCGGCGACACGCACGGAGGACTGGCCGATCAAGACCATGCCGCCGCAGTTGCCCTGTCCAGCAACAATCTGGACCCGATCATGGGCGGCAACCTCTACTGCAACATCCTCTGGGCAGCCCGGATGTTCGGAGATTGGGCACGCGCCGACCAGTGGACTCGGAGCTACCAGAACTTCTGCTCTGGCAGCGGCATGGAACTGACGGGCTCATGCCAGTTGCACCGCTCCGAGGTGCTTGGCATCAGAGGCTCGCTCGACGAAGCGCTGTCGCGCATTCAGGACGCGCTCGCGCGCCTGACCAGCGATGCGCCCTGGTCTCTGGGCGATGCCAACCGGGTGCTGGGCGACATTCAGGCGGCGATCGGCAATGACGACGCAGCGCTCGAAGCCTATGACAGGGCTTACACACTGGGCTGGTGCCCGGAACCGGGCCGCGCCATGCTGCTGCTCGCAAGAGGCGAAGCGGAAGCCGCCTATGCAAGCCTCGAGCGGAGTCTGATCGGCAAGACCTGGTGGACGCTGCAGCGGCGCGGAATCCTGCTCGCGCATCTGGCGCTGGTTGCCGCACACACGCATCGGACCGCCCGAGCGAAGGCATTGATCTGCGAACTTTCGGGAAGTCCGGATCGCTGGCCGATGCCCTCGATCCGTGCGCTCACCAACGAAGCGCAGGCGATCCTCGCGCTTTCCCGGCAGGATCATGAAACAGCCATGCGGCATCTCCATCTCGCTCGCCAGCTGTGGTCCAGCATCGAAGGGCGGGTTCAGATCGTGCGGCTGAGGCTTCAGATCTCCAGCCTCCAGCTGGAACATGGAGACGTTCGCGGCGCCATGGCCGAAGTTCATGCGGCACAGCTTCTGGCGCGTGACCTGGGTTCGCCCAAGCGGCTTGCCGAGTGTCTTGCCTTGCAGCGCGACATCGACGCCTGGCAGCCAACGGCACGCCGTCAGATGTGCGGATGATCACGCCGCGCGACGCAGCCAGTCGCGCACGCGTTCGATCAGATTCTTGCGCGGCGCGGGCTGAGGTGCCGCGCCGGCCGGCGGGACCTCGTGCACCAATGGCGGCGCTTGTTCAGGGATCACCGTCTCGGCAGCTGGATCTGGTGCGGCCGCCGGAACGTCTTGCGGCGCCATTGCCGGCGGATCGGGCTCGCCTTGCGCCAGCGGCGGCTGATCGATGGCCGACGTTTCCGCCGGCGCGGCCACATCGGCAACATCCGGCGCGTCGGCGACCTCCTGCTCGTCGACGACCTGTGGCACTGCGGCTTCGCGAATCCGCCGGCGCTCTGCGGCCACGGCTCTCGCCCGCGCGCGCCGCTCGCGCTCGGCATTCGCCGCTGTCTGCAACACGATCGGGCCGACATTTTCCAGGAAAGCGCGCTCATAGCCGCGCGACAGGCGGTCGAGCGCTGCATCGAGCGGCAGCCAGTCGACCTCCCTGATGTCGCTCATCAACTCGCGCACCGGCTTGCCGCCGGCATCCATGCGCCAGTAATGCACCACTTTTGAGCGCCCGCCTGAATCATAGACCAGCGTACCGAGGAATTCGTGCACCTCCACATCGTGGCCGGTCTCCTCCAGCACCTCGCGCTCGGCGGCGGCGCGCGCGGTCTCGCCATCATCGAGCTTGCCCTTCGGCAACACCCACTCATTGCGCTTGCGCAGGCGCACGACGGCAAAGCGCGGCGGGCTCTCCCGCCGCAGCACAATGCCTCCCGCCGCCAGAACAGGCGTCCGCGCCATCTCGTGTCCTAAAGGTTTGCGATTTAGGATCGTCGCACGACGATCGCAGTCATTCTAAAGCATGATCCAGAAAAGTGGAAACCAGTTTTCCGGGCAGAACTTGCTCAAACAATGACACGCGAAGAAAAACGCGAGATCAAATCACTGGTTTTCGCAACAGCGGCTCGCCGCATTTGATCCGCGTTCCCTCCGCGACATTGTCGCAGAATTCGAAATTGCCGGGCGCGAGCACGATAATCGTCGAGCCGTGCTCGAACCAGCCGAGTTCGTCGCCCTTCTTCACATGCGCGTCACAGGGAAAATCCACCGGGCCCCGCGATTGCGCGTTCAGCGTGATGTCGAGGAAATGCAGGCGGAGGCTCGCCACCAGGATGGCGGCGACCGGAACCAGCGTCAGTGCTTCGCCGGTTGGAAGCTTCGCGCGCAGCACCGCGCGCTCGTTCTTGCAGAACAGCCGCTCGATCCGCTTCAGCGCGATCGGATTGACGTTCCAGACATCGCCATGAATGAACGTCACCTTGTCGATGGCAAGATCGTAGGGCGCGTGGAAACGGTGATACATGCTCGAGGTCAGCCGCAGCGTGACGAAGCGGCCGTTCCGGTGCTGCTCCAGCAGCGCGGGATCGCCGACCAGATCGAGCAGTGAATAGGGCGCGCCCTTGACCTGGAACAATTGCCCGTCCTCGATCCGCCCATGCGCGCCGATGATCGCATCCGACGGGCTCGCGATGATGGCGGGATCGGCTGCGGCCGGACGCAGGCCGGGCTTGAGCTCGCGGGTGAAGCAATCGTGCAGGCTCCTGAACTCCGTCTTCTTGGCCTCCGACAGATCGAGGTCGGAGAACAGCTTCCAGCAGGCGATCGAGGCGTCGCGCACCAGGGGGTTCTCGACCTTCGAGAACCAGCCCATGAAGCGGGTCAGCGCGGCCCGCGGAATCCGGTTGGTTAGCAGGAAATTGAGGTCTTCCTGCTGGGTGAATGCCGAGATCAGGCCCTTGACTGTCATGAATCTGTTAGGTGCTGAGGCTAGCGCTTCTGTCATGGAAACATCCCTTCCGATTCTCTCGCTGTCCGCCGCCGCGCTTGCCGGCGCCGCCGCAGCTTTCCCCAAAATTCAGGCCCGCATCGCGCTGTCGCGTGCCAAGCACCGCTCGCTGACCGGACATTCCAAGATGTCCAAGATGGTCGCGCGGATGGTCCCGCACTACGAATTCGACATCGACGACTTCTTCCGCTCCGACGGCGCGCCGAAGGACGTCGCGATGCAGCGCCAGGACGGGTTCTTCCGCCTCGCCGGCCTCTACGGGGATCGCTACCCCAAGGGCCGCGCGCTGACCGCCGAGGTGACGGAGCGCATCTCCGACCTGCAGTTCACCGAAACCTACCGCGTGCCGTTCCAGTACAGCCGCCTGGTGCGCGAACATCTCGGCACCTCGGCCTTCGTCGAGGCCTCCAGCGGCGTTACCGTCACCGACGTCGACGGCAATGTGTTCTACGACCTGACCGGCTCCTACGGCGTCAACATCTTCGGCAACGACTTCTACAAGGAGTGCATCGCCGAGGGTGAGAAGCGCGCCCACGCGCTCGGCCCCGTGCTCGGCCCCTATCACCCGGTCATTGTCGACAACGTCAAGCGGCTCTGCGAGCTGTCCGGCCTCGACGAGGTCTCGTTCCACATGTCCGGCACCGAGGCCGTGATGCAGGCGGTGCGGCTCGCGCGCTACCACACCAAGCGCAAGCGCCTCGTGCGCTTCGCCGGCGCCTATCACGGCTGGTGGGGCGACGTGCAGCCCGGCGTCGGCAACCCGGTGTCGCCGCACGAGACCTTCACGCTCGCCGACATGTCGGAGAAGACGCTGCACGTGCTGCGAACGCGCAACGACATCGCCTGTGTGCTGGTCAACCCGCTGCAGGCGCTGCATCCGAATTCCAACGCGCCCGGCGATTCCGCGCTGGTCGACTCCTCGCGTTCCTCCAAATACGACCGCGCCGCCTACACCGAATGGCTGAAGAAGCTGCGCGAAGTCTGCACCGAGCGCGGCATCGTCCTGATCTTCGACGAGGTGTTCGTCGGCTTCCGCCTCGCCGCCGGCGGCGCCCAGGAATATTTCGGCGTCAAGGCCGACATGGCGACCTACGGCAAGAGCCTGGCCGGCGGGCTTCCGGTCGGCGTGGTGTGCGGCCGCAAGGACCTGATGCGCCGCTTCCGCGACGACCGTCCGGCCGACATCTGCTTTGCCCGCGGCACCTTCAACTCGCATCCCTATGTGATGACGGCGATGGACGAGTTCCTGAGCCGGCTCGCCAGTCCGAACTTCCGCTCGATCTACAACGGGCTGGACGAGACCTGGAACGGCCGCGCCAGGGCGCTCAACGAGCGGCTCAAAGCCGCGGGCCTTCCGGTTCGCGTCGGCAACATCTCGTCGATCTGGACCGTCTATTACACCGAGCCGTCCCGCTACAACTGGATGCTGCAATACTATCTGCGGGCCGAGGGACTGGCGCTGAGCTGGGTCGGCACCGGCCGCCTGATCTTCACCCTCAACTACACTGACGCCGACTTCGCCGAGGTCAGCGACCGCTTCGTCGCGGCGGCCGAGAAGATGAAGCGCGACGGCTGGTGGTGGCATAAGCCCGGCCTCACCAACAAGAACATCAAGCGCCAGATCCTGAAGGAGATGGTCGCCGTGAGGTTCGGCCGCTGAGGGCTGGCGCTGCTCTCGCACTCCGTCTTCCGTCCCTGCCATTATAAACACCGTCATTCCGCGATGGTCCGAAGGACCAGACCCGGAATCTCGAGATTCCGGGTTCGATGCTGCGCATCGTCCCGGAATGACGATGCTCAACACGTAGATGCCCGGGACAAGCCCGGGCATGACGCAGTTTGAAGACGCTGGGAGCAACGATCAGGCGTGCTTGACGTGCTTCTCGAGACCCGGATCGATCAGTTCGCCCTTCATCAGGAACAGCGGCGCCTTGTGATAGAGCTTCAGGTCGTTGAAGGGGTCGGTGATGATCTTGGTCATCCAGACGAGGCCGGTCTCGACATCGCGGATGAAGAACAAATGGATGGTGCGGAACAGGAGGCCGCCGACGCCAACCACGAGCCAGATCTTGGCCACCTGGCGGGTGAAGTCGCCCATCGTGACCCAGGGCTTGAACAGGCCGAACAGGGTCGGATCGAAGTACAGCACCATCGGCGACAGCGCCCAGATCGCCATCAGCACGACCTTGCGCTGCAGATTGTAGCCGACCTTGATGTCTTCCTTGTGCTCGTGGGTCGCCTGATTGACGTGGTCGTAACCCTTCGGCTCGAAGAAGAAATGACCGGCCTGGCGCGAGGTCATCGAGACCAGCCAGCCGACCAGTGCCGATACGACCGGATCGAAGAACAGCATCACATAAGCGAACAGGAAGCTCAGCGCGCTGACGAAGTGTAGGCTCTGGTTGATCCGGCTGTGATGGTAGAAGCGATGGTCATCCCAGCGCTGGGTACGCAGCTCTTGCAGGAAATTCTTGATCATTGGTTCCCCCAACATCTTTCGGGACAGGATTTACAGAGATTCGATGTATCGCGTGTGACATCATCATAATGACATATGACAATGCGGAGCGACGCCTTGACGCAACCGGAGCAGGGTTTTGCCTCATCCCGACGAAGTCTGCGGGGATAAGGCGAAGGAGACCGTAGCCTCCCGGTTCGGGATGCGCTGTGCGCTACCTCAGCCGGGAGGAACGGCGGGCTGGGCCGCCTCAGGCGGCTTTGGCAACGTCCGCCTTGCGGAAGCGGACCAGCGAGAAGTGGCCGAGCGGCGGAATCAGGCGGCGCTCCGCGAGCTCCATGCCGCGTGCGCCCGCGAGCCATTTGGTGTAGCGCGACCAGGCGAATTCGGCGGTCCGGAACCCGAGCGGGCGCACCACCGGCTGCAGCTTCTGCTCGATGAAGCGGCGGACGCCGGCATCTGCGCTGACGCGGGTCAGGATGATCAGTTCGCCGCCCGGACGCACCACGCGGGCGAACTCGTCGAGCGCGGCTTCCGGGTTCGGCACCGCCGACAGCACATACTGCGCCATCACGACGTCGAACGAATTGTCGGGAAATTCGAGCTTCTCGGCGTCCATCACCGCGAGGCCCTCGACATTCTTCAGACCCTGCTCGGTGACCCGCTTCTTGGCCTTCTCCAGCATCGCTTCCGAGATGTCGGTGCCGAAGATGCGGACGTTCTGGCTGTAGAGCGGCAGCGAGATGCCGGTGCCGACGCCGACTTCCAGCACCCGGCCGCCGATCTTGTTGGTGGCCTGGATCGCGGCCTGCCGGCCCTTGCTGAACACACCGCCAAACACGAGGTCGTAGATCGGCGCCCAGCGATCATAGGCCTGCTCGACCGTCTCGCGGTCGAAGTCCATGGAACGGTCGGCACCCAGCTTGATGATTTCAGCCATAGATCGTCTCTCGTCTCTCGTTCGATTGAGCTGTTAATTCGGAACCGCACTGCGGCCGGCAACGCGGCGGGCGGGCCGCGGCGCGCGGCTCGGATGCAGCGTGGCCAGATTGCCGATGAACTGACGCGCACTGTTTTCCCAGGAACGCTCCAATGCAAAATTGCGGCAGTCGGCGCGCGACATCGTCAGCGCGCGCAGGCAGGCGCTGCGCAGGTCTTTGTCGATCGCGCCGATCGGATGGTTGGCAATGACATCCTTCGGGCCGGTGACCGGGAATGCCGCGACCGGCGTGCCGCAGGCCAGCGCCTCGAGCTGCACGACGCCGAAGGTGTCGGTCAGACTCGGGAACACGAAGACGTCGGCGGCGGCGAGGTGCGAGGTCAAATCCTGCCCCTTCTTTTCGCCGAGGAAAATCGCGTCGGGATATCTCTGTTCCAATGCCGCCCTTTGCGGGCCGTCGCCGACCACGACCTTGGAGCCTGGCAGGTCCAGCGACAGGAAGGCGTCGAGGTTCTTCTCCACCGCGACGCGGCCCATGGTCATGAAGATCGGCCGCGGCAGATCGAGCACCGCCGGCTGGTCCGGATTGAAGATTCTGGTGTCGACGCCGCGGGTCCAGAAACCAAGCCTGCGGAAGCCGCGCTCGGCGAGCTCGGTGCGCAGCGAGTCGGTCGCGACCATCGTCATCGACCCGGCGGCATGGAAGTGGCGTAGCACCGCATAGCCGACGCTGTCGGGAATGCCGGTGCGCACCGAAACATATTCCGGGAAGCGCGTTGTATAGGATGTGGTGAAGGCGAGCTTGTTGCGCCGGCAATAGCCGCGCACCGCCCAGCCGATCGGCCCTTCGGTCGCGATGTGGATCGCCTCGGGCGCAGCCTCCTCGATCCGGCGCGCGATCTCGCGGCGGTTCGGCAGCGCCACGCGCAGGCCCGGATAGGTCGGCACACCGACCGAGCGAAAACCGTCGGGAGTGAGGAATTCGATCTCGGCGCCGAGGGTCGCTGCGCTGCGCGCAAGCGACGTCAGCGTCCGGACCACGCCGTTGACTTGCGGATGCCAAGCATCGGTCGCGACGAGAATGCGCATTGCAGGAGATCCAAATCGTTAATTCGATTCTGCTCGCACGACGTTCTGACATGGATGTTTCAAACGTATGACGTCATCGAAATGTTAGGTTCTTTTTCACGGCAAACGGCCGGTTTTTCGTGTAACATGACAACCAGATGTCAGAGCAGACTGAAAATTCCGGCACCGCGCGCCGCAGAATCAGACGGCAAAACTCGTCGCTCTTGATCCTTGCGGCCGGCATGCTCGTGTTCGGACTGGCCGCAGGCGCGCTCTATTACGCGCTGCGTCCGGTGACGCTCTCGATCGCGGTCGGCCCGACCGGCAGCGAAGACGTCAAGCTGATCCAGGGCTTCGCCCAGGCTTTTGCACACGATGGCAGTTCGGTGCGGCTGAAGCCGGTGACGACGCAGGGCTCCGCCGAGAGCATCGCACTGTTCGGCGCGAACAAGGTCGACCTCGCGGTGGCGCGCGGCGATCTCGATCTGCCGTCGAGCGCCGAATCGGTTGCGATCCTGCGCAAGAATGTCGTCGTGCTGTGGGCGCCCTCGGGCGGCAAGGGCAAGCGGCGGTCCGCAAAGATCAAGAGCATCGACGACCTCGCCGGGCACAAGGTCGGCGTGATCGGCAGCACCCCGGCCAATGTCACGCTGCTGCGCGTGATCCTGACCGAGTCCGGCGTCAATCCCGACAAGGTCACGATCAGCCAGTTCGCCGTCAACAAGATCGCCGACCTCGCGCGCGATCCCTCGCTCGACGCCTACATGGCCGTCGGCCCGCTCGACAGCAAGGTGACCTCGGAAGCGATCGCGGCCACGGCGGCCGCGCGCGGCGAGCCGGTATTCCTCCCGGTCGATGTCTCGGACGCGATTGCCCAGAAGCATCCGCGCTACGAGTCCGAGGAGATTGCCGGCAGCATCTTCTCGTCGTCCCCGGCGCGGCCCGAGGACAAGGTCGAGACCGTCAGCGTCAATCACCTCATCATCGCGCAGCATGCGCTGAATGATGCGATCGTCGGTGCGCTCGACCGGCAGCTGTTCACGCTGCGCCTACAGGTCGCGCGTGACGTGCCAGCGGCGGCCAAGATCGAGAAGCCGGATACCGACAAGGATGCCGCGCTGCCGGCGCATACGGGCGCGGCCGCTTATATCGACGGTACCGAGCGCACCTTCCTCGAGAAATACTCCGATTATATCTGGGCCGGCATCCTGCTGCTCTCCGGCCTCGGCTCGGCCGGCGCCTGGCTGCGCCACTACATGAAGCGCGACGAGCGCGAGCACTATATCACCCATCGCGACAATCTGCTGGCGCTGATCTCGCGGGTGCGCGGCGCCGAGACGGCGGAACAGCTCGCGGCCATGCAGGGCGATGCGGATGCCCTGTTGCGCGAGGCGCTCGACTGCTACGACGACGGCGCGATCGAGGAAGGCGACCTCTCGGTGATCGGGCTGACGCTCGAGCAATTTCACCACGCCGTCTCCGACCGCCGCACCGTGATCAACGGTGACAAGCCGGGCCTGCCGCGGATGCGCGCCGGCTAGGCCGCGTGCACGCCGAATTGCACCGAGAGCAATGTGCACCGAGAGCAATGTTTCGATTGCGCGTGCAGGCGCGCGTGGCCATGTTGAGTACGACCACAACGCTTCGCACGACACCATGATCACGTCCATCGTCGCTGACCTGCCCGGGCCTTTCCTGCTCGCGGTTGCCTTCGCCGGCGTCTTCCTGATCGCCTTCATGAAGGGCGCGTTCGGCGGCGGCTTTGCCATCGTCGGCATCCCGCTGCTGTCGCTGGCGATGGACCCAATCGCGGCAGGCGCGCTGCTGGCGCCGTTGTTCGTCGTCATGGACATTGCCGCGCTGCGGTTCTGGCGCCCGAACACGTGGTCGCGCATCGACCTCGCGATGCTGCTGCCGGCGCTCGTCGTCGGCATCGGCCTCGGCTATTTCGTGCTGCGCGATCTCGACCGGCATGCCGTCGAGATCGTGATGGGCGTGGTGACGCTGGTGTTCGCCGCGCTGTGGTTTCTCGGCGGCGGCGAGATCAAGCCGCGTCCGCGCTCGGCGTTCAAGGCGACGTTCGCCGGCCTGTCCTCCGGCGTCACCACGATGGTGGCGCATTCGGGCGGGCCGCCGCTTGCGATCTATCTGCTGCCGCTCGGCATGCCGAAGGCGCTCTACGCCGGCACCACCAGCCTGTTCTTCACGGTCGGCAACCTCTTGAAGGCAGGCCCGTGGCTCGTGCTGGCCGCGCCGTCGCGCAGCCTGTGGATGCTGATGGCGCTTTGCGTGCCGGCGGTGCCGGTCGGCGTCTGGGCCGGATGGCGGCTGCATGAACGTCTCGACCAGCGCGCGTTGTACCGTGCCTGCTACGCCATTCTGGTCATCACTGCGGCCAAGCTGCTGTGGGACGGATTGGCCGGATATCTCAGCTCCTGAACAGCGAAAGCGCTGGGTCCTTGTCAGGAGGATTGTCTGCTGCGGACGACGTTCGCGGCAACGGCAAGCGACGCAATGTCCTGGCACGTCGCGGCCGCGTCGTCCGGTGCAAGGCGCTCGCGCGCCACGAACGAGAAGCGGCTGCGCAGTTTCAGGATCGGCTTCTCGATCCAGTGCCAGGAGAACGCGGCGAACAGCGTGATCAGCAGCAGTGCGATCGCGAACTGAACGATCACGGGCGCCTGCGGCAGCCATACCCGCACCACCTGCTGCACCGGAAATCCGTAGAGATAGATGCCGTAGGAATAGTCGCCGCGCGAGACCAGCGGCAGCCGCGGCAGCTTCGAGACGCCGAGATATGCAGTGATGTAGACCAGCGCCGGGGCAATCAGAAGATTGAGCACCGGCTGGCTCATCCAGTCCGCCGGGCCGAGCAGCGCGGCGCCTGCGCAGAGCGTGCAGCACGCGGCGAGAAGCCATCCGTTGTAGGGAACGCGGTCACGATAGAGATAGATCGCGATGCCGAGCATGAACGCGACCGGCAGCTTCGCGCCGCGTCCGAGGAACGGCGCCGTGCTGAAGATCCTGTCATGCACCGTGCCGGCGACGCCGGCGGGCAATTGCGACGGTTGCGCGCTATGCCCGGTGAGTGCGAGCGCAAGGCCGATGCCGACCAGCACCAGTGCACCGAGCACGATGAGCGCCGGCTTGCGCAACAGGCCGAACAGGATGAACACCGTCATCAGCGCGTAGCAGCCATATTCGAACGGCACCGTCCACAGCGAGCTGTTGACCTCCGGCGCGGGATTGCCGCTGAACACGCCGGGCAGGACGTAGTTCACGAGGCCGATGATGTTGGTGAAATATTTGTAAGTGCCGAAGTTGGTGAAATAATCCGACAGCGGCAGCGCGGTGAAGATCGGCCCGAGGATCAGCGCCGACAGCACGATCTCGACCGCAAGCGCCGGAATGATCCGCATGCCGCGATTGGTGAGAAACTCCTTCAGCGAGAGCCGCAGCCCGCTCGCCGCGATCAGGAACCCGCTCAGCGCGAAGAACATTACGAGAATGGCGTAGTGCGGAAACCAGGCGATCCACGCCTGCTCGCCGTCGCCACTGCCGCTCGCGACATAGGGCGCGTGGGCGGCGACGACGGAAATCGCAAGTGCAATACGGAGAAAATCGAACCCCGGGCCGAAGCCCTTCTGCCGATCCAGCATGCTGCCGATCGTGTGCCCCAGCATCATTTCCACTCCATTCCGAAACAATGCGCGGGGGACAGCAAACGCCGTGCCAGGAAGACTGTCTTGCGGTGGTACACCCCTTCCCGGCAACCCGGCCTTAACCGTGCGAAGAAACATGCACGAAACAATTCCCTAACGGCACGAAACCATTTTGGCGATTTCGTGCAAACGTCCTGAAACGCCTCACCTGTACTGCTTTGACCCAACGACGCGCCGGAACTGGCGCGCAGGGCGCAAACAACAGGGGTCGACAATGTTCAATTCCATCAAGCTGAACTCGCGTCTCGCTGCCGCCGCCTTCGGTGCGCTGGCGATTGGCACCGTCGCTTTCGCAAATACCGCCGCGGCCGCTCCGCTGCCGATGTTCCCCTTCATCCTGACGCCGCCGACCGAGGCCGTGCAGCCGCCGGTGCAGTCGATGCCGCAGGCGCAGGAGGAAGACCGTTCCGTCGAATTGCCCGCCCGCCTGCGCCGCCAGGTCGTCGCCTATCCGACACGCGAGGCGCCCGGCACCATCATCATCGACACCCCGCACACCTATCTTTATCTCGTGCTCGGCAACGGCCAGGCCATGCGCTACGGCATCGGCATCGGCCGCGACGGTTTCACCTGGTCGGGCACCCAGACCATCACCAAGAAGGCGGAGTGGCCGGATTGGACGCCCCCGCCGGAAATGATCGCCCGCCAACCCTATCTGCCACGCCACATGGCCGGCGGCCCCGGCAATCCGCTCGGCGCCCGCGCCATGTATCTCGGCGGCACCATCTACCGCATCCACGGCACCAACGCGCCGGAGACGATCGGCACCCGCGTGTCCTCCGGTTGCCTGCGCCTGACCAATGAAGATGTTTCCGACCTCTATTCGCGGGTCAGCGTCGGCACCAAGGTGATCGTGCTGCCGATGACCGACCGCCGCGCCGATCTCGGCTCGGCCGTCCGCTAAGTCCTCCCCTCCAAGGCGTCGTCTAATAAAGGCGTCCTCGACGACGGCTCCGGCACTTCGTGTCGGAGCCGTCGTCGCGTTCATAAACCTTAACGCCTTCGCCCCTGAAGCAGCTTGATCCCGCCACACTGGCGCCCTCGTCGGGGGGCCTGTACAACCCGTCAAGTTGATTTTCATCCGGGGGAATGATGCGTCTACCGATGCATCCAAGGACGATAGCGCTCGGGACCGCGGTAGTGCTGGTCTCGTTCGTGATCAGCCTCAAGGCAATGGACTGGCTCGCGCCGAGCGTCACCGTACAGAAGCCGAAGCTCGCAGAGCTGCCGCCGCTGCCGCAGGCGCCGCGTTCCTCGACGATCGTGGCGCAGGTCTCGGTCGCGCTGTCGGCGATCCGCGACGCCGCCGAACGCGGCGCGCCGAAGACCTTCGGCGGCAAGGCCGACAACCCGGTCCAGCAAATCCTGCAAAATGCCGACATCGGCTGGACCGCATCGCGCGGGCCGATCGCGGCCACCGGCGCGCAGGACGTGCTGACGCTGACCACTCCGATCAACGGCACGCTCAAGGTTACCGGCGCGCTGTCCGCCAAGGCAACCGGCGCGGTCAGCGACGCGCTCGGCAGCCTACTCGGCGGCAACGTCGCCAAGCAGATCGGCGCCGTGAACATCAAGAACATCAACGCCAACGCGGAGATCAAGGGCAACGTCACCCTCACCGCGCGGCCAAAGCTCGGCGCGTCCTGGCGGATCGAGCCGAACCTGCAGGCACAGGTCAATCTCGGCGACACCAGCCTGTCGACGGCCGGCGTCCGCATCAGCGTGCCGGCCCAGGTCAAGCCTGTTATCGACAAGGCGGTCGCCGACCAGATTTCCGTGGTCGAGGCCCGCTTGCACAACGACCCGGTGTTCCAGAACAATGCCCGCGCGCAATGGGCCAAGGCCTGCCGCTCGATCCCGCTGCAAGGTACCGGCGGCACCACCTCGATGCCGCCGATGTGGCTCGAGCTGCGACCGACCCGCGCGATCGCCGCGCAGCCGAAGGTCGATGCGTCCTCGCTGATCCTGACGATGGGGATCGAGGCCGAGACGCGGATCACGGAGGCGCAGACCACCCCGAACTGCCCATTCCCGGAAAAACTCTCGATCGTGCCGCCGATGGCGAGCCAGGTCGCGATCGGCCTGCCGGTCGACCTGTCCTTCACCACGCTGAGCCAGCTGGTCGAGGCGCAGCTCAAGGGCAAGACCTTCCCCGAGGACGGCTCCGGTCCGGTCGACGTGACCGTCAAGAGCGCGAGCATCGCCGCTTCCGGCGACCGGCTTCTGATCTCGCTCCTGGTGCACGCCAAGGAGAAGGCCAGCTGGTTCGGCCTGGGCGCCGAAGCGACCGTGCACATCTGGGGCCGGCCGCGGCTCGACCAGCCGTCGCAGACGCTGCGGCTGACCGACGTCGAGCTGGCAGTGGAATCCGAGGCCGCGTTCGGCCTGCTCGGCGCCGCCGCGCGCGCCGCGATCCCGCACATGCAGCAGACCCTCAACGACCGGCTGGTGGTCGACCTGAAGCCATTCGCGACCAACGCGCAGCGCAAGGTCGCCGCCGCCATCGCCGACCTGCAGAAGAACGAGGAAGGCATCCGCGTCGACGCCGAGGTCAACAGCATCAGGCTTGCCGGCATCGACTTCGATTCCAGGACGTTGCGGGTGATCGTGGAAACCGACGGCACCATCAAGGCCGCCGTCACCGCGTTACCGGCGCTCTGACCGCCGAGCAAGACCCGCCCCTCACCCAGGTTGCCTCGCAATCCGTCCCCTCCCCGCAAGCGGGGCGAAGCAAAAGCGCGCCGGCGATCGAGCCGGGTTCCGGCGCATGCTCAAAAAGTCGCCTTTGCGACAGCTTGCCGCAGCGGCTAGAACGCCCCGGTGGAAGCAACCCTCAATGAAAAAGTTAGGGAGAAAAACACGATGAAAACACTCTTGGCCGCAGCGGCGGCCGGCCTCGCGCTCGCGGTCTCAGCGACCGCGGCGAATGCCCAGATCTCCGACGACGTCGTCAAGATCGGGGTGCTCACCGACATGTCGAGCCTCTATGCGGACGCCACCGGCAAGGGCTCGGTCGCCGCCGTCGAGATGGCGGTCGCCGATTACGGCGGCAAGGTGAAAGGCAAGCCGGTGCAGGTGATCGCTGCCGATCACCAGAACAAGCCGGACGTCGGCGTCAACATCGCGCGCAACTGGTACGACAACGACAAGGTCGACGCGATCCTCGACGTGCCGACCTCGTCGGTCGCATTGCCGATCTCGGCGCTGACGCGCGACAAGAACAGGATCAACATCAATTCCGGCGGCGGCTCCTCCGACATCACCGGCACCGCCTGCTCGCCCAACACGGTGCACTGGACCTACGACACCTATGCGCTGTCGAACGTCGCCGGCAAGGCGATGGTCAAGCGCGGCGAGGACACCTGGTTCTTCGTCACCGCCGACTACGCCTTCGGCATGGCGCTGGAACGCGATGCCGCCAATGTGGTCAAGGAAAGCGGCGGCAAGGTGCTGGGCGACGTGCGTCATCCGCTCAACTCGTCGGACTTCTCGTCCTTCCTGCTGCAGGCGCAGGCCTCCAAGGCCAAGGTCGTGGCGCTGGCGAACGCCGGCGGCGACACCACCAACGCGCTGAAGCAGGCTTCCGAGTTCGGCCTGACCCAGGGCGGCCAGAAGATGATCGCGCTGCTCCAGGAGATCACCGACACCCATTCGCTCGGCATCAAGGCCACCCAGGGCCTGATCGTCACCGACGCCTTCTACTGGGACATGAACGACGAGACCCGCGCCTTCTCGAAGCGCTTCAACGAGAAGGTCGGCCACATGCCGACCATGATCCAGGCCGGCCTCTACTCGGCGACCATGCATTACCTGAAGGCGATCGAAGCCATCGGCTCCGACGAGGCGCCGAAGGTGATGGCCCAGATGCGCGCCACGCCGGTCAACGACTTCTTCGCCAAGAACGGCCATATCCGGATCGACGGCCGCATGGTGCACGACATGTATCTGTTCGAGGTCAAGAAGCCCGAGGAATCCAAGAACGAGTGGGACCTCTACAAGCTGATCGCGACCGTGCCCGGCGACGAGGCGTTCCGCCCGCTCGACAAGGGCGGCTGTCCGCTGGTGAAGTCGAACTGACGGCTAAAGCGCGATGTGATTAGGTTGAATCGTCATCGCGCTTTAGCTCCTTGTTTGAGCATGACCTTTTCGGAAAACCGCTTCGCACTTTTCCGGATCATGCTTTAGTCCACACCGGATCGCGTCCAGCGATGCGATCCGGCCTCTCCTCGCAAGGCGGGCCGGGCGAAAGTTCACTGCAAGCATTAGGTCTGGAAGACCCGCAGCGTTGCGATCTGGAATGGACGCAGCGCCAGGAGGCACCGCCGACCCTCGGTTGCCAGAGCCTCGATGCGGTCTTCCAAGGTGTTGCTCATCCACACCGACGCGATGTCGACGCCGAAATCGAGCGTCGCGGCGGCGCAAATGCCTGCGCTCTCGTAGAGCCGCACCACCCAGCCGTCGCCATCCTCGGCGGGCTTGATCGTATCGACGATCACGTTGGCTGGCGACGCGGTCAAAAGCGAGTGTCGCAACGGCGCGCGCGGTTTTCCCTTCGTCCACAGCACCGGACGCTCGAACCGCAAGGCGCGCCCGACCGTGTCCGCGCTGCGCCAGTCGCCGTGATGGGGATAGATCGCATAGCGCATCCGGTGCCGCCCGATATCGGCCTGGGGATCAGGCAATTCGGAGCCGCGCAGCAGCGTCAGCGCGAGCTGGTTGCCGAACGCCGAATAGCCGTGACGGCAGTCGCTGAACAGCGACACGCCGAAATCCGGCTCGGCGACATCGGCCCAGCGATGGCCGGGCACCTCGTACTTGGCCGCATCGGCATCCGTGTTGGCATGCGTCGGCCGCTCGGTTGCGCCGAACATGGTTTCATAGGTTGCGTTGGATGCACGGCAGGCCACCGGGAACATGACCTTCAGCGCCGTCTTGCGCTCCTGCCAATCGATCGTGGTCTCGAATTCGAGATGATCGGCGCCGGCATCGAGGCGGATCACCTGCGCGAGCCGGCTCGCGCGTCCGAGCCCGCGCTCGAAACGGACCTCGCCGCGCAGTCCGCCATCCGACAGCACGGCACAGCTCACCTCCCCCGTCACCTCGCGCGCGGTCTCCAGCGCGAACGGATCGATATCCCATGCCTCGAAATCGAGCGGCCGGTCATCGAGCAGCAGCAGCCGGGCTGCCGGTGATGCGAAGGTCTCGCGGCCGGTCGCAACATGCAGCAGCGACCGAACAAGCCCGCTGCGATCAATGCGCGCTTCGAGCCGCGCGTTCGACAGCACGAAGCCGTCCGCATCGGCGGCGACCACAACGCGATCGTCGGTCGTCGTCGTTTCGCCCGCCGCAAACGGCGCGGCGACGATGTGACGAAGCTCGCCGTCGGGGTCGGAGGCGACCTCGGCACGCGCGCAGCCCAGCGTGTTGACGGGTGCCCAATTGCCGTCTTCGGGATCGCACAGTGTCGCCAGCACGGCTTGCGTGCGACGCCCGGCCTCCTCCGCCACGCCGGCGAGTTCGACCTCCGCACGTTCATAGACCTCGCGGATGCTGCTGCCGGGAATGATGTCGTGGAACTGGTTCACCAGCAGCGTGCGCCACAGCGCTTCGATCTCCTGTGCGGATGGTGCCGGTTGCCGGCAGGCAGCCGCGACAATGGTCACGAATTCGAGCGCCTGAAGGCCGGCCTCGCAAGCGCGGTTGAGGCGCTTGGTCTCGGCCTGCGTGGTGTAGGTGCCACGATGATATTCGAGATAGAGCTCGCCTTCGATCGTCGCCAGATCCGGCGCCGATATCACCAGGCGGTCGAAGAACTCGTCGACGGAGCGAATCTGGATCCGCGGCAGCCCCTGCAAGTCCCTTGCGCGCTGCAACGTCTCGAGCATCGTCTCGTCGGCGCCGCCGCCGCCGTCGCCATAGCCGAACAGATAGAGTGCATCGGACGAACGGTCGGCGTCCTTGTAATTGGCGGCGTGATAGCGGAGCTCCGCGACCTGCGCCGATCCGTTGTAGGTGTCCGCCGGGGGGAAATGCGCCAGCACCGTGCTGCCGTCCAGTCCGCGCCAATGGAAGCTGTGATGCGGCGGTGAGGTGAACTTGTTCCACGACAGCTTCTGGGTCAGGAAGCGCGACATCCCCGCCGACCGCATCAGCTGCGGCAGCTGGGCGTCGTAGCCGAACACGTCTGGATTCCAGAACACACTGGAGCGCGCGCCGAACGTTCGCTCGAAATAGCGCTGCCCATAGAGGAACTGACGGCAGATCGACTCGCCCCACGGCAGATTGCAGTCCGGCTCGATCCAGCTGCCGCCGACCGGGAGCCATTGGCCGGCGGCGGCCTTGGCGCGAATTCGGGCGAACAGCTCAGGGTCATTCTGCTCGATGACGGCATACTGATAGGCCTGCGAGCAGGCGAACTTGAAATCGGGATAGCGCTCCATCAACGCCACCGCCGTGGAGAAGCTGCGTTGCGCCTTGCGCCGGGTTTCCGCCAGCGGCCACAGCCATGCCGTGTCGAGATGGGCGTGGCCGATCGCCGACATCTCGTGGGTGATGCTGCCATTTCGCGCCGCGAGCAGGCCATCGAGGATCGCCCGCGCCGCCGGCCATGTCGCGCGATCGTCGGGATCGGTGATGTTGCAGATGCGGTTGAGATCGTGCAGCAGGCGCCCCGCCCAGGTCCGATCCAGCGCCGGCTGCGCCGTCTCTCCGACGGCTCCGTATGACCTCGACTTTGTCGTGGGATCGCGGTCAGCCTCGAGCTGGCGCAGCACCTCGTAATCGAAATAGAATGCCGAGGCCTCGGGATCGAAGCGGCGCAGCTCGCAGGCGACCAGCGCGTAGGCCTGCGGATCGCTCCAGAACGCGCCGAACAGGCCGTTGCAGGCCACCTCCACATGGAAGCTGACGGTCTCCCCGCCGCGGGCCGACTGCACGAGCGGCGCGATGTGGCGGCCGGGATTGAGACCCTGCGAGGAACGTCCGTTGAGCCAAAGCAGCGCTTCCGAGCGGCTGTCCCAATACAGATCCACGCGCGAGCCCGCCCAGGCCTGCGGCACCTCGGCCACGACGTGCACCCAATAGGTCGCCCATAGCGGTCCCAGCGTCTCGCCCAATGGGACCGGTCGATAATCAAGCTTGAGCGCGTCCTCGAGGCTGATCCGCTCGGTGGGACCGGCAAGCGCGAGCGAACTGGCCGGCACGCGGTCGGCATGAATCTTCTGTTGCAGCCGCTCCGCAAAGCCTTGCAACCGGCGCCGCGTGTATTGCGGGTAGCGGCCGCGAATCCGGGCTACCGCGGGATCGCCGCTCTCGCGGTCCTTGTCATTCATCAGTTTCAGCCATTTGAAGAATGATTACGTAAGCTCAATCGGTTGATGATTATTGAAACGGGGTCGCTTCGCGGACCTTACCTCTCCGATGCCTCACCTCTCCAATGCTTGGAGACGCGCTGTCCGACTTGGATTGCCTGACCTGATCCTTACATTCTTCCCGGATTTTATCCATCGGCCAACAAGAAGCGCGCCCGGCAGCAGCCGGACGCGCTTCTTCTTGCAGGTCGCGATATGCCTTAGTCGGTCGAATATTTGAACTCCGGCATCGCCTTCAGCTCGTCCTTGGTCGCATTGAAGACCGCGTGATCCGGATACCAGGGGTTCGGCTTCGACGTCGCCGCCGCCGGTGCGGCACCCGTGGTGGTCGTCTTGCTCGTGCCGCCAGCGCCGGTGTTCGACGCGCCGGTATAGGCGATCGGCTCGTTCACGAACTTCACCTTGTCGATCGGTACCGCGACCAGGTGCTCGCCGACGCCAAGGAAGCCGCCGACGCCGATCACGACCGCCTTGATGGCGCCGCCCTTCTCCATCAGCAGATCATTGATCGAGCCGACGCTTTCGTTGGCATCGTTGTACACGCTGAGGCCGACGACCTTCGACGCGCGCCAGTTGCCCTTGAACGAATCCGGCGACGTGACTGACGTCGACGCCGCAGGAGACATCTTGTCGCCCTTGTCGGTTGGCGTCTGCGCGACGGCGACGGTCGCAAGCAGCGCGGTGCCGGCGAGGCCGGCGATGATGGATTTGACCAACATTGATGGCTCTCCTCTCGCAAAATCGATGCTGGGAAAACCCGTCATCTTCGCAACCGTTCCTAACAGACCTGCGCTCAAAAGTCGCCTGGATGCCGAGGAACACGGTGAGGACTTTCAGCGCATGGAACGCTGCGCCGCTTGACGGAAGCGATCGTGGATCTCTCAACTAAGCTTGCGGTTGAGCCTCACGACTGCGCCGGACGCGCAGTCCATGATGTGACGATGTTTGGCTCACTAAGTCGTCCCGGCGAACCGCGCTGCACAAGCCGCGCGCTCGCCCCGGCGACCGCATTATCGATCGGCGAGCGTCGTCATGCGCGCAAGTTGCCGCGCGATCAGAAGCCGCCCCAATAGGGCGGCACGCCGTAGAAGCGATGCAGCTCGACTTCCTGCGAGCGATCGCCCCAATCGAAATCCTTGTCGGCACGGAACGACGGCGCGCGCTTCAGCTCCTCGTCCTCGATGTCGAGCTCGTAGGCCTCGAACTTCGGGTTGTAGTGCAGCCGGCCCCAGGGCAGCGGGATCAAATTGGTTCCGATGCCCAGGAAGCCGCCGAAGCTCAACACCGCGTACGATACCTTGCCCGAGATCTTGTCGATCATCAGCCGCTCGATATGGCCGATCATGTCGCCATTGGCCCGGCGCACCGCCGTCCCCTCGACCCGGTCGCTTGCAATGAGCTGATGCGGCCTGGTCTCGACCTCGACAGCCATCTCACCCTCCCTGACCTGAAAGGGAAATAACGCGTCGCCGGGGGAACGGGTTCCGCCCCCGGATATGACAGCCGCCCTGCCCTTCCTCCGGCTGCAATGGCGACCAGGGACCGGTGCGCTGTCCCGGGAGGGTTCTGCCTGCATTTCAGGGCATCCGGATTGATGACAGAACGATAACTTTTCTCCCTGCCGCCGACCTGTTAACCCGGACAGCCGGGCAAGATTTCAGACACATACTGAAACAAAATTCCTGAGCCGCTTTCCCCGAATCACGGACAAAAGATCGGTATGACCCAGGCTGCGCCCAATATCCTTGTCGTCGAGGACGACCGCGAGACGCGGTCCCTTATCGCAAAATATCTCCGTACCAATTCCTGTCATGTCACGACCGCCTCGGACGGCCGCGAGATGGCCAAGGCGATGACCGACCACCGAGTGGATCTCCTGGTGCTCGACGTCATGCTGCCCGGCGAGGACGGCCTCAGCCTGTGCCGCAAGGTGCGGGCGGAATCGCAGACGCCGATCATCATGCTGACCGCGCGCGGCGAGGACGTCGACCGCATCCTCGGCCTCGAGATGGGCGCCGACGACTACTTGGCAAAGCCGTTCAACCCGCGCGAGCTGCTGGCGCGGATCAACGCGGTGCTGCGCCGGCAGGCCGCCGCGCGCAACGCCAGCGCGATCGAGGGCGCGACCACGCTGACCTTCCTCGGCTGGCGTATCGACATTCGCCTGCGCGAGCTGCGCAACCCCGAAGGCGCGCGCGTCGCCATGACCAGCGCCGAGTTCGACCTGCTGCGCACCTTCTGCGAGCGGCCCGGCCGCGTGCTGTCGCGCGACAGCCTGCTCGACCTGACCCAGGGCCGCAGCGCCGGCTCGTTCGAACGTTCGATCGACGTGCTGGTCAGCCGCATCCGCCGCAAGATCGAGCCCGATCCGCAGGAAGCCACCATGATCAAGACGGTGCGTTCCGGCGGCTATGTGTTCACGCCGAGGGTGGAGGCGGTTGCCGCCACGAACAACTGACCATGAAGCTGCTGCGCGTGCTGAGTCTGCGGGGGATCGGCGCCCAGATGGCGGCGCTGGTCGTTGTTTCGATCGTCGCGCTGCATTTGATCATCACCGCCACCTTCCTGATCCATCGCCCTGATCGGCTGGAGCCTTCGGATCGCTGGCACACCCAGCTCGCCGCCACCGCGCAGCTGCTTGGGCATGCCCCGGCATCGGAGCGGCCGCGGCTCCTGGCCGACGTCGCCCGTGCCTTTCCGCAACTTGCGATCGGCGACCTGCCGGCCGATGCCGGCGCGCTCACCGAGACCGATACGCCGAGCCTGCATGCGCTGCGCCGGCTCGGCGCCGGATATCGCGTCTACTCGCTGCCGCGCGAGGCAGACGGCGCGCCGCATGACAACGACGTCCGCCGTGTCGCGATCCGGCTGCCCGACGGCGCGATGTTCGCCGCGAACCTGATGCCGGATCAGCACATGCGGCCGTTCTGGGGCGGGCCGTGGATGATGACGGTGCTGTTCGCCGTCATCAGCGTCACCCTGCTCGGCCTGTGGGCGGCATGGGCGCTGACGGCGCCGCTGTCATCCTTCGTCAAGGCGGCCGAGACCTTCAGCCTGAACGGCGCTGCGGCGCCGCTGCCCGAGCGCGGCCCCGAGGAGATCCGCTCGCTGGCCAAGGCGCTGAACCGGATGCGCGAGCGCATCACCGCATTGATCGACGACCGCACCAAGATGCTGGCCGCGATCAGCCATGATCTGCGCACGCCGATCACGCGGATGCGGCTGCGCGCCGAATTCATCGAGGACGAGACCCATCGCCATCGCATGCTGCGCGACCTCGACCAGATGCGCTCGATGCTGGAATCGGTGCTGTCGTTCCTGCGCAACGACCGCAAGCTCGAGGAGATGACGCTGGTCGACATCGCGAGCACGCTGCACCTCGTCATCGATCAGTTCGCCGACATGGGACACAAGGTCAGCTACGCGGGCCCACAGCACGCGATGGCGACCGCGCGGCCGGCCGACCTGCATCGCTGCATCACCAATCTGGTGGACAATGCCGTGCGGTTCGGCGGCGAAGTTGCCGTCCGCCTCGACGTCAAGCCCGACCGCCTCGTCGTCGACATCGAGGATGACGGGCCCGGCATTTCGGATGCGCACAAGGCGAGCGTGCTGCAGCCGTTCGTGCGCGGCGACCAGGCGCGCAACATGGATGAGGCCGAAGGCTTCGGCCTTGGTCTGTCGATCGCCAACGCCATCGTGCTCGCGCATGCCGGCACGCTGTCGCTGCACGATCGCAAGCCGCACGGGCTCGTGGTCCGGATCGAATTGCCGACGCGGCAGCAACAGTTGCAGCCGCGGCAGAAATCCGCGGCCTGATCAGCCGAAGCTGATGCGATGAGGAGACGTCAGGCGGCGAGCGGTGTAATAAGCTCCGCTTCCTCGTAGATCGCGATGGCCTCGAAGCGGTAATTGCAGGCGCGGCAATTCCACAGGAATGACGTACGGCCTTCGCTATGCTCCACCCAATCGGGGCGGGCGATCGGCTTGCCGCATTGCGCGCAGGGATTTTCGCGAGGCATATAGCCGGTGTCCCGACGGACCATGGCGCATCTCCCGAATGTTGTTTCTTGCGTGCTTGCAATGGACAGAGCTGCTGACTGAACGCTCGCTTGCTCTGTCGGGGATGAAGTCTAGACCCTCATTGATTCGTTTGCACGACAAACTGCTGTGGATAGCGTGCGGCAAAATTAGTCAGGAAAATTGCAAGGAAATTGCAAGCCAAGACAATTTTTGGCTGAGACGATTGAAGCGAACAATTTGAAGCATCATTCGCGCAATCGTCGGCCGGCCCACCGGCATCGGGACACACGGATGCATAACGTTCGCTGATGCGAAGGTTTTGCCACATTCCTGCCCGCTCGCCGTACCAATGAGACCGCAGAACCGACGCGCATCTGAAAGCCCCGAGCGACCGAGATGAAGACTGTACAAGCCCTTGGCTGCCTTGCCGCGATCGCGGTGCTGGCGTCCTGCGCGAGCGCGCAGGCGCAATCGCGCGCGCAATATGAGGCGATGGTAGCGGCCGAGGCCCAGGCGAACCTCGTGCCGGAAGAGCTGGTGCATCGCGTCATCGTGCGCGAGAGCAAGTACCATCCACAGTTGATCGGACGCGGCGGCACCATCGGGCTGATGCAGATCAAGCTCGGCACTGCACGCGGCCTCGGCTACACCGGTACCGCCGAGGGTCTGCGCGATCCGCAGACCAACCTCAAATACGGCATCAAGTACCTCGCCGGCGCCTATCGCGCCGCCAATGGCAATCACGATCGAGCCGTGCGTTATTTCGCGGGCGGGTATTACTACGTCGCAAAGCGCCAGCGCGGCGATCGCCTGAAGGAAGCGAAGCATGGCGGCGCGGGTGCACCGCCGAAGGAGCTCGCCAAGTCGGAGCAAATGACGGCCGATACCGCCGAGCCGAAGCCGGAACCGGCTGAAAAATAGCGCCGATCGCGTCTGCGCCGCCGCACAGCGTGGCCGGCCTCCTCGACACCGCCTCTCAACGCAGATCGCGCGATTGTACCGCTAGCACCTGGTGTGAAGAGGTGCGGCACCGCAGGGCGCCGCGTCTGGCATACAAGTTGACACACAAGCCTATCCGCCTACATTAGGGGCGTTCCGAGGGGTGCTCCGAAGGAGGAGCTGAGATACCGCAAGCTTGGACTAGCCAGCAGGCGAATAGTCCGGGACCGCGGTGACCCTTTGAACCTGATCCGGGTCATGCCGGCGAAGGGACAGGGATGTATCAGACGTCAAGACCGCGGGGGGATTCCCCCGTCACCATCATCGGAGCAGGCATAGCCGGCGCCTGGCATGCGCTATTGCTCGCAGAGGCCGGACGTGCCGTCACCCTGCATGAGCGCAGTGACGCCGCGATGACGGAATCCACAAGCCATTTCGCTGGCGGAATGCTGGCGCCGTGGTGTGAGGCGGAGGCCTCCGAGCCCGTGATCTCCCGGCTCGGCATCCGCTCGCTCGAGCTCTGGCGGCAGCACGTCCCGGAAACCCCGTTCAACGGCTCGCTGGTGGTGGCGCATCCGCGCGACCGCGCCGATTTCGAGCGCTTTGCCCGCCTCACGTCAGGCCATCGCCGGCTCGACGCCGAGGCCGTTCGCACGCTCGAGCCGTCGCTCGAGGGCCGTTTCCGTGACGCCCTGTTCTATCCCGACGAGGGCCATGTCGAGCCGCGCCGCGTGCTGCCGCGGCTGCATGCCGCGATCGCCAAGGCTGGCGGCGTCATCAAGTTCGGCAGCGACGCCGAGGCAACCGATCTCGACGGCCTAGTGATCGACTGCCGCGGCCTTGCCGCGCACGACCGCGAGCCGAGCCTACGCGGCGTCAAGGGCGAGATGATCATCATCGAGACCTCCGAGGTGGAATTGGCGCGCCCGGTGCGGTTGATCCATCCGCGCTGGCCGCTTTACGTGATCCCTCGCGGCGACGGCCGCTTCATGCTGGGCGCGACCTCGATCGAGGCCGAGGACAACGGCGTCAGCGTGCGCTCGGCGCTGGAGCTCTTGGGCGCGGCCTATGTCGTGCATCCGGCGTTTGCCGAGGCGCGCATCGTCGAATTCGGCGCCGGGCTCAGGCCTGCCTTTCCCGACAATCTGCCGAAAATCAGGATCGAGCAGGAACGCATCACGGTGAACGGACTCTACCGTCATGGCTTCCTGCTCGCGCCGGCGCTGGCCGAGCTGACGCTCGCCTATCTCGCGCGCGGCGAAATCGACAATGAGGTGATGCAATGCGCGTGATCGTCAACGGCGAGCAGCGTGAGATCAGTGCCGTCAGCGTCGATGCGCTGCTGGCCGAGCTCGACTACGAGGGCACGCATTTCGCGATCGCGCTGAACTACGACGTGGTGCCGAAGAGCCGCTGGGCCGACACCGCGCTGAAAGCCGGCGACGAGATCGAGATCATCACCCCGCGGCAGGGAGGGTGATGTGAGTTTGTTCGCACACTCCCTCCCCTGCCGTCCCGGCCGAATGCGCGCTTGCGCACGGAGCCGGGACCCATACTCCGCGGCCCATCATTTGGGCGCCCTTGGAGACGCTTGTCGCAACAACATCCGGTCGTGGTTATGGGTCCCGGCTTTCGCCGGGACGACGGCATAGTTTGAGGAGACACATGGTCACCTTCTACGGCAAATCCTTCCCGTCCCGCCTGCTGATCGGCACGGCGCTGTATCCCTCGCCTGCGATCATGCAGAACGCGATCCGCGCCTCGGGCGCCAGCATCGTCACGGTGTCGCTGCGGCGCGAGGCGGCGGGCGGCAAGACCGGCGATGCGTTCTGGTCGCTGATCCGCGAGCTCGGCGTCACCGTGCTGCCGAACACCGCGGGCTGCCGCAGCGTGAAAGAGGCGGTGACCACCGCCAAGCTCGCGCGCGAATTGTTCGGCACGCCCTGGATCAAGCTGGAAGTGATCGCCGACAACGACACGCTGCAGCCCGACGTGGTCGGCCTGGTCGAGGCGGCCGGCATCCTGGTCAAGGACGGTTTTGAAGTCTTCCCCTATTGCACCGAGGATTTCTCGGTCGCCTCGCGGCTGGTCGACGCCGGCTGCAAGGTGGTGATGCCGTGGGCAGCACCGATCGGCAGCGCCAAGGGCATCACCAACCGCGATGCGCTGAAGCTGCTGCGCGACCGCCTGCCCGACATCACGCTGGTGGTCGACGCCGGCTTAGGGGCGCCGTCGCATGCCGCCGAGGCGCTCGAGCTCGGCTATGACGCCGTGCTGCTCAACACCGCCGTGGCCAAAGCCGCCGATCCCGTTGCGATGGCCAATGCCTTCCGCCTCGGCGTCGAGGCCGGCCGCACCGCTTACGAAGCCGGGCTGATGGAAGCCCGCGACTTCGCCTCCCCCTCCACCCCTGTCGTTGGGACCCCGTTCTGGCATGCCGTATCCTGATCCGTTCTATCCCGTCGTCGACAGCATCAAGTGGGTCGAACGACTGGCCAAACTCGGCGTCGGCACCATCCAGCTGCGCGCCAAGGAGCTCGACGATGCCGGGGCGCTGCAGATCGTCAGCGACGCGCTGGCGGTGACCAAGGGCACGCCGACCAAGCTCGTCGTCAACGACTATTGGCGCGCGGCGATCGTCGCCGGCGCCGAGCATCTGCACCTCGGCCAGGAAGACCTCGCTGAGGCCGACCTCGCCGAGATCCGCAAAGCGAAATTGACGCTCGGCGTCTCAACCCATGACGACGCCGAGCTCGCCACCGCGCTCGCCGCCAAGCCCGACTATGTCGCGCTCGGCCCGATCTTCTTCACCACGCTCAAATCGATGCGGTTCGAGCCGCAGGGCATTCCGAAGATCACCGAGTGGAAGAAGCGGATCGGCTCGATCCCCCTTGTCGCGATCGGCGGCATCAAGTTCGAGCACGCGGCCGAGATCTTCGCCGCCGGCGCCGATTCGATCGCCGTCGTCAGTGACGTCACCCAGAACCCCGACCCCGACGCGCGGGTCAAACAATGGCTCGGCCTCAGCGCCGCAGCCGCCTAACCGAATTCAACGGAGGATCCCTCATGAACATCCGCTCCAATCCCGACACAACCCGTCCCGCCGTCACCACCGGCGCGCTGCCCGCCTCGCGCAAGATCTTTGCGACGCCGGAGGCCGCACCCGATATGCGCGTGCCGCTGCGCGAAATCATGCTGTCGGAAGGCGCGGGCGAGCCGAACCTGCCGGTCTACGACACCTCGGGCCCCTACACCGACCCGAACGTCACGATCGACGTCAATGCCGGCCTGCCGCGCAATCGCCTCGCCTGGGTCAAGGAGCGCGGCGGCGTCGAGGAATATGAGGGCCGCACCATCAAGCCGGAGGACAACGGCAATGTCGGCGCCGCGCACGCCGCCAAGGCGTTCACCGCGCACCACACGCCGCTGCGCGGCCTCGACGGCCACAAGATCACGCAGCTCGAGTTCGCCCGCGCCGGCATCATCACCAAGGAGATGATCTACGTCGCCGAGCGCGAGAATCTCGGCCGCAAGCAGCAGCTCGAGCGGGCCGAGGCCGCGCTTGCCGACGGCGAAAGCTTTGGCGCTGCGGTGCCGGCCTTCATCACCCCGGAATTCGTGCGCAGCGAGATCGCGCGCGGCCGCGCCATCATTCCCTCCAACATCAACCATGCCGAGCTCGAGCCGATGATCATCGGCCGCAACTTCCTGACCAAGATCAACGCCAATATCGGCAACTCGGCGGTGACCTCGTCGGTCGAGGAAGAAGTCGACAAGATGGTGTGGG
Organism: Bradyrhizobium sp. BR2003; assembly: GCF_009720285.1. Taxonomy (NCBI): domain Bacteria; kingdom Pseudomonadati; phylum Pseudomonadota; class Alphaproteobacteria; order Hyphomicrobiales; family Nitrobacteraceae; genus Bradyrhizobium; species Bradyrhizobium sp. BR2003. The sequence continues at coordinate 348,527 of NZ_SMYJ01000026.1, forward strand.
CGATCCGCTGGGGCGCCGACACCGTGATGGACCTCTCGACGGGGCGCAACATCCACACCACCCGCGAATGGATTTTGCGCAACTCGCCGGTGCCGATCGGCACGGTGCCGATCTACCAGGCGCTGGAGAAGTGCGACGGCGATCCCGTCAAGCTGACCTGGGAGCTCTACAAGGACACGCTGATCGAGCAGTGCGAACAGGGCGTCGACTACTTCACGATCCACGCCGGCGTGCGCCTCTCTTATATCCACCTCACCGCCAACCGGGTCACCGGCATCGTGTCGCGCGGCGGTTCGATCATGGCGAAGTGGTGCCTCGCGCATCACAAGGAGAGCTTCCTCTACACGCATTTCGACGAGATCTGCGATCTGATGCGGAAGTACGACGTCTCGTTCTCGCTCGGCGACGGCCTGCGTCCCGGCTCGATCGCCGACGCCAACGACCGCGCGCAGTTCGCGGAGCTCGAGACGCTCGGCGAATTGACAAAAATCGCGTGGGACAAGGGCTGCCAGGTCATGATCGAGGGCCCCGGCCATGTGCCGATGCACAAGATCAAGATCAACATGGACAAGCAGCTCAAGGAGTGCGGCGAGGCGCCGTTCTACACTCTCGGGCCGCTGACGACCGACATCGCGCCGGGCTACGACCACATCACCTCGGGCATTGGCGCTGCGATGATCGGCTGGTTCGGCTGCGCGATGCTGTGCTACGTGACGCCGAAGGAGCATCTCGGCCTGCCCGACCGCAACGACGTCAAGACCGGTGTCATCACCTACAAGATCGCGGCCCACGCCTCTGATCTCGCCAAGGGCCACCCCGCCGCGCAGCTGCGCGACGATGCGCTCAGCCGCGCCCGGTTCGACTTCCGCTGGGAGGACCAGTTCAACCTCGGCCTCGATCCGGACACCGCGAAGAACTTCCACGACGAGACCCTGCCGAAGGAAGCCCACAAGGTCGCGCATTTCTGCTCGATGTGCGGCCCGAAATTCTGCTCGATGAAGATCACCCAGGACGTCCGCGACTACGCCGCAACGCTCAACGACCCGACCGGCGTCGGCATGTCGGCCGCAGGCACCATCGAGGACGGCATGGCGCAGATGAGCGCCAAGTTCAAGGAGATGGGGTCTAGCGTGTATCTCGATGCGGACAAGGTGAAGGAAAGCAATCGGGTGTTGTGAGGCATCGCCCTCACCGCGCGTCATGCCCGGGCAACAGCGCGAAGCGCGTCTTCGCGCGGGATGACCCGGGCATCGATCGAAAAACGAAAGGCCGGGTGAAAGCCCGGCCTTTTTGCGTCTAGACCATTCGCTTGTAAATCCAAGTGCGTGTGTGCGGCTTGTAGCGGGCCGGTCACGACGGCAATCGGCTCAGGACAGCAAGCGTTCCGAAGAAACCCTTGACTTGGATCAACGAAAAATCCGCGATCTCATCGCTTGCTATGACGGTCAAAAGCGATAAAGGTCGCGTCGGGGATATTACCCCTGCCCTCAAATAGACGATTGAGCGCCAATTCCACGTTCGTTTCGCAGAGAGTCCAGTAGCCTAATGACCATTTGATTGGAGAGTTTCATGAGAACCCTCAATGCCGTGCTATTCGTATTTCTCGTTGCGCAAGCAGCCTCGACACAGGCTGCGGATTTGAACGGAGCTTGGACGATCGACGCCTCGGCTTGCAACCAAGTCTTCACCAAGGAGAACAACAAGCTCGCGTTCAGGAAAGATGCCGATCTCAACGCGGGTGGCCTGATCGTCCAGGGCAAGCAAATCACCGGCACGTTTCAAAAATGCACTGTCAAATCGTTGCATGATGACGGACAGAATGTCCGCGTGATTGCGGCATGCTCGGACGGCGTTGCGGTTTCGGACACGGCATTCGACATAAAGCTGTCTGGAGAGAACAAGATCATACTCAGCTCCAAGGAACCGGTGCCCGTGGAGACGCCGTATGTTCGCTGCTCGATGTGATATTCGGCGGCGACGGCCTGAGAGTAACGCGGATGATCGACTAGCGAAGGTCCTAAGCCGTGCTTTGCACGGGACCATTGGCTAACCTACCCTATGACGCCGTCGCGCCAACGGTCGCTTGCGCGCCGCCCCGCACGCCTCCACCAAAATCAATCTCCCGATACCCCTCCGCCGCTACCCCGTTGATGATCCCCAAAAACTTCGGCGTGCCGCCGTTGTAGACGAAGTAGCGGACCGTCCCCTCCTCGTGGCCGGCGACGTTGGAGTTGTAGCCGGTAAACCACGACTTGGCTTTGCGCATCAGCATGATCTCGTACATCTTGACGACATGCGCGGTCCAGCGCTGCTGCGCCTCCAGCGGGGCGTCGGCGCGGGTCAGGCCGCGATCCCACATGTATTGCAGCAGGTTGGTGCACCAGTTGACGCCGTTCTCGATGCCGCGCGGGAAGTTGGTCGAAGCGGAGGCGCTTTGCGGGCCGGTCGGCATCAACAGGTTCGGGAAGCCGTGCACGAGCATGCCGAGGAAGGTCGACGGCGCATGCTTCCATTTGTCGGCCAGCCGCTCTCCGCCGACGCCCCTGATATCGATCAGGTCGTAGGCGCCGGTGATGGCGTCGAAGCCGGTGGCGTAGACGATGATGTCGAAATCGTAGTCGCGCGCCGTGGTGCGCAGGCCTTTCTCGGTGACGCGGACCAGCGGCGTCTCGGAGAGATCGACGAGTTGCACGTTGTCCCGATTATAGGCTTCGAAATATCGCGTCTCCAGCGGCAGGCGCTGCACGCCAAAACCGTGATCCCGCGGGATCAGCTTCTCGGCGACATCAGGATCGTTCACACGCCGGCGGATACGGCCCGCGATATATTCCGAGAGCTCCGCATTGGCGGCTTCGTCCATGAAGATCTCGCGGAAGTTCGCGAGCCAGATGCCGAAGCCGGGCTCGTCGTAGAGCTTGTCCCACAGCTTAAGCCGCTCCTCGCGGCTCACCTCGTAGAATCCGCGCTTGTCGGGGCCATGGACAAAACTGCCCGGCGTCAGCGCGCAGGCAGCAAAAATCTCGTCATAGCGGGCGCGGATGTCGGCCATCTCCTGGTCGGAGATCGCGGAGTTGTTGAGCGGCGCGCTCCAGTTCGGCCGGCGCTGAAACACCGTGAGCTCGCCGACCTTGTCTGCGATCTCGCCGATCAGCTGGATGCCGGTCGCGCCGGTACCGATCACGGCGACCTTCTTGCCGGCGAGATCGACCGGCTCATGCGGCCAATAATAGGTGTGGAACGAGCGGCCCTTGAAGTCATCGATTCCGGGCACGCGCGGCATGGTCGGCGCCGACAGCAACCCGATCGCGAGCACCACGAAGCGGCAGGTCAGTTCGCGGCCGTCACTGATCCTCAATTGCCAGAGATCGCGCGTCTCGTCGAACTGCATGGTCTCGACCTTGCAATTGAATTGCATGTGCTTGCGCAGGTCGAACTTGTCGGCGACGTAGTTGAGATAGCGCAAATTCTCGGGCTGGCCCGAGAAGCGCTCCTTCCAGTGCCACTCGTCGAGCAGCTCGCGCGAGAACGAGAAGCCGTAGGTGTAGCTCTCGGAATCGAAGCGGCAGCCCGGATAGCGGTTCCAGTACCAGGTGCCGCCGAGATCGGGCGCGGCTTCGAGCAAGGTGGCGTCGATGCCGAGATCGGCCAGCCGCTTGATCTGGTAGATGCCCGCGACACCGGCGCCGACCACGATCACCTCAAAGTGGGTTTTCGCCTCTCCCGTCATGTCCGCTCCCGAATTCTTCTTGATCTGTTTGGCTGGATTACAGACCCTTTTGCACCTGCAGGCAACCGCGCGCGAGCGGGCGCGACTTGCGTTGAGGCGCTGCCTGCACCACATCGATCACTGCAATTCACCAAATGCAGTCCGGGCAAGTGACATGACCGACAATCTCACCGGCGTCTGGGACGGCAGCTATGTTCAGCCGAGCGGCATGGTCACGTTCCTGGCGACGCTGATCGACGCCGGCGGCGCGCTCGGCGGCAGCGTGACCGAACCGTGCGTGACGCCGGGCTGTCCGATCAGCACGCACAATGCCTCGCTCGCGGGCCATCGCTCCGGCAGCGCTGTTACGTTCGTCAAACGCTACGAGCCGCCGGGCTACGGCTATGACACCGTGCACTATGAAGGCGCGGTCAATGCCGACGCGACCGAGATCGACGGCCGCTGGAGCATCCGCGGCACGGCGTTCTCGGGCACGTTCCTGATGGTGCGCGCGACCGGACCGTCGCAAGCGGTCACGACGGAAGAAAGGATCAAGGAGCCGGTACGCTAGCCCGTGACGAAGTTTGGTTGAATGGGTCTTGCGAGAGAGCCCGCACCCCAGCCCTCCCCCGCGGAAAGGGCGCGCAGCTCCTTCGCGGCTGCTACTCAACTCTGTCTCATCAATGCTCTATTGACCCTTCCGAGATGCCCGATCACAACCACCACCGCCTCCCCGACCAGCTCCGCGCCAATCTGCGCCTGGTGTTCGTCGGCACCGCGGCGAGCACGCGGTCGGCCGCCGTCGGGCATTATTACGCGCATCCCGGCAACCGGTTCTGGCGCGCGCTGCATGAGGCCGGCATCACGCCGCGGCGCTATCGGCCGGACGAATTCGCCGCGCTGCTCGCGCTTGGTATCGGCTTCACCGATCTCTCCAAGACCGGCGCCGGGATGGATCACGAAATCAGCAGGCAGTCGTTCGACGTCGTCGGCTTCAGGGCGAAGATCGCGACCTACCGGCCGAAGACTGTCGCCTTCACCAGCAGGAAGGCGGCGAGCCTGTTTTACAACAGGCCGACCACCGCGCTCGTGCCCGGCCGGCAGCCATCAATGAACGGCTTTCCGGAAGTGTTCGTGCTGCCGTCGCCATCAGGCGCGGCCTCGGGGCATTGGACCTTAAAGCCGTGGCGCGAGCTCGCCGAGTGGATCACGGAATCGGATGGGTAGAGCCCGCGGACGAAGCCCGCGCGCCCCCCTACTCCTTCAACGTGATCGCAAGCCCGCTGAGGTCGACATTGGCCATCAGGCCGACCTGCTTGCCGCTCAGCTCGAGCACCGCGCCGTTCGGGTTGGTCAAAAGGATGCCGCGCACGCCGGCGCCGAGCGCAACGCCCATGCCCGCCGCGGCATAGACGCCGTTGATGTCCTGCGGACGGCGGATATTGCGCACCCGCCCCTGCAACGTGGTCTGGGAGCCGCCGAACACGAGGCCATAGTCCAGCCCCCCGGCCGTGAGCCCATAGGTCTGGCCGTGGAAGGTCATGACGCCCTTGCCGGCGGAGCCGCCGAACACCCAGCCGCCCTTGAAGATCACGAGCGTCACCGCGCCCTCGTCAGCCAGGGCGGCGGACGTTCCGGTGAGCATCGCCAGCGCGAGCAGCGCGGCGCGGGCGACGGATGGCAGTCTCATGGGAGTTCTCCGGACGAAGTGAGAGCGAATCGCGGCAACCCAACCGACCGGCGGCACCACTGAAATGCCGCGAAACATGCGGGATTGCGCTTGTTCCTGATGGCGCGGAGTCTATCATCGGCGCCGCAGCCGCGCGACCACCGGCGCATGCGCGCCCACCGCTTTGCCGGATCGCTGAGGAGTTTGCGCAACAGGGATCTGCATCGATGCACGATTTCACCCCACTTTCCGGCCTTGCCGGCGGCGCGCTGATCGGGCTTGCCGCCGCGCTCTTGATGCTGCTGACCGGGCGAATCGCCGGGGTCACCGGCATCGTCGGCGGCGCGCTGCAGGCCGATACCGCCGACCGCGGCTCCGACCGATCCTGGCGCATCGCGTTCATCGCGGGACTGATCGCAGCGCCCCTGATTGCGGCGCTGTTCGGCGCGCCGCTGCCGCGGCCGGCGATGAATGCGAGCCTTGTGGTCGTCGCGATCGCGGGCGCGCTGGTCGGATTCGGCACGAGGATGGGCAATGGCTGCACCTCGGGCCACGGCGTCTGCGGCTTTGCGCGGCTGTCCGGCCGCTCAATCGTGGCAACGTGCATCTTCATGCTGACGGCGATCGTAACCGTTGCGATCGCACGGCACGGGATCGGAGGGTAGCGATGCCGGTGCTTGCCAGTTTTATCTGCGGCCTGATCTTCGGCGCGGGGCTTCTGATCTCCGGCATGACCGATCCGCAGAAGGTGCTCGGCTTCCTCGATCTGTTCGGCGCGTGGGACGCGACGCTCGCCTTCGTGATGGCGGGCGCGGTTGCGGTCGCGGCACCCGGCTTTGCGATCGCGCGGCGGCGCGCCGCGCCGGCGTTCTCGGCGCGCTTCCTCTGGCCCGACCGCCGTGACATCGATGCACCGCTCGTTGCCGGCGCGGTGCTGTTCGGCATCGGCTGGGGCCTCGTCGGCATCTGCCCAGGGCCGGCATTGGTCAATCTCGCCGGCCTCTCGCTGCCGGTCGTGGTGTTCGTCGTCGCGATGCTCGCAGGCATGATCGGCCAGAATCTCTTCGGCAGCAATCTTTGGCGCCGACGTGCAGCGGCGCCGCGCGCCATCGAAACGTCTCCCCTTCCATCTCACGCAGACGGGTGACCCAATGACTGAAAAGACAGCCATCAAGCACTTCCCTCCTCCGCCCGGCGTCCAGGCGCCGCCACTCTCGTTCGGCGCCCGCGTCGGCGATTTGTTGTTCATCTCCGGCATTCCCGGCTTCGACGCCAATCGCGATCTGCCCGACGGCTTCGAGGCGCAGTTCGCCAATGTCGTGACCAATTTCAAGCGCGTGCTGAATGAAGCGGGCGCGACGATGCGCGATCTCGTCAAGGTCAACGTGCTGCTGACGCGCGCCAGCGACGTCGCGACGATGAACGCGCTTTATGCCGGCGCGTTCGGCCCCGCGCCCTACCCCGCTCGCACCACCTGCGTGGTGGTGGCGCTGCCCAATCCGAAGATGCTGATCGAGATCGAGGGCGTGGCACACGTGAAGGGGTGATGCGGGGATCGTCGCCGTAATGGTAGGGCGGGTTAGCGGCTTCACGTCGCAAGAATGCGAATGTGTGACTCACAGCGAGCCACAAACTCGATGTCGTCCCGGGCAAGCGAAGCGCGACCCGGAACCCCATAGCCACCAATGCCACTTGCTTTGCAATGCTGGAGCCACAGCGCGCTTCGACAGCTAAACCCTGTGGTTATGGGTCCCGGCCCCCGTGCGCAATTGCGCACTAGGCCGGGACGACGATGTGGAGAAACGTAGGTACAAATCCACACCGCGCAGCGCGCGGCTTCAGATGCTCCTCAAAACAAAGATCCCTGCCCGTCGTCCTCGCGCACTGTCGCCTTTCTTGGCGCGGCCTTCTTCGGCTGCGCGTCCTCCGCGGCGATTTCCTCCGCGGTCATCGGCAGCAGCAATTGCGCATCGTCGTTGGCGACGGCATTGACGCGCATCGTCACCTGGTGCCAGGCGAACTCGCCGATCTCGGGGCCCTTCAGCATCGGCATCACGTCGTCGACATCGTTCGGCAGGCAGTCGAGCCAGCGCGCGAATTGCTCGGGCCTGATCGTGACCGGCACGCGGTGATGCAATTGCGCGAGGTCGGGGCTCGCGGGCGCGGTGACGATCGCAACCGTGTCCTGCTCCTCGCCGTTCGGCCCCATCCAGGTCTCGGCGAGCGCGGCGAAGGCGAGCGGATGGCCGTCGCGGCGATGGATGAAGAACGGCCGCTTGCGGCCGCCGGCGTCCTGCCATTCGTAGTAGCCGTCGGCCGGGATCAGCGCGCGGCGCCGCTTGATCGCGTTCTTGAATGCGGGCTTCTCGCGCACCGTTTCGGAGCGCGCGTTGATCAGGAGCGAGAAGGTCCTGGGGTCCTTGACCCAGGACGGGATCAGGCCCCAGCGCATCAATTGAAAATGCCGGCCGCCATTCTGCAGCAGCACCACCGGGATCGGCTGGGTCGGCGCAACATTATACCGCGGCGGAAAATTCGGCTGCTCGATATAGCCGAACATTTCGCGCAAGGCCGCCGGCGGCGAGGTAATAACGAAGCGTCCGCACATTTGCCGTCCAGAGTGGTATCCGTTTATTCTGCCTTAACTTGGACCGTTAAAGACTGCGATCAATGACCTCAACGGCCGCCATAGCGGGCTCTTCCCCGCGACCGACGTATCCCGACGAGGTGCGGGCGGCGCTGTTGCGCGCCGCCAACATCAATCCCCGCACCGGGCTTGCCACCGACTACCTCAATCACTTCAACGAAGCCATCATGCTGCTGGAGATGGTTCCGGACCTGCCGGAATGCGCCAGCGATTTCCTCGAATGGCAGCCCCTGTCCTATGCCGAGCATTTCACCGCGTCCAATTTCCGGGCGCGCGATCTCGCGATCGAGGCCTATGAGACCGCGGACGCCGCAATCCGGGCCGAATTCGACCAGCTCACCGACAGCATGACGAAGATCCTGACCGAGGTCGGGGCGGCGATGCGGCAGTTGCAGCAGGACAAGAGCCGGGTCGCACTCGCCGAGCAGGCGATCGTCTGGGTCAAGCCGCTGGTGATGCTGACCGCCGGTATCATCAACGGCGCCGCAGAGGCCGATGTCGACAGCATCATGGCGGGCGCCTGAGTTATCGGGCATGATGGTTTTCACAACCGGCTGCCAATCGCCTTGACCTCTCCCGAACCTCCGATCCGCCCGCAACTCGCCGTATCAGGCGTGATTTTCCGCGACGGCAAGGTGCTGCTGGTGCGCCGCGCCCGCTCGCCGGGCAAGGGCTTCTATTCGCTGCCCGGCGGCCGGGTCGAGTTCGGCGAGACGCTGCACACCGCCCTGCACCGGGAGATCGACGAGGAGACCGGTCTCAAAGTCGAGATCCTCGGCCTCGCCGGCTGGCGCGAGGTGCTGCCGACCGGCCCCGGAGGCGGACATTACCTGATCATGACCTTCGCGGCGCGCTGGGCGTCCCGCGAGCCCCACCTGAACGACGAGCACGACGATTTCAAATGGCTGGCGCCGGAGGAGATCGGCGACCTCAAGGTCACCGGCGGCCTGCATGAGGTCATTGCGGCCGCCCGGCGGCTGGTTTGAGGCCCGTTTTGGCGGCTTTGGCGGGTCCTGCCGCCTTGCCTCGGGCGCATTGAGGGGGCATACCACCGCCATCCGGAACCCCTGATGATCAGAGCCTTTCTCGCCGTTGTGATCCTGATGTCGGCATGCCTTGCGACGCCCGCCCGGGCGCAGGACGCGGCTGCGCCGTTCGACGGCGATTTGCAGCGGCTGGCCGAGATCCTCGGCGCCCTGCATTATCTGCGCGGCATCTGCGGCTCCAACGAGGGCGCCAAATGGCGCAACGAGATGCAGGCGCTGATCGATGCCGAGACTCCCTCCGGCGACCGCCGCGCCCGCATGATCGCGGGCTTCAACCGCGGCTACAACGGCTTCCAGCAGACCTACCGGACCTGCACGCCCGCGGCCACCGTGGCGATCCGCCGGTACATCGAGGAGGGCTCGAAAATCTCCCGCGACCTGACGGCCCGCTATGCCAACTGAACGGGCGATCTTCTTCGACCTCGACGGCACCCTGACCGACCCGAAGCCCGGCATCACCGGCTCGATCCAGTACGCGCTGGAAAAGCTCGGCCGCCCGGTTCCCTCGCAAGATGACCTGACCTGGTGCATCGGGCCGCCGCTCAGGGCGAGCTTTGCGATGCTGCTCGGCGGCGAGGAGCTCGCCGATCGCGCGGTCGAGCTCTACCGCGAAAGATTCGGCGATGTCGGGCTGTTCGAGAACGCGGTCTATCCCGATATCGCGGAGGTTCTGGCCGAGCTGCGTCAGGCGCCGGGCCGGATGTTCGTGGCGACCTCGAAGCCGCATGTGTTCGCGACGCGGATCATCGCGCATTTCGGCCTTGGCGGCTATTTCGACCACGTGTTCGGCTCTGAGTTCGACGGAACCCGGGTCAATAAGGTCGACCTGCTCGCCTATGCGCTGGCACAGACCGGGGCCGATCCGGACAAATCCCTGATGATCGGCGACCGCAGCCACGATGTGATCGGGGCGAATCGAAACGGCATCCGGGCGATCGGCGTCACCTATGGCTACGGCACGCCGGAAGAGCTGACCGAGGCCGGCGCCAGCCATCTCTGCGCCACGCCGCGCGCGGTGCTGGACCATATCCACAGCTCATTCGGCTGATCGCGGCCCGGATATCCGGAATTCCCCTTTAAATGCCGAGGCGGCCGTTAACCTTTTCGAAAGATGTGGGCTAGGCGGTACCCGCATGCGTGATACATCTCGCACGTCGCAGTGGTTCGCTCCTCGGACCGCGCGCAGTCATTTTGCAGAGTTTCATGCGCCATCCAGCGTCCTTCCCCCATCACCAAGACCCGCGACCCGACCACGAGCAGAAGCAGGCCGCGCTGGGCTACCTGAACGAGGCCTGGGCTGAAGCACGTCACGACGGCGTCGATGGCGACTGCCTCGCGCAGGCGAGCCTGTTCGCGGCGCTGGCCGAGCTCGTCGGCACCTATGGCGAGGACGCGGTGGCGAAATTCGCCGAGGGCCTCGCCGCGCGCGTGCGCAACGGCGAGTTCTCGCTGGCATTGGCCCGACAGTAAGATCCGCTACTGCTTCAGCGCCTCGAGGAACCGGACCGGTTCACCGGTGGACGGTGTCGTGACTTCGCCCTGCCACATCACCCGCCTGCCGCGCACGAAGGTACCCACCGGCCAGCCCTGCACCCGCACGCCGTCATAGGGCGTCCAGGCGGCGCGCGAGGCGATCCATTTGTTGGTGATGGTCTCGCTCCGCTTCAGGTCGACGATGGTGAAGTCGGCATCGTAACCCGCCGCGATGCGACCCTTGCAGGCGATGTTGAACAGGCGCGCGGGCCCCGCGCTGGTGAGATCGACGAAGCGCTGTAGCGACAGCCTCCCGGCATTGACGTGATCGAGCATCAGCGGCACCAGCGTCTGCACACCGGTCATGCCCGACGGCGAGGCCGGATAGCTCTTGGCCTTCTCCTCCAGCGTATGCGGCGCGTGATCCGAGCCGAGCACGTCGATGATGCCCTGCTCGATGCCGTACCAGATGCCGGCGCGATGGTCGGCCGAGCGCACCGGCGGGTTCATCTGGGCCAGCGTGCCGAGCCGCTCGTAGCACTCCGGCGCGGCCATGGTGAGATGATGCGGCGTCGCCTCGCAGGAGGCGACATCCTTGTGGTCGCGCAGATACAGAATCTCTTCCTTGGTCGAGATGTGCAGCACGTGGATGCGCTTGCCGGTCTCGCGCGCGAGATTGACCAGGCGCTCGGTCGCCATCAGCGCAGCGGTCTCGTCGCGCCACACCGGATGCGAGCGCGGATCGCCCTCGTTCCGCAGCGGCTTGCGCTCGTTGAGGCGATATTCGTCCTCGGCGTGAAACGCGGCGCGGCGCCGGATCACCTGAAAGATCCGCCGCAGGCTCTCGTCGTCCTCGACCAGCAGCGCGCCGGTGGAGGAACCGATGAATACCTTGACGCCGGCGCAGCCCGGGGCGCGCTCGAGCTCCGGCAGATCCTGCACGTTCTCGCGGGTGCCGCCGATGAAGAACGCGAAATCACAATGCATGCGATGGCGGCCGCGCTTGATCTTGTCGGTGAAGGCCTCCTCGGTGACCGTCAGCGGATTGGTGTTCGGCATCTCGAACACGGCGGTGACCCCGCCCATCACAGCGCTGCGCGAGCCGGTCTCGAGGTCTTCCTTCTGGGTCAACCCGGGCTCGCGGAAATGCACCTGGGTGTCCATCACGCCGGGCAGGATGTGCAGGCCCTTGCAGTCGATCACCTCGCCGGCCGAGGCCTGACCGAGCGAGCCGATCGCGGCGATGCGGCCGCCCGCGATACCGATATCGCGCACGCCCTCGCCGTCCTGATTGACCACAGTGCCGGATTTTAGAATGGTGTCAAAATGCTGATTCATCGGTCCTCGACGCCCGCTTTCGGCTGTCGCGCGGGCCTTGTTCGGCGCACTCTAGCGCCTTAGCTTGGCAGGGGATATCGCGGCCTGCGCGTTTCCCAAGGAACTTGGAAAAAGAGCCAATTTTGCGAATGAAAGCAGCGTTTCTTCCAGATCGGGGCGTGGTCAAGGTCTCTGGCGAGGACGCCCGCAACTTCCTCAACGGCCTCATCACCGCCGATATCGCCGAGCTGCGCGCGGGACAGGCCCGGTTTGGCGCGCTGCTGACGCCGCAGGGCAAGATCATCGTCGATTTCCTGATCACCGAGATACCCTCCGGCCATGGCGGCGGCTTCCTGATCGACGCGCCGCGCGCGCTCGCCAAGGGCCTTGCCGACAAGCTCGGCTTCTACAAGCTGCGCGCCAAGGTCGTGGTCGAGGACCTTTCCGACAGCCTCGGTGTGCTGGCAGCCTGGGATGGCGAGCCGGCGGCGACACCAGATCTCGAGTTCGCCGATCCGCGCAACCCAGCGCTCGGCTGGCGCATCCTGATCCCTGAAGATTTGAAGCAGAAGCTGGCTGAGCTGATCGGCGCCGATCTCGTCGACTCTGGCGCCTATGAGGCGCATCGGATCGCCACCGGCGTGCCGCGCGGCGGGCTCGACTTCATGTATGGCGACGCCTTCCCGCACGAAACCAATATGGACCGCCTCAACGGCGTCGATTTCGACAAGGGCTGCTATGTCGGGCAGGAGGTGGTGTCGCGCATGCAGCACCGCGGCACGGCGCGCACTCGCACAGTGAAGATCATTCTCGATGGCCCCGCGCCAGAGGCTGGCGCAACGATCCTGGCCGGCGACAAGCAGGTCGGCACCATCGGCTCGACCGCTGGCGAGAATGGTCTCGCGCTGGTCCGCATCGACCGCGTCGCCGACGCGCTCGACGCCGGCGTGTCGCTGACCGCGGGCGGGCTGTCGCTTCACCTCGCCGAACCTGACGCCGTCCGCATCACACCCAAGCAGACCGTCGCATGAGCCGTACCGCGCAACTGCATCCCGACGGCAAGACACGGTGCCCCTGGCCGGGCGAGGATGCGTTCTACGTCGCCTATCACGACAATGAATGGGGCGTGCCGGAATATGACGACCGCGCCCTCTATGAAAAGCTGATCCTCGACGGCTTCCAGGCCGGCCTGTCCTGGATCACGATCCTGCGCAAGCGCGAGAACTTCCGCAAAGCCTTCGACGATTTCCAGCCCGAGAAGATCGCGCGCTACAACGACAAGAAGGTGCACGCGCTGATGAACGACGCCGGCATCGTCCGCAATCGCGCCAAGATCGAAGGCGCGGTGGCGAGTGCGAAAGGGTATCTGGAGATCATGGAGAAAGGCCCGGGCTTCTCGAAATTCCTGTGGGACTTTGTCGACGGCAAGCCGAAGGTCAATCAGTTCAAGACCACCGCGAGCGTGCCGGCCTCGACGCCGGTCTCGATCAAGGTCTCCAGGGAACTCGGCGCGCGCGGCTTCAAGTTCGTCGGCCCCACCATCGTCTACGCCTTCATGCAGGCGACCGGCATGGTCAACGACCACCTCGTCACCTGCTTCTGCCACGAAGCCTGCAGCGGCAAGCTCCGCACGCCGCGGCTCAAGAAAAAATGACGGCGCGCAAATCGACGGAGACAACCCGCGCCTGGCAGCGGATGTTGTCCGGACGCCGGCTGGACCTACTCGATCCGTCACCGCTCGACATCGAGATCGTCGACATCGCGCACGGGTTGGCGCGGGTCGCGCGCTGGAATGGCCAGACCAGCGGCGCGCACATCTTTTCGGTGGCGCAGCATACGTTGCTGGTCGAGGCGGTGATGCGCCAGCAGATGCCGCGCGTCGACATCAGCCATCGTCTCGCCGCACTGCTGCATGACGCACCCGAATATGTCATCGGCGACATGATCTCGCCGTTCAAGGCGGTGCTGTCAGGCGAATACAAGGTGGTGGAAAAGCGGCTGTTGTCGGCGATCCATGTCCGCTTCGGCCTGCCCGCCGTGCTGGCGGACGAGATCACCCAGCAGATCAAGGCCGCCGATCGCGGCGCCGCGTATCTGGAGGCGACGCATCTGGCGGGATTTTCGCAAGCCGAGGCCAAGCGGCTGTTCGGCCGCGATCCGGAACTGCCCGAAGCGACCGAACGCGACTATCTGACGCCGTGGACCGCAGCGCGGGCCGAAAAGCAGTTCCTCGAGCGCTTCAAGGCATTGCACGCGTCGTAGGCGCGGCACCCGTGCCGCCGGTTGCGCCGCAAAACGCAGAATCGGCATAGCACCCCCGCCTTTGCCCGCTCGGGAGCAGCCGTTATAATCCGGCGTACCCGATAGAAGGACCATCATGCTTCACGTCTGCTCGCTTGCCGCACTCTCCGACACGGTTCGTGCCACTGGTGCCAGCCATGTGCTGACCGTGATGGCCAATGTCGACCAGGTGCAGCGGCCGCCTTCCGTGCTTCCGGCCAATCATCTGAAGGTGTCGATGGACGACATCATCGAACAGATGGACGGGTTCGTCGCGCCGAACGAGGCGCATATCGAGAAGGTGCTGAGCTTCGTGCGCGGCTGGGATCGCCAAGCACCGATGGTGGTGCATTGCTACGCCGGCATCAGCCGCTCGACCGCGAGCGCGTTCGCCACGGTCTGCGCGCTCAACCCGCACCGCGACGAAATGTCCATCGCCCGGATGATCCGCGAGGCCTCGCCGATCGCGGCCCCCAACCGGCTGATCGTCAGCCTCGCCGACAAGGCGCTGGGGCGCGAGGGCCGGATGCTGCGCGCACTCGACGCGATGGGTCCCGGCAGCATGAGCGTCGAAGGCCGGCCTTTCCACATCGATCTGGACTAAGCGCGGCCGGCCACGGCCGATCGCTTGAACTTCCGGTCCTCCTCACTGCACTACTAGGTTGCGACGGGCCGCCGGCTGGCCAAGTCCGGCGCGTCCTGCTGGAGGCCCATGTTCGATTCGCCGTTCGACTTCCTGACGCTCGTCCTCGCCATCGTCGCGATTATTTTCGCGCGCAAGGCGCTGGGCCGGATCGACCTGCTGCAGCGGCGCCTGGATGCAATCGAGGCAGCGGGCGGCGCCGCCGCGCCGACGGCCGTGCCGCCGCCGCTGGCTCCGCTGCAGGCGTTCGAGCAGACGCCGCCGACGGCGCCTTCCATCACGCCGCCGCCGCTCCCGGAGGCAGCTCGCAGCGAGCCGGATACGCAAGCCGGACCGACCGCGGACGCGCCCGGTGCCGCGCCACCGCCCCTGCAAGAACCGCCAGCCCCGCCGCAGCCGGCACCCGGCTTCGAGGAGACGCTCGGCACGCGCTGGGTGGTTTGGATCGGCGGCCTGACGCTCGCGCTCGGCGGCTTCTTCATGGTGCGCTATTCGATCGAGGCCGGGTTGCTCGGCCCCGGCGTTCGCACGCTGCTCGGCGGACTATTTGCGCTGGCGCTGCTCGGCGCCGGTGAATGGACGAGGCGCCAGGAAAGCATCTCCAATATCGCGGCGCTGCCGATCGCCAACATCCCGGCGATCCTCACCGCGGCCGGCACCGCCGTGGCATTCGCCACCGTCTACGCCGCCTACGCGCTGTACGACTTCCTCGCGCCCGCAACCGCTTTCATCCTGCTCGGCATGGTCGCGCTCGGCACGCTGGCCGCCGCGCTACTGCACGGACCCGCGCTGGCCGGGCTCGGCATCGTCGGCGCCTTCGTCACGCCGCTGCTGGTGTCGTCAGACAAACCCGACTTCTGGTCGCTCTACATCTACCTCGCCATCGTCACGGCGGCGGCGTTCGGCCTCGCGCGCATCCGGCTGTGGCGCTGGCTCGCGGTCACGACGATCGCCTTCGCGCTGCTGTGGACCTTCCCATGCCTGGCATGCGGGTCCGAGATGATCGCACCCCATGTCTTCCATGTCATCGCGGGCTTCGTGCTGGCGGCACTGCTCGTGGTCTGCGGCTTCATGTTCGGCCCTGACGGCGATGGTGAGGAGATCGAGCCGATTTCGTCGGGCTCGCTCGCCGCCTATCTGCTTGGCGCGATGCTGATCGTGCTCAACAGCGCCCACGCCGACACGGCGATGATCGGCTTTGCGCTGCTGGCAGCCGCAAGCCTGCTTGTCGCTTGGCGGGCGCCTGCCGCTACCCGTGCGATCGGCGCCGCGTCGATCTTCGTGTTCATTGTATTCGGCGAATGGGCCGTCCGCCGCAACGTCGACATGCTGGTGCTGCCGGGCGGCGCGATCCCCGGCATCGGTCCGTCCGCGACCGACGGCTCGGTCTCGCTGCATCTCGTCACCGCGGCGCTGTTCGCAGCCGCCTTCGGCATCGCCGGTTTCCTCGCACAATTCCGTTTTGCCACCGCGAAGGTCACGGTGACCTGGGCCGCGGCGGCCGTGTTCACGCCGGTCGCGCTGCTGGTCGCGCTCTATGCACGCATCGCGCATCTCGACCGTTCGATCCCGTTCGCGATCCTCGCCGTGCTGCTGGCGGCGGCCTACGCAGCCGCGACCGAGGCGCTGACCCGGCGCGGCGAGCGGCCGGAGCTGTCGCCGTCGATTGCGTTGTCCGCCACCGGCGCCCTCGCCTCGCTGGCGCTGGCGCTGACCTTCGCGCTCGACAAGGGCTGGCTCACTATCGCGCTCGCGCTGGTGTCGATGGGCACGGCGTGGCTGTCGGTGCGGCGGCCGATCCCGTTCCTGCGCTGGCTTGCCGCGATTCTGGCCGGCATCGTCGTGCTGCGCGTGGGCTATGAGCCGCGGATCGCGGGCGACGCCGTCGGCACCACGCCGATCTTCAACTGGCTGCTGTGGGGTTATGGCGTGCCGGCGCTGTCATTCTGGGCGGCAGGCCATTTCCTGCGCCGCAACCGCGACGACGTCCCGCTGCGCATCGTCGAATCCGCCGCGATCCTGTTCACGGTGCTGCTCGCCTTCATGGAGATCCGCCACGCGGTCAACCGCGGCGATGTCTATTACGCCAGCGCCGGGCTGACCGAGGTCGCACTGCAGGTCGGCGTGACGCTTGCGATGGCGATCGGACTCGAGCGGCTGCGCCTGCGCAGCGGCAGCATCGTGCATAATGTCGGCGCGATCCTGCTGACCGCGTTCGCCGGGCTTGCCAGCCTGTTCGGGCTGCTGGCGCTGGAGAACCCGATGCTGTGGTGGCAGGACGTCGGCGGCAGCTTCATCAACCTGCTGCTGCTCGGCTACGCGCTGCCGGCGGTGCTGGCGCTGCTGCTGTCCTATGCGGTGGCGGGCCATCGTCCTGCCGGCTATGCCAACACGATCGCCGCCGGCGCGCTGGTGCTTGCGCTCGCTTACGTCACCTTCGAAATCCGCAGGCTCTACCATGGACCGGTGCTGACGCGCGGCGAGACGACGGGCGCGGAACAATACACCTATTCGATCGCCTGGCTGATGTTCGGCGTCGCGCTGCTCGGCATCGGCGTCGTCGTCAACTCGCAGCGGGCACGGCTCGCGTCTGCGGCGGTGATCGGGTTGACGATCCTGAAGGCGTTCCTGATCGACATGTCGACGCTCACGGGTGTCTACCGGGCGCTGTCGTTCATGTGCCTTGGCATCGTGCTGGTCGCGATCGGCTGGCTGTATCAGCGGATCCTGTTTCGCAGGCGGGCCGCTCCGCCGCTCGCGCAGGCCGAGGGTTAGAACTTGCCGTGCTGAAAAACAGCTTCAGTCGACGGACTCGGCGACCAGTCGAATCCTGAACACAGGTTTTCTGCCCTCGTCGAGCAGCTCCATGTGCCATTCGCTGTTCTGCTTCAGATTGCGCGAGATGCTGCCGAGGAAATTTCCGCAGACCTTGGTCATCTCGGCCCAGGCCACATCGCGGCTTTCAAACTCCGTCGCGTGGTCGGATGCACCAGCGTAATCGCCGTCACTGATTCGAAAAAAATATTGCGCCATATGACTACTCAAAATCAGAGTCCCCAATGTCCCGCCTCGCGGCGAACGCCAGGTATTGAGTAGCGAGCAAGGCGTGGCGACCGCCATCCGTATGACTACGGCTTGGCGGCGCTATTCCCGCTAGCGCGCAGATGAAAGGTTAGTCAGTGGAGCGGCGCAATTCCGGCGCGCTCTCGACCTTGGCGGGCTCGGCCTTGACCGGCTCGAGCTTCGCGCTTCCGACCTGCGGCGTCTCAACGCGCGACACTTCGGTCTGCGAGGCATCCGCGGATCGGGTGCGCGGATGCAGCGAGCGCGGACGCGCCGCCGCGCGCGCCATCAGCATCTGCTGGCCGCCCTGGTGATGGAAATCGCAATAGGCAAAGCCCATGCCGGAGACCGAACCGCGGAACGTGCGGTCGTCCTGCTTGTCGAGATTGAAGCACGGTTCGAACGGAATGCCCTTCAGGGACGCGCAAACGCTCTGACCGCGGATCTGCAGCGTGTTGCCGGGCAGGCGCACGTGACGGATCGGCCCCGAGCCGGAGAACTGGATCGAGCCTGTCGCACCCAGATCATCGAGGATGCGGCCGGCGCCACGGGTGCCATCGAAACAGGTGAACGCGAATACCTTGCCGGCGACGAACCTGCGGGCCTCATCGGCGTTCATCATGCCCGCGAATGCCGGCACGACCATCGCTCCGGCCGTGACGGCCCCCAAAACCAAACGCGCAAGCATGAGCTACTCCACTGACGAGCGCGGGCACCCGCTCCTTGTTGCGCATGATCCCCGCGACCGACGCTTCTCGGCGTCTGCGCGAGGAAACCCGGCCCCCCGGGATCATGCCGCAAGTCTCTTTACCCGCTGCTTACCATACCAACAGTGGCAACATTGGAGCAGCTTGGTTGGTAAAGTCTGAACGTCCTCAGACTATTTTTACCACGATGCGGCCGCGGACCTGGCCACCGAGGATTTTCGCGCCAAAGCCCATGACTTCGTCCAGGACGATTTCGTGAGTGATATCAGCCAGTTTTGCCTTGTCCAGATCGCTGGCGAGGCGGCGCCAGGCGGTCCTCCGCAGCTCGATCGGACACATCACTGAATCGATACCGAGAAGGCACACACCCCGCAAAATGAAGGGCGCGACCGACGACGGCAGGTCCATACCGGCCGCCAGACCGCAGGCCGCGATGGCTCCGCCATACTTGGTCATCGACAGCAGGTTGGCGAGCGTGGTCGACCCGACGCTGTCGACGCCGCCGGCCCAGCGCTCCTTCGCCAGCGCCTTGGGCGCACCTGACAGTTCGGCGCGGTCGATCACCTCGGTGGCGCCGAGACCCTTGAGATAGTCGGTCTCCGACATCCGCCCGGTCGACGCGATGACGTGGTAGCCGAGCTTCGAGAGCACGGCGATCGCCACCGAGCCGACGCCGCCGGCGGCACCCGTGACCACCACCGGGCCGCTCTTCGGGGTGAGACCGTGCTTCTCCAGCGCCAGCACCGAAAGCATCGCGGTATAGCCGGCGGTACCGACCGCCATCGCATCGCGGGCCGAGATGCCGTCGGGCAGCCGCACCAGCCAATCGCCCTTGACCCGGGCCTTTTCGGCATAGGCGCCGAGATGGGTCTCGCCCATGCCCCAGCCGTTGCAGACGACCTTGTCGCCCGCCTTCCAGTCCGGATGGCTGGATTGCTCGACCGTGCCGGCGAAATCGATGCCGGCGATCATCGGGAACCGGCGCACCACCGGCGCCTTGCCGGTCAGTGCGAGGCCGTCCTTGTAGTTCAGCGTCGACCACTCGACGCGGACGGTGACGTCGCCGTCCATCAGCTCGGCTTCGTCGAATTGTGTGAGTGCGGCGGTGGTACCCTTGTCCGCCTTGTCGATCCTGATTGCCTTGAACGTTGCCACGATGTGCACTCCCCGTAATCTTGGTTTCGGGGAATGGTTTAGAGCATGATCCGGAAAAGTGGAAACCGGTTTTCCGGACAGATCATGCTCAAAGAGAGGATCAGGCAGGCTGCGCAACCGGGCGGACGACGGGCTTTTCGACGATCGGCAGGTTGATCAGCGCCGACAGCACGCCAAACAGCACCGACAGCCACCAGATCGGGGTGTAAGAACCATACTGCTCGAACACGATGCCGCCGAGCCAGACCCCAAGGAAGCCGCCAACCTGATGGCTGACGAAGGCGAAGCCGTACAGCGTCGCAAACCAGCGCGTGCCGAACATCAGCGCCACCAGCGCCGAGGTCGGCGGCACCGTGGAGAGCCAGGTCAGGCCAGAGATCGCGCCGAACGCGATCGCCGAGAAGGTCGTGATCGGGAACGAGATGAAGGCGATGATCGACAGCGCGCGGGTGAAGTAGATCACCGACAGGATGTAGCGCTTCGGGAAGACGTTCTGCAGCCAGCCGACGCTGAGCGAGCCCACGATGTTGAACAGGCCGATCGCCGCGATCACCCAGCCGCCGGTCGATGCCGGAATGCCGCGGTCGGCGAGATAGGCCGGCAAATGCACGGTGATGAAGGCGAGCTGAAAGCCGCAGGTGAAGAAGCCGAGCACCAGCAGCACGTAGGAGCGATGGCCGAACGCCTCGGCCAGCGCGGTCTTGAACGACTGCTGATCGGCGGGCGCGGCGTCATTCGTCTCCGCCGGCGGCGTCGAGAGCGCCAGCGACAGCGGCAGGATCAGCAGCATCAGCGCGCCGAATACGAGGAGCGCGGTCTGCCAGCCGAAATTGTCGATCATCGCGACGCCGAACGGCGCGAACAGGAATTGGCCGAACGAGCCTGCGGCGGTGCCGGCGCCGAGCGCGATGCCACGCTGCGCGGGCGGCAACAGCTTGCTGAACGCCGACAGCACCAGGTTGAACGAAGAGCCCGACAGGCCGAAGCCGATCAGGACGCCGGCGCCGATGTCGAGCGACAACGGCGTCGTCGAATAGCACATCAGCAATAGACCCGCGGCATACAGCAGCGCGCCGACGATCATGACGCGCAGCAGGCCGAAGCGGTCGGCAATTGCACCGGCGATAGGCTGGCCGAGCCCCCACAGCAGGTTCTGCAGCGCCAGCGCGAGGCCGAACACGTCGCGGCCCCAGGTGAACTCATGGCTCATCGGCTGCACGAAGAAGCCGAGGCTGGAGCGCGGGCCGAAACTCAGCAGCGCAATCGCGCAGCCGCAGACGATGATGACAAGCGGCGTGCGCCACGTGCCCGACGTCGGTCGCAGATCCCCGGTGGTAACGGCCATCTTGTCTTCCCCCGCAACTGCCGCGCGGGGAGCAGCCCCGCCGAACGTTACGGGGAGTTAATGCAGATGCATGGAAATCCCAAGAGGCGTCGGAGAAAAATATTCGCCTGCAGGGCTGCTCTGCAGAATCGGAGAGGATGATGACCGTCATTCCGGGGCACGCCGGCCGCGGAACGGGCGGCAGAAGGCCCTATCGCCGGGCGCTGGCCTGCTCGGCCGAGCTCCGGGCGGCCTCGGCGAGCTGCGCCGAGATCTTGGCGGTCTCGGCCGGGTTGCCCCAGCTCGGCGCGTCGCTGCCGTCGCCCCAGGCGCGCGGGCGATAGAAGGTATGGACGCCGAACTTGTACATCTTCTTCATCTCGCTGACCCAGGACGGCCGCACCCAGTAGGCGTGGTAGTGGGTCGAGCGGTCGACTTCCGGCAGCCACAATTCGCCGTCGAGCATCGCCTTCGCGATCTTCCTGGCGCGATCCCACATGTCGGGCTCGCGGACGACGTCCGGGATGTTGTCGCAGGCGAAGGTGAACTGACAGGCGTAGTGGCGGTTCTTGTTCTGGTAGACCACGCCGCACACTGTCTCCGGATATTTGCCGGAGAAGGCGCGGTTCAGCACCACCTGGGCGACCGCGATCTGGCCACGCACCGCTTCGCCGCGGGCTTCGAAATAGACCGCCTCCGCGAGGCACTTCTCCGACTTGGCGCGCGACTTCTCGTCGAACAGGCCGAGCCGCTCCGCCGGCGTCTTGGTGTGCTGGTCGTCGGCATTGACCTCGCCCTTCGGCGCGATGCTCTCGCCCATCTCGCCGGCCTTGACCGGACCGTCGGCATCGACCGGCAACGATGCCATCACCTTCATGTCGGGATCGGGCGTTGCTGCCGGCGTCACGACAACCGGCGCCTCGCCGGGCTGCCAGCGCTCGAGGTTCTCCGGTGTGCCGAGCGACGAGCCGAAGAACAGGCTGGCGGTCTGGAATGCGAACGGGTCGCGCTCGCGCGCCGCATCGGCGGGCGCAACCGCGGGCTTCGCGGGCGCGGGTTTCAGATCGTCGAGCGGGTTGGCCTCGAGCGACAGCGACACGTCGTTCTGCTGTGGCGACGGCTTGGCATATTGCGGCAAGGGCGGCGCGCGCAGCGCCTCCTGCAATTCAGGATCGAGCGGCGCGCTGTCGGCCGGCGCGGTCGCGGTCTTCATGCCTTTGACCGACGAATTCGATGTCGCGGAATCCTCGTTCGCCGGCGCGGTATTTGCAGGCTCCGCAGGTTCGACCTGATCGGGCCGCCGGACGACGAGGCGATCGCCCTTCAGGGTGCGATCGACCTTGGGAAAATCAGATGCCTGGTAGCGCGGCGGCGGGGTCGTGATCGGATTGCGCGTCACCGTTCCGGTGATGTCGAGGTTCGAACTGTCCAGTCTTGCGAGCAGGATTTGCGGGGCTTGCGGCGCGGACGTGCCGATCGGACGACCGAAACTGTAGGTCGCGACCTGGATGGAGCCGACGGCGGAGGCGAAGACGCGCTTCTGCCAGCGCTCGGCGACGCCGGGCTGCCGGGCCAGGAGCGAGGCAATATCCTGATATCCGATCTCGGTCGGCATCAGTGCGAAGATGCCAAGACCGAGACCGAAGAGCGCAAGACGTGCGCCCTTCGGCTGGTTACGCGACACAAACATCGTACGCTCACGCAACGCTTACTGAGTGCAATCGAACGCGGTACATCCGCGCAATTCGACCTTTCTCGTTGCTAAACCGTTTAGGTTGCCGCGGAGTTAATCGGCGTTGCTCGCGCGCTACACTCAAGCGATCGCAGATGTTTCGCATGTTGCATTGCGCGCTTTGGTAAACGCACGGCGCACGAAGGTCGTAAACAACAGGTCAACAGGGATGGTGAACAAGGTGTTACGCGGCACCGTCGCCGCGTGCTGACGACAACGCACGCAAGAAGCAAAAATGGCCGGGACTTGGTCCCGGCCATTGCAGTTCTCTGAACTACGTAATCGCTCACGCCTGGCTGGCGATCTCCTTGCCGAGCGCGGCCTGCGCCGCGGCGAGACGCGCGATCGGCACGCGATAGGGCGAACACGAGACGTAGTCGAGCCCGACCTCGTGGCAGAACGCGACCGACGCGGGATCGCCGCCGTGCTCGCCGCAGATGCCGACCTTGAGGCTCGGCCGCGTCTTGCGGCCGCGGGTGACACCGATCCTGACGAGTTCGCCGACGCCGTCGCGATCGACCGAGATGAACGGATCGATCTCGAGGATGCCCTTGGCGACATAGGTGCCGAGGAAGCTCGCGGCGTCGTCGCGGCTGATGCCGTAGGTGGTCTGCGTCAGGTCGTTGGTGCCGAAGGAGAAGAACTCCGCGGTCTCGGCCACCTCGCCCGCCATCAGGCAGGCGCGCGGCAGCTCGATCATGGTGCCGACCTGGTAGCTCAGCTTGACGCCGGTTTCCTTCATCACCGCGTTGGCGGTCGCATCGATCCGCGCCTTGACCAGATCGAACTCGGCCTTGGTCGCGATCAGCGGCACCATCACCTCGAGACCGACCGGCTTGCCGGTGCGCTTGCCGGCCTCGACGGCGGCCTCGAAGATCGCGCGCGCCTGCATCTCGGCGATCTCCGGATAGGCGATCGCAAGACGGCAGCCGCGGAAACCGAGCATCGGGTTGAACTCGGAGAGTTCGCGGGCGCGGTCGGCGAGCTTGCGCGGATCGGTGTTCATGGCGCGCGCCACTTCCTCGATCTCGGCCTGGGTGTGCGGCAGGAACTCGTGCAGCGGCGGATCGAGCAAGCGGATGGTGACGGGCAGGCCCTGCATGATCTCGAACAGCTCGACGAAGTCGGCGCGCTGCATCGGCAACAGCTTCGACAGCGCGGCGCGGCGCGACTGCTCGTCCTCGGAGAGGATCATCTCGCGCACGGTGCGGATGCGGGTCTCCTCGAAGAACATGTGCTCGGTGCGGCAGAGGCCGATGCCCTCGGCGCCGAACTTCACCGCGGTGCGCGCGTCATCGGGCGTATCGCCGTTGACGCGAACGCCGAGCTTGCGGACCTCGTCGGCCCAGCCCATCAGCGTGCCGAACTCGCCGGACAGCTCCGGCTCGATCATCGGCATGCGGCCGGCCAGCACCTGGCCGACCGAGCCGTCGATGGTGATGACGTCGCCGGTCTTGAAGGTGCGCGAGCCCACGCTCATGGTGCCGCGGCCGTAATCGACGCGGATGGTGCCGCAGCCGGAGACGCAGGGCTTGCCCATGCCGCGCGCGACCACCGCCGCGTGCGAGGTCATGCCGCCGCGGGTGGTGAGGATGCCTTCCGCAGCGTGCATGCCGTGGATGTCTTCCGGGCTGGTCTCGATGCGGACCAGGATCACCTTGCGTCCGTCGGCCTGCAGCTTGGCCGCTTCGTCCGACGAGAACACGATCTCGCCGGAGGCAGCGCCGGGCGATGCCGGCAGGCCGGTCGCGATCACGTCGCGCTTGGCGGCCGGATCGATGGTCGGGTGCAGCAGCTGGTCGAGCGAGGCCGGATCGATCCGCGTCACCGCGTCCTTGCGCGAGATCAGGCCTTCATTGGCGAGCTCGACCGCGATGCGCAGCGCCGCTTTCGCGGTGCGCTTGCCGCCGCGGGTCTGCAGCATCCACAGCTTGCCCTGCTCGACCGTGAACTCCATGTCCTGCATGTCGCGGTAGTGCTTCTCGAGCAGCGTGTAGATCCGCGTCAGCTCCTTGAACGCGACCGGCATCGCGGCTTCCATCGACAGCTTGTCGGAGCCGGATTCCTGGCGCGCTTCCTCGGTGATGTCCTGCGGCGTGCGAATGCCGGCGACGACATCCTCGCCCTGCGCGTTGATCAGGAACTCGCCGTAGAGCTTGCTTTCGCCGGTCGAGGGGTTGCGGGTGAACGCGACGCCGGTGGCCGAGGTCTCGCCCATGTTGCCAAACACCATCGCCTGCACGTTGACGGCGGTGCCCCAAGATTCCGGAATGTCGTGCAGCTTGCGATAAGTCACCGCGCGGGCGTTCATCCAGGATGAGAACACGGCGCCGATCGCGCCCCATAGCTGGTCGTGCGGATCCTGCGGGAAGTCGTGGCCGGTCTCCTTGGCGACCGCCTCCTTGTACTTGCCGACCAGCTCGACCCAGTCGTCGCCGGTGAGGTCGGTGTCGAGCGAATAGCCCTGGCCGTCCTTGAAGGTGTCGAGGATGTCCTCGAAGTGATGATGCTCGAAGCCGAGCACCACGTCCGAATACATCGTGATGAAGCGGCGATAGCTGTCATAGGCGAAGCGGCGGTCGCCGGAGAGTTCGGCGAGCGCCTCCACGGTGCGGTCGTTCAGGCCGAGGTTGAGCACGGTGTCCATCATGCCCGGCATCGAGGCGCGCGCCCCCGAGCGGACCGAGACCAGCAGCGGGTTTTTGGCGTCGCCGAACGTCTTGCCGGTCAGCTTGCCGACATAGTCGAGCGCCTTCTCAACCTGTGCTTTCAATTCCTTCGGATACGTCTTATCGTGCTCGTAGAAATAGGTGCAGACCGAGGTCGGAATGGTGAAGCCGGGAGGCACCGGCAGGCCGAGATTGGCCATTTCCGCGAGGTTGGCGCCCTTGCCGCCGAGCAGATTGCGCAAGGTCGCCTGGCCCTCGGCCTTGCCGTCGCCGAACGTATAGACCCACTTGCCGGCCTTGATCGCAGCCGGGGCGACCTTCTTCGCAACGGCCTTCGCCGGCGCCTTGCTGGCGGGCTTTGCGGCCGGCTTTGCAGCCGATTTGGGGGCGGCTTTCGGCGCCGCCTTCGGGGCGCTCTTCTTTAGCGCCTTGCGCACGGGCGCGGCCTTGCGGGCTGCGGCGGAGGGCTTTGATTTCGCTGCTGTTTTCTCGGCAGTTTTCTTGGACTTCGCGACGGCTTTGGCCATGTCAGACAACAATCCGAAAAGAGGGGTCGAAGATGCGCGCCTTACACCATTTTGAGGGGTTCCGCGCAAGCCGCGAAACCCCGCTTTCCCGCTAGAGGTGCAGCCAGCGCAGCAGACCCATCCCCACGAGCCCGACGAAGATCAAATAGATCGCGACGATGTAATTGAGGAGCCGCGGCATGATCAGGATCAGGACGCCTGCGATCAGAGCCACGATAGCAGGCAGATGCCCAGCGGTGATGGTCATTGAAGTGTTCTCCGGGGTTTCTTGGAGGAGCGAATCGAGCGGCAGTCTATCCGCTGAGGGGGGTTCCCACATCAAGACGCCCGCACGGCCTGAGAGTTCCCGCAACTCACGAAAATTGCTCCAAATTGCCGCGTATATGGCGGCGGTTGTCCGGAACATCACCGCAGCCGATGCATTGGCTCGCCGTGCGCATCGGCGAAGGCTGGCGCGCACTGAAAAAGAATGGAGCGAGCCATGCGAAACAGATTACTTGCCGTTGCAGTGGTTGCTGCCGCGATCACGGTGCCGGCTGTTGCCGCACAGGCCCAGACCGTCGGCATCGTCCGCGGTGGTCCGGCTGTCGCCGTCGAGGATGACGGAGGCATCGCGGTCGAACAGCGTCCGGCATTCCGCGAATACATTGTGCGCGAGCGTGTACCGAACTACACCATTCCGGATCGCGTCGTGGTCGGCACCGTGCTGCCGGACGCCGGCGTGACCTATTACGACGTGCCGCAGCGGTTCGGCGCGACGCCCTATCGTTACACCGTCGTGAACGGTGAGACCGTTCTGGTCGAGCCGCGTTCGCGACGGATCGTTCAGGTGGTCGACTAGATCAACGTCAGCACGATCGCCTGAACGACAGTCCGGGCGCCGCGCAAGCGGATGTGCGCGAGGATCGACCGGACCAGAAAGCCCCGTCCGGCCTCCCCTCCGGGCGGGGCTCTTCCGTCGTGTTGTGATGAATTCCAGAGCCTGGTCTTGAGATTTCAGAGCCGGGTCTTGACGCGTTTTTCTTCACGCGACCCGCTGCGGGTTGCGTGAAGAAAACGCTTCAGTGTCGAGGGATCACGATTTGAGGATCGAGAGCAACGTCGAGGTCGACTTGTAGCTCTTGATCGCGGCGTCCTGGAAATCCTGCGTCCAGTTGGTCGCCTGGCGCTCCTCGGCGCTCATCGAGGAGTATTGCTTGAGGATGCCGAGGCTGAACTGGCGCGGATCGCCGGCGGTTTGGCTCTGATTCAGCGCGTCGAGCACGGCGAGACGCGTCCGCGTGTTGAGTTCCTGCTTGGCCGCGAAGATCTCCTCGGTGGAGAACTTCTTGCCCTGGTTCAGCGAGATCGCCGAGAGCGAGCGGTTGTCGAGCGAAGACAGGTCGGCGAGCTGTCCGGTCTTGCGGCGGGAATCGTAGACCAGCTCCTTGCCGCTCTTCGCCGCCTCGCCCTTCTGCCGATCGAGGAAGGCTCGGACATCGCTGGCGATGCTGCTGAAGTCGCGCGTGGTGCTCTTTGTGGGAGGCGCCGTCCCCGCCAGCGCGGCCGCGATCAGATCGCCGGAAATTCCCGATGGCGCCGTGTTGGGATCCTGCTGCGTCGCCTGAACACCCTTCAGCACCGCGGCGCGCTGGCTGGCCCAGGTTGCGGTGGCCTTCTCCTCGTCGCTCGCACCATCGAGATAATCGAGCGCGGCCTGGTAGCTGACGCTGTAGTCGCCGGTCAGGCGCGTGGTCGCCAGCGACGGCTCCAACGCCTTGTCGAAGCGCTGCTTGAGTTCGGTGGCAGCAACCGCCTGCTCGTCCGGCGTGAACTTGCCGCCATTGTTGGTCGAGATCGCAAACAGCGAGCGACGGTCCAGCGTCGAGAGATCGATGGTGGTCTTGCCGTCGACGATCGGTGCCTTGACGCCGGCGACCGTGTAGAGCCGATCGAGCGTGATGCGCGCATCGCTGGCGACGGCGGCAAAATCCGGCAGCGGCGCCTTGGCGAGTTGCGCGCGGGCGGCGTCCGACAGCGTGAGGTTGGTTGCGGCGTTGGACGCCGAGGACGCCGACAGATCGCCGGCGGTGCCGTCGCCCGACAAGGTCGCCGCCAGTGAGGGCGTCGCTGCTGCCCGCGCATAGGCCGAACCATATTGGGCGTAGGGATTGGGCGTGGTGCCGATCGAGGTCATCGGGCGGTCCCTGCATTGGCGCGAGGGGCGATGTCTTAAGAAACCGTTGCTTCGTCAGGACCTTCGCAGGGCATGGTTAACAAATCGCAAATCGTGTCGAAATATTTCTGGAGGCCGGATCAGCCGCGCCTTCGCGCGATGATGCGGTGAATGACCTTGCCGGACGAGGCGCTGACAACCTCGGCGTCGAGCAACAATTCGGCCGCCGCCAATTCGGTCCGTATCAGGGCCGCATCGAAGGCCGCGTAGAGCCGGCCGTGCGGATCGCGCGTATCGTGGCCTGCGGTGACTCGCCAGCTCAGATAGAGCACGCCGCCGGGTTTCACGAGTTCGAACATGCGGCGGACCGATGGTGCGATCAGCGCGTGATCGAGATGCATGATCACGGTCTCGCACAGCACATTGTCAAAGCTGCCGGCGGCGATGCCGGACAGGTCAGGCAGCTCGGCGCGCGCAAAGCGCAGCGTCGGATAGCGGGCGCGTGCTTCCGCGAGCAGGCCCTCGGAGGCGTCATAGCCTTCGGCTGCAAAGCCGTGGGCATTCAGCCAGGCCACCTCGCGGCCGCTGCCGCAGCCGATATCGGCGGTCGCGCCGCCCTTGATGAAGAAACGCGCGACGATGTCCTGCAGATCGCGAGGTGGCGGCTGGTCGTGCCAGTCCTGCGCAAACGCCGCCGCGTCCTTGTCGTAAGCGGCGAGCGTCGCGCGGTCCATCGATCAGCCCTCGATCCGGGAGAAATCCGCCACCGCGCGCGTCGCGGCGCGGATCTCGTTGAGCAGCTTCAGGCGGTTTTCGCGCACCTTCGGATCGTCGTCGTTGACCTTGACCTTGTCGAAGAACGCATCGACCGCCGGACGCAGCTTCGCCATCGCACTCATCGCGCCGGCGAAGTCTTCCTTGGCGACGGCGGCGGAGGCCTCGGCCTTCACCTGGTCGATCGCCACGGCCAGCGTCTTCTCTTCATCGAGCGTGTAGAGCGCGGCGTCAGGCGCACCGTCGAAGGTCCGCTTGTCCTTCTTCTCCTCGATCGAAAGGATGTTGCTGGCGCGTTTTGTGCCCGCGAGCAGGTTCCTGCCGTCGTCGCTGTCGAGGAATTTGCCGAGCGCCTCGACGCGGCGGACGACGAGCAGCAGATCGTCCTGGCCGCCGAGCGAGAACACGGCATCGACGAGATCGTGACGCGCGCCCTGGTCGCGGAGCTGGACCTTCAAGCGATCGGCGAAGAAGGCGAGCAGATCTTTCGGCAGCGTTTCGGCATCGGCCTTGACCGACAATCCGAGCAACGCGGATTTGGCCGTCCTCAGGATCGGCAGGCGCAGCGTATTCTCGACGATCAGCCTGATCGCGCCGAGCGCCGCCCGGCGCAGCGCGAACGGGTCCTTCGAACCCGTCGGCTTCTCATCGATCGCCCAGAATCCCGCGAGCGTATCCATCTTGTCTGCCAGCGCCACCGCGACGCTGACCGGATCGGTCGGCACGCGATCGGTCGGCCCCTGCGGCTTCCAGTGCTCCTCGCTTGCGGCCGCAACGGAGGCATCCTCGCCCTGCGCCAGCGCATAATACTTGCCCATCAGGCCCTGCAACTCCGGGAATTCGCCGACCACTTCGGTCAGCAGATCCGCCTTCGCGAGCCGAGCGGCGCGCCTGGTCTTCTCGACATCGGCGCCGACCAGCGGCGCGATCTCGGCGGCAAGTTTCTCGATTCGCTTGATGCGCTCCGCCTGGGTGCCGAGCTTCTCGTGGAACACGATCTGCTCGAACTTCGGCAGGCGATCTTCGAGCTTGGTCTTGAGATCGGTCTCGTAGAAGAACTTCGCGTCCGACAGTCGCGGACGGATCACGCGCTCGTTGCCGGCGACGATGGTCTTGCCGCCATCGGGCGCCTCGATATTGGCGGTCAGCACGAACTTGTTGGTCAGCTTGCCCGTCTTGGGATCCCTGACCACGAAGCACTTCTGGTTGTTGCGGATGGTGGCGCGGATCACCTCGTCCGGGATCGACAGGTATTGCTCCTCGAAGGATCCCATCATCACGACCGGCCATTCGACGAGGCCGGAGACCTCGTCGAGCAGCACCTGGTCGTCGACCAGTTCGAGGCCCTGCGCGAACGCCAGCTCCTTGGCGTCCTCGAGGATGATGTCCTTGCGCGCCTGCGGATCGAGGATGACCTTTGCCGCCTTCAGCTTGGCCTCGTAATCCTCGAAGCGGCGCACCGAAATCGGACCCGGTGCCATGAAGCGATGGCCATAGGTGGTCTGCCCGGCCTCGATGCCGTCGACCGAGAACTTGACGATATCGGGCTCCTCGGTTTCGAGACCAAAGGTCGCGGTGATGGCGTGCAACGGGCGCACCCAGGTCAGCGAGCCCGATTTGGCCGAGCGCGCGCCCCAGCGCATCGATTTCGGCCAGGGGAAGGTGCGGATGATCACCGGGATCATCTCCGCGATGACATCGATCGCGGCGCTGCCCGGCTTTTCGATCAGCGCGATGTAGAAGTCGCCCTTCGCATCTTTCTGGATCTTTGCTTCATCCAGCGACTTGAGGCCGGTCGCTTTCAGAAAGCCCTGCACCGCCGCATCCGGGGCGCCGATCTTTGGGCCGCGACGTTCGGTCTTCAAATCGGGCTGGCGGGCGGGAATGCCGTGCACGGTGAGCGCCAGGCGGCGCGGGGTCGCGAACGCCTTGGCGCCCTCGTAGACGAGGCCTTCAGCGACGAGCTTGTCGGTCACCATGCGGCGCAGATCGTCGGCCGCCTTGGCCTGCATGCGCGCGGGAATCTCTTCGGAGAACAGTTCGAGGAGAAGATCGGGCATCAGACCGCCCTGCCCGTTTCAGTGTGGATCCATGCCTCGCCGCAGGCCTTCGCCAGATCGCGCACGCGGGCGATGTAGCTCTGCCGCTCGGTCACCGAGATGACGCCGCGGGCGTCGAGCAGGTTGAAGACGTGGCTCGCCTTGATGCACTGGTCGTAGGCCGGCAAGGCCATCAGATGTTCCTTACTGTTGCCACCCGGATTCCTAGAACTCTCTTGCCAGCCGGCGGCGAGATATTTGCGGCAGGCCTCTTCCGCCATCCTGAACTGCTCGAACAGCATCGCAGTGTCGGCGTGCTCGAAATTGTGCCGCGAATATTCCTGCTCGGCCTGCAGGAAGACGTCGCCATAGGTCACCTTCTCGGCGCCCTCGCGGCCGTTGAAGTTGAGGTCGTAGACGCGGTCGACGCCCTGCACATACATCGCGAGCCGCTCGAGCCCGTAGGTGAGTTCGCCCGCGACCGGCGCGCATTCGACGCCGGCGACCTGCTGGAAGTAGGTGAACTGCGACACCTCCATGCCGTCGCACCAGCATTCCCAGCCGAGGCCCCAGGCGCCGAGCGTCGGGCTCTCCCAGTCGTCCTCGACGAAGCGGATGTCATGGACGGCGGCGTCGATCCCGATTGCGGCCAGCGACCTCAGGTACAGGTCCTGAAGGTTCGGCGGCGACGGCTTCATGATCACCTGGAACTGGTAGTAGTGCTGCAGGCGGTTGGGGTTTTCGCCGTAGCGGCCGTCCTTGGGCCGCCGCGAGGGCTGCACATAGGCCGCGTTCCAGGGTTTTGGTCCCAGCGCACGCAGCGTGGTCGCGGGATGGAAGGTGCCGGCGCCCATTTCCATGTCGTAGGGCTGCAGGATGACGCAACCCTGCTCGGCCCAGAACCGCTGGAGGGCCAGGATGAAGCCCTGGAACGAACGTTCCGGGCGCATGTGGTCAGGCAGGGCGTCCATCGTTGGAATCGATCTCGCGAGGGGGTGTGAGGCGCGCGGGACCGTATCGGCGGCAGCCAATGGAATCAAGGCGATGCCGGAATGCTGGACGTCATTCCCGGGCGCCTCGGAGAGGCGAACCCGGAATCTCGAGATTCCGGGTTCGATGCTTCGCATAGCCCCGGAATGACGGGCGATATCTAGCCCGGGCGATAGGCTCCGGTCACGGGGTCGCGGCGCAGGGTCTTGATTTCGCCCGCGCGGGTGGCCTCGGCCACGCGGGACAATCGCGCCTCTTCGAGTTCCTGGTTGATCCGGACCGCCGTCTTGTACGCCCAGCGGACCACGGCCAAGCTTCCCAAGACGCCTGCGAATGCAATCAGCGGCGGCATCGGTCGATCCTTGTCGTTCACGTCTGTCAGGCCCCCAATGGCAGGTATTCTCGCGCAAGGCGGCCTGCGCCGCAATCGCGGTTTTGGGGCTAAATGGCGCGCTCACATCCCTGTGTTCACAGCCCGAATCTGGCCCAAATCGCACGGGTTTCCAGCGCCGAGATCACCTCGTCCGGCAGCGCGGCCAGTCCATCCAGCGCCGCCAGCGACCCCGCCCCCGGCGCCCGCCGGCCGAGCAGGCCGGACAGCAAGCCGCTGGCCGGCGCAATCACCGGGGTCAGCACCTTGTCGCCATAGCGGGCCCGCAGCGTGGAGCGGATGTCGCCGATGCCATCGGCGAGCCCGAGACCGATCGCGGTATCGCCGGCCCAGTATTCGCCGGTGAACAGCACGTCGTCGGCGCCCTTGAGACGGCTGCCGCGGCTCTGCTTGACCAGTGTGATGAAGATCGCATGGATCTCGCGCTGGATCGCCTTGAGCCGGGCGACGTCATCGGGGTTCTCGGGAAGGAACGGATCGAGCATCGCCTTGTGGCTGCCCGCCGTATAGAGCCGGCGCTCGACCCCGATCTTCTTGATCAGTCCCTCCAGGCCAAAGCTGCCGCCGACCACGCCGATCGAGCCGAGGATCGAGGACGGGTCGCAATAGATCTCATCGCCCGCGCAGGCGATCATGTAGCCGCCGGAGGCCGCGACGTCCTCGACGAACACCAACACCGGCAGCTTCTTCTCGGCGGCGAGTTGCCGGATGCGCAAATAGATCTGCCGCGACTGCACCGGCGAGCCGCCCGGCGAATTGATCACCAGCGCCACCGCCTTGGCATTCCGCGTACCAAAGGCGCGCTCCAGCATCTTGGCGACGCCGGAGAGTGTCATGCCGGGCCGCAGCGGTGTCACCGCGCCGATCACGCCTGCCAGCCGCACCACCGGCACGACGGCCGCGCCGCGCCTGAAGCGCGCCGGCAACATTGCCTGCACGCGTTCGAGCAGTCCCGAACGTCCAGCGTGATCACTTCTTTGTTCACTCATGCCGTTACCTCGAATTAACCACTTTTTATCACGCCACTGTCATTGGAATCCGTGGAACGCGTTTTGCATTTTGTCATTGGGGCTGCAATGCGCGGGCGGAGAGGGACTCATGAAAATCTATCTGCTGATTTTGCTGATCGGTACACTCCTGGCGGCGATCCACTTCACGTCCACGCCGGACCGCCAGTCGGAAACGGCTTCGCAGTGATTTAGTGCCTCTGACGACGTGGGCAGCGTCCTGCCCGCTAGCGCCGCGCCAGCGGCAATTCCCCCTTCCCAGCCAGAACCTCCTGCACCCATTTATTGGGCACGCCTGACTCTTCATTGAGCAGCAGTGCGGCATGCAGCCGCGTCGGTGCCCGGCCGCCCTTGGTCGCCCGCACCAGGATTCGGATTGCCGGCGACGTCCCGTCGCCGTGAACCGGCAGGATCTCGAGGCTGCCAAAACCGCGGTCCAGCGCGGCCAGCACCTCGGCAATGCCGTCGGCCCGCCAGATCAGCGCAAGCTGCCCGTTCGACTTGAGAATCCGCCGCGCCGCGTGAACCCAGCCGGCCAGCGTGGTCGCGGTCGCGACATGGGCGCGCTCGCGCACGCCGTCCGGCGAGGCGCGGTGCCGCGACGGATCGTTGAACGGCGGGTTCATCAGCACGACGTCAGCGCTATCGGGCCCGAGGCCGGAATCATCGAAGGCTGCGGCACCGGCTTCGACATCAAGCACGATCACCTCTGCCATGATCGCGTTGGTGCCGGCATTATTCCGCGCAAGCTCAGCCAGGGCCGGGTCGATTTCGACCAGAACGAGATCGATCCCCCTCACCCGACGCGCCACGGCCAGTCCGGCCGCGCCGACGCCGGAGCCGAGATCGACGACGCGGTCGCCTGATCGAGCCGGCGTCGCCGCGGCGAGCAGGATCGCGTCATGGCCGGCGCGGTGGCCGCTGCGGGATTGCCGCAGGCGCAATTGGCCGCCGAGGAATCCGTCTTCGGTGATCCCGGCGTCCGGAGACTCCTTTTTTGACGCGTTTTCTTCACGCGAACCGGGGTCCATTTCGCTTGAAAACGCTCTAGTCATCGGCCCGCAATTCGTGGCCGAGGCCGGCATCGGTCAGGAGCTGGCGGGCCTCGTGGTTGTCGTCCTCATGCACCAAAATCCGCCGCGGCAGCACGCCGAGCGAGCCCTCGATGATGCTCATGTTCTGGTCCAGCACCAGATGGTGGATGTTAGCGCTGTCGAGCAGCGCGCCGATGGCGGAGACCAGCACCATGTCATTGGTCCGTACCAATTCCCGCAAAATACGCTCTCCTGTCACCCCGGCTGTGCGGCACTTGCGCCACATGTCAATAACTTGATGGCCTTGCCGCTGCACCGCGCAGTTTCTATTGTTATAGCTGAGCATAGTGCGTATTCGGCAAAATTGGAGACCAGCGTGGCGGTTATTGTACCCTTCGAAAGCCCGTCCAATGCTTCGATCGACGGGCTGGTGGGACTCGTCGCCGCCGACATGGAGCGCGTCAACGCGACGATCCTTTCGCGGACCGGCTCCGAGGTCACCATGATCCCCGAGGTCGCCAACCACCTGATCTCCTCCGGGGGCAAGCGGCTGCGCCCGATGCTGACGCTGGCGATGGCCCAGCTCGCCGACTATTCCGGCGACGGCCATATCAAGCTCGCCGCCGCGGTCGAGTTCATGCACACCGCGACCCTGCTGCATGACGACGTGGTCGACGAGAGCGAGCTGCGCCGCGGCAAATTGTCCGCGCGGATGCTGTGGGGCAACGAGGCCAGCGTGCTGGTCGGCGACTTCCTGCTCGGCCAGGCGTTCCGGATGATGGTCGAGGTCGGCTCGCTCCGCGCGCTCGACATCCTCTCCGCCGCCGCCGCCACCATCGCCGAGGGCGAGGTGATGCAGCTTGCCGCCGCCAAGAACACCGCGACCACCGAGGACGAATATCTCGCCGTGATCCGCGGCAAGACGGCGGAGCTGTTCGCCGCGGCCTGCGAGGTCGGCCCCGTGATCGCCAACCGTCCGAAGGCCGAGCAGACCGCGTGCCGCTCTGTCGGCATGAATCTCGGCATCGCCTTCCAGCTCGTCGACGACGTGCTCGACTATGGCGGCAAATCCGCGAAACTCGGCAAGAATGTCGGCGACGATTTCCGCGAGGGCAAGATCACGCTCCCGGTGGTGCTCGCCTTCCGCCGCGGCAATGATACCGAACGCAAGTTCTGGATCCGCGCGCTGGAGCGTGGCGAGATCGGATCGGCCGACCTCGATCACGCGATCGGGCTGATGACCAAGCACCGCGCCCTCGAAGACACCATCAGCCGCGCCCAGCACTACGGCGCGATGGCGGTCGACGCGCTGGCGCTGTTCCCGCCCTCGCCGATGAAGACGGCGCTGGAAGAGGTCGTCGCATTCTGCCTGGCAAGATCGCATTGATCTAACCACTCGCGAGCAACAGAGGCGATGTCGTCGCTACGAAAGCAGGGACGACACCAGGGTTTTGCTGCACCGGCGCCCGCTACTCCTTCACCGGCACCCAGATCTCCAGCCCGCCATTGCCGGTGCTTGCGTCGAACTTCTCGTCGTAGCGCTCGAAGTTCGGCGCGTCCGCGACCTTCATGCCGGATTGCGGCAGCCAGCGATTCCAGATCGTGTTGACGGTGCGGCGGATGGTCGAGATGTGGTCGGCGTGGGTGAACACGACGTATTTCTGCTCGGGAATCCGGACGCGCGCGAACTCGCGCGGCAGGTCGGAGAAATCGGCGACCTCGACGCCGGCGATGTAATCGAAATTGCCGGCATCGTCGCCGTTGCAGCAGACGCCATAGGCGATGTTGCCGACCTGACGGGGGATATGCGCACATTGCTGGTGGAAGCTCTGCCACTGCTTCGGAATGCCGGCATCGCTGCCATTGCCGTGGTTGTAACGCTCGCCGATGCCAGCGACGAGGAACGCCTTTCCGGTGGCAATGCGCGGCGGATCGATGTGATCGAGAGCTGTCGAGATCATGGTGATCGGCTCCTGGAGATTGAGCTTCGTCAGGCACGTTGTCGCGCGCACCGTCTCGGGCGTGACGCCGAAATGGTCGCGAAACGCGCGGGTGAATGCTTCGTGGGAGCCGTAATCCGCATCCAGCGCGAGGCTGAGAATATCGGGCGCGCCGGCCGCGAGCTGGCGCGCGGCTTCGCTGAGCCGCCGCGCCCGCACATAACGCATCACCGAGAACCCGGTCGCCTCCGCGAACGCCCGCACCAGATGGAAGCGCGAGACGCCCGCAACGGCGGCAATCTCGTCGAGCGTCAGCGGCGCGCCGAGATGGCTTTCGATGTACCAGAGCGCCTTCTGGGCTGGATTCATGGATCGCGGCTTTCCTGCAAAGCTCGGCCATCATGCACGGCTGCCGCGCGCGACATTTGACAGTCCTTGCTGCCCGGCGGCGAAACTGCGGTTCCGCTCCACGGAAATTTACCCGCAAAGCCGTCGCTGGCAACAATGTTGCAATCGTGCATACTCGCCGACGCATCGATCCGACGGCTCACCAAGCTGCCCGATAATCAAGACTGCAAGAGCCGCGGCCAGCATGTCAGGGAGGACAATGATGCACCACCAACGCTTGAGCTATGCCAACTGCGTCAAGTCCGCGGCGCTTGCGGGGCTTCTGACGATCGCCTTCGCAAGCGCAGCCAACGCGCAGAAGAAATACGATCCGGGCGCAACCGACACGGAGATCAAGGTCGGCAACATCATGCCCTATTCCGGTCCGGCGTCGGCCTACGCCACGATCGGCAAGACCGAAGCCGCCTATTTCAACAAGCTCAACAGCGAAGGCGGCATCAACGGCCGCAAGGTCAACTTCATCTCCTACGATGACGCCTACTCGCCGCCGAAGATGGTCGAGCAGGCCCGCAAGCTGGTCGAGAGCGACGAGGTGCTCCTGATCTTCAATCCGCTGGGCACGCCGGGCAATACCGCGATCCAGAAATACATGAACGCCAAGAAGGTGCCGCAGCTGTTCGTCTCCACCGGCGCGGCCAAGTGGAACGATCCGAAGAACTTCCCGTGGACCATGGGCTGGCAGCCGAGCTACCAGGTCGAGGCGCGTATCTATGCCAAGTACATTCTGCAGAACTATCCGGGCAAGACCATCGGCGTGCTCTATCAGAACGACGATTTCGGCAAGGACTATCTGATCGGCCTGCACGACGGGCTCGGCGACCAGGCCAAGAAGCTGATCGTCGTCGAATCCTCCTACGAGACCTCGTCACCGACGGTGGATTCGCAGATCGTGCAGATCAAGGGCGCCAACCCCGACATCTTCGTCAACATTGCAACGCCGAAATTCGCGGCGCAGGCCATCAAGAAAGCCGCCGAGCTCGACTGGCATCCGGTGCAGTTCCTGACCAACGTCTCCGGCTCGATCGGCGGCGTGATGAAGCCGGCCGGCTATGAAGCGAGCCAGGGCGTGCTGTCCACGGCGTATCTCAAGGACCCCAAGGACACCGAGTGGAAGACCGATCCGGCGATGACCGAGTGGCGCGCCTTCATGACCAAGTGGTATCCTGAAGGCGACCTCGACGACGCCGCGACCGTATTCGGCTATGGTGTCGCCAAGGGGCTCGAGCAGGTGCTGCGGCAATGCGGCGACAATCTTACCCGCGAAAACCTGATGAAGCAGGCGGCCAGCCTCAACTTCGAGATCGGCATCTATCTGCCCGGCACCAAGATCAAGACCGGGCCGGACGACTATGCGCCGATCGAGCAGCTGCAGATGATGCGCTTCAAGGGCGAGAGCTGGGAGCGGTTCGGCCCCATCATGAGCGGCGAGAAGAGCAGTTGAGGGCTTTCCTCCACAGCTTTGCGGTTCGTGATGCCCGGCCGCGCGCCGGGCATCCACGTCTTCGACATGATTCACGAGCAAGACTTGTCGCAAGCAAGACTCGTTACAAGCAAGATTTGCGATGGCCGGAACCCAGACCAGCCGAAGCGACGCCGTTCTTCAGGCTCAAGTGTCCGGCCACCACGAATTCCAGGTACATCCTGCGATCGGAAGGACAACAACAATGAAAATCACCGACGTCCGCGCCCACCATATCCGCATTCCCTATGACGCCGGGCCCGCGAGCTTTCGCCAGGGAGCTTCCGCGATCTCGGCGCTCGACATGGTGCTGGTCGAGGTTTCGACCGATGCCGGCCTCACCGGCTGGGGCGACGCCTTCGCCTATGTCTGCCCGAAGACGAGCTGCACGGCGGTGGCCGAGATGATCGCGCCGCAGGCCCGCGGTCTCGAGGTGCCCGACGCCGCCAGCATCCCCGCCGCGATGGAGCAGATCCAGCGCAACCTGCATCTGTTCGGCCGCTACGGCATCACGATGTTTGCGATCTCGGCGCTCGACATCGCGCTGTGGGATCTCGCCGGCAAGGTGAAGGGCGTACCGCTGCATCAACTGATCGGCGGCGCGAAGCGGAGCACGATCCCGGCCTACGCCAGCCTGATGCGGATCGGCAATCCGGCGCATATCGCCGCCGAATGCAAGAAGGCGATCAAGCTGGGCTATTCCGCGATCAAGCTGCACGAGACCGCCGTGCCTGCGGTGGCCGCCGCGCGCGAGGCCATCGGCCCCGGCGTGCCGCTGATGGTCGACATGAACTGCCCGCTGGACGGACCCGCGGCGATCCAGTTCGCGCGCGACTGCAAGCAGGCCGCGCCGCTGTTCCTGGAGGAGCCGGTCTGGCCGCCGGAGGATTTTGCGACGCTCGCCGAGGTGCGCAGAGAAGGCCGACTCGATATCGCGGCCGGAGAGAACGCCTGCACCGTGCATCAATTCCGCCAGATGATGACCGCGGGCGCGGTCAGTCACGCGCAGCCCTCGGTGATCAAGGTCGGCGGCATCACGGAATTCCTGAGGGTTGCCGTCCTCGCTGACGAGTTCGGCGTCCAGGTGATTCCGCACTCGCCCTATTTCGGGCCGGGCTTCCTCGCCACGCTGCATCTGATGGCGATCCGCGACGCGGGGCTGATCGAGGTGTTCTTCATGAAGCGTCCCGCCTGCCTGTGGGGCGACCGCGTCGACGTCGACGCCAACGGCCATGTCGCCGTGCCGCAGGGCCCCGGCCTCGGCTACGAGCCGGATCGCGACGTGATGGA
Organism: Bradyrhizobium sp. BR2003; assembly: GCF_009720285.1. Taxonomy (NCBI): domain Bacteria; kingdom Pseudomonadati; phylum Pseudomonadota; class Alphaproteobacteria; order Hyphomicrobiales; family Nitrobacteraceae; genus Bradyrhizobium; species Bradyrhizobium sp. BR2003. Next base: position 387,972 of record NZ_SMYJ01000026.1, read on the forward strand.
GCAGTATCGGGTGGCGTGAGTCGAGCCGCGCCGCGAAGGGAGTGCACCCCCTCTCCCACTTGCGTTGGGCAATCGCATCTGGGAGCTTGAGGCGATCGATGTTCCCACAAACTCGTCATGCCCGGGCTTGTCCCGGGCGTGACGGTGCAGAAAAATCATATGCGATTGCCCTGCCAGCAAGCGGGAGAGGTGAAGACAATTCGCAGATCGACCTTTGCTACTTCGTCCCGTCCTTCGCGGCGGGCGCGGCATCCTTCGCCGACGGCGCGTCGGCCTTCTTCTTCATATCCTCGGTCAGCTTGACCTGCTCGGCCCGCAGATCGGTGACGAGCTTCTGCAAGCTCGCGATCTGGCGGTTGGCGGCGTCGAGCTTCTGCTGATGATCCGATGTGAGCTTGTTGATCGTCTTCTGCAGGAAATCGACATTGCTCTGCAGACAGCTCGTGCGCCGCTCCATGGTTTTCTCGACGGTGCAGATCTCGATGCCGGGAACGTCCTGCGCATGCGCGGTTGCGGCGACGCCGAGTGCAAGCGGCGCCAGCAAGACGAGAACAAAACGAGCGGTCATCGGCGTCTCCAGGCAAATGCGTCATTCACAGTTTTGTGCTCGCGACGCTGAAAGCAAGGCAGACATACCACACTGAAACCGCATTCAAGCGGTGTGCTTCACCCATTACGGGGACCACTCGTGGGGACGGGGGCTTCGGAACTTGTTTGGTTCGACCCCTTTTGGCTCGACCTTGGGCAGTGGAGACAGATCGCATGGCAACGCGCGAAAAACGGTTGGCGCAATTCGATGGCAATGGCGAACCTTCGCCGGAACAGCGCGTGGAAGTGCTTTGTGAGGATCATAGCGGAACGTATCAGCTGCCGTTCGCCTGCCGCTTCGTCAACGGCCAGTGGCGCAATGACACCACCGGCGGCGCGCTGGAAGCCAACGTCATCGCCTGGCGGATGCCGCGCGAGAAGCAGGCGGGCATCGCCTGAGGCCGGCATCGGCGCGCGCTGTTTCAAAACGCGACGCGCGCGCGCCGTGTCTTAAGATTTGGAACGCGGGTGGAACGAACCGCGTCCGAATCATTGATCGAGCAGCGTACTGCGTTGTTCACGGCTAGATGTGGTCATCAGCCCGAGGCTGCGCACCACATACAGAAGCATGACGATCGGCCGCAGCCAGCGGCCGATAACAAAGGTTAACTCCTCCGCAGACGACATTGCGATCCCTCCTCTCCGTCCCCCTGGCGATCATTTCCACGGCGTGATCGGCGGCACCGTTTCGGTCGCCGGCGGCACGTCCACGGTCTTGAAATCGGCGGGGCTCACGATCTCGAGGTATTCCATGTCCTTCGAGTAATCGAACAGGTAGTGGGTGATGCCCGGGCGCTGATGGATGACGTCGCCGGCCTCGACCAGCGTCTCCTTGTCCTCGTACATGAACCGCGCCCAGCCCTTGGTCATGATGACGATCTGAAAATCGCACAGATGCTTGTGCCAGCCGGTGCCCTGCTCCGGCGGCATGTCGGGATTGGCCTTGACCAGGTGGCAGATCACCTGCCCGCTGGTGGCATCGGCGATGCCAAGATCGCGATACAGGAAGAAGTCGCGCAGACCCCCGCCCTTGAACTCGGTGTCACCGGGTTTGACGTGGGAGAATTTGCTGACGACGGCGTGCTGGTTCATTTCAAGCCTCCACGGTTCTCGTGTTCGCGAGATCGCGGCGCGGCTCAGCGTCCAAATTTTCGGCAGCGTCGCATCGTCGCGGTCACAGCTCGGTCATTGCCATGCGAAATCCTTGCCAGCCGGGTTGGGCTGCGGCGAACCGCCTCGCCATGCGCTGATATCGCCGCGGAAGCATTTGGAGCGAGGCGCGAATTTGCGCCTCAGTGGCCGTCGCGCGCATCCGTCGCGCTTGGCCTGTGCCCGGTGCCGACGGCACGTCCATTGAGCAAGGCTTGCCTCGTGCTTGAGCCGCCGATGCAGGCAGGCCGGCCCGGGCGCTGCCTAATATTCGACCTCAAGCTCCTCGACGTCGGCCGGCTCCGCCTTCGCGGCCTCGATCCATTCCTGCATCTCGGGCATCGTCATGATGGTGCTGGCATACACCGCAAGCGCAGGCTCGAGCTTGACGTCATAGGTCATGAAGCGGGTCACGACCGGCGCATACATCGCGTCCGCCATGGTGCGGCGTTCGCCGAACAGGAACGGACCGCCTGACGCGCCGAGGCAATCGCGCCAGATGGTGCAGACGCGGTCGATGTCGGCCTGCGCCCGCGACCAGATCTTGAAGCCGGGGAAATGGCCCTTGAGATTGACCGGCAGCGACGACCGCAGCGTGGTGAAGCCGGAATGGATTTCGCCCGAGATCGAACGGCAATGCGCGCGCCGGATCCGGTCTTCCGGCAACAACCCGGCATGCGGCATGAGCTCGTTGAGATACTCGCCGATCGCCAGCGTGTCCCAGACCGTCGCACCGTCGTGGCGCAGGCACGGCACCAGGATCGAGGACGACAGCAGCAGTAGCTCGGCGCGGGCGGACGGGTCGTCGGGCGCGGTGACCACCTCCTCGAACTCGAGCCCGGCGAATTTGGCCAGCAGCCAGCCGCGCAGCGACCAGGAGGAGTAATTCTTGCTGCTGATGGTGAGTGTCGCTTTCGCCATATCGGTCCCTCACGCCTGAACGCGCCCTCAGCTCCCGGACATCGCGCGCCGGTTCAGCCGCCGCGCACCCGGCGCCATCGGTTTTTGCAGCAAGCCACGTGCCAATTTGTCGGGCGGCCAGCCCCGCCTCTGGCGTCGATATTGCATGGCAAGCCCGGCCAAGGGCGGATGCGTATGATGTCAATGCTGTACCAAGCCTATCAGAACCACATGGACCTCACGGCGCCATGGCGGACCGGGGCCGCGGCGGCGCTGAAATACCTCAATCTGGTGCCGCAGGGCGCCACCGACCGGATGTACGGCCGGCTCGCGGCGGCGCTCGAGCTGATCTCGCGCTCCACCCTGACCTACGCCCGTCCCGACTACGCCATCGGCAGCGTCACCTCCGGCAACAGGGAATATGAGGTCACCGAGGAGGTCGCCTATGCGACGCCGTTCGGCTCGCTGCTGCATTTCAGGAAGGTGGACGGACCGGAACAGCCGCGGCTCTTGCTGGTGGCGCCGATGTCCGGCCATTTCGCCACGCTGCTGCGCGGCACCGTGAAGACGCTGCTGCAGGACCACGACGTCTACATCACCGACTGGCACAACCCGCGCGACATCCCGCGCAAGGAGGGCCGCTTCGGGCTCGAGGACTACACCGACCATCTGATCGACTTCCTCGGCCAGCTCGGCCCGCGCGCGCATATGGTGGCGATCTGCCAGCCCTCGGTGTCGGCGCTGGCGGCCGCCGCGATCATGTCGGAAGACAATCATCCGGCGCGGCCGGCCTCGCTGACCTTGATGGCCGGGCCGATCGACACACGGATCCAGCCGACCAAGGTGAACGAATTTGCCAAGAGCAAGCCGATCAAGTGGTTCGAGGACAATCTGATCAATTACGTTCCGATGCAGTGCAAGGGCGCGTTGCGTCAGGTCTATCCCGGCTTCGTGCAGCTCACGGCGTTCGTGTCGATGAACCTGGAGCGACACATCAAGCAGCATATCGATCTCGCCGACCATCTCGCCAAGGGCGAGACCGCCAAGGCCGAGGTGATCAAGACGTTCTACGACGAATATTTCGCGGTCATGGACCTGCCGGCGGAGTTTTACATCGAGACGGTGCGCGACGTCTTCCAGGAGCATCTGTTGCCACAGGGCATGCTGATGCATCGCGGCCGCCCGGTGAACCCGGCGGCAATCCGGCGCATGGGGCTGATGACGGTGGAAGGCGAGAAGGACGACATCTGCTCGATCGGCCAGACGCTCGCCGCGCAAGACCTCTGCACCGGGGTTCGAACCTATCGCAAGGTGCATCACATGCAGGCCGGCGTCGGCCATTACGGCGTGTTTTCCGGCAAACGCTGGAACAACGAAATCTACCCGCTGCTGCGCGATTTCGTGCATGTGAATTCGTGAGGGGATCACGGCGGTCTTTCCCCGTCATTGCGAGGAGCCACCCGGTCGGCGCAAAGCGCCGCCGGATGACAGGCTCCGCGACGAAGCAATCCATCGCTCCACGCGCGTGGAGCGATGGATTGCTTCGTCGCGGAGCCTGTCATCGGGCGCGCGTACGCGCGACCCGTTGGCTCGCAATGACGCGGGACGGCTAGCCACATATCCTCTCGCGCAGTAGTCTCCCCGGCCACGACGACCCGCTTCCCAAGAATCGTCCAGGGAGAAACTCCATGCGAGCCGCCACCGCCTTCCGTGCCCTCACGCTCGCCGTCATCGGCGCCCTCGCCTTCACCTCAGCCGTATCCGCCGCCGAAGTCCATGTCATGATCTCGGGCGGGCTGACCGCGGCCTACAAGGCGCTGGTACCGGAGTTCGAGCACAAGACAGGACACAGGGTGGTGACCGCTTTCGGGCCGTCGATGGGCACCACGACCAATGCCATTCCGGTGCGGCTGGAGCGCGGCGAGCCGGCCGACGTGCTGATCATGGTCGGCTATGCGCTCGGCGACCTCGTCAAGCAGGGCAAGGTGATGGCTGATAGCCGCGTCGACCTCGTGAAGTCGCCGATCGGGATCGCGGTGAAATCCGGCGCGGCGAAGCCGGACATCGGCTCGGCCGACACCGTCAAGCAGGCGCTGCTGGCGGCGAAATCGGTCGCCTATTCCGACAGCGCCAGCGGCGTCTACGTCTCGACCGAGATGTTCGCAAAGCTCGGCATCGCCGATCAGATGAAGGACAAGGCGCGGATGATCCCGGCGACCCCGGTCGGCGAGATCGTGGCCAAGGGCGAGGCCGAGATCGGCCTGCAGCAGATCTCCGAGCTGAAGCCGGTCGCCGGCATCGACATCGTCGGCCCACTGCCGGAGCCGTTGCAGAAGATCACGGTGTTTTCCGCCGGGATCGCGACCGTTGCAAAGGAGCGTGAGGCCGGCAAGGCGCTGATCAGCTTCCTCGCCTCGCCCGATGCGCGCGACGCGCTGGTCAGGAGCGGGCTCGATCCGATCGCCGCCGGCGCGACGCATTAGCGAGGCATCGCCGCGCAAAGCGCGGCCCGATGACAGGCTCCGCGCGTCTCGAAGGATGCACGGCCCGGCTCGTGGCCGTCGACCCTTGGAGACGCGCGCAAGAGCGCGCTTCTCAGGGTGACACAGGCCGGCGGATTTGATTTTCCCTACCGCAAATGATGCGCACCGTAGGCCAGCAGCAGCACCACGACCAGCGCCAGCAGCAGCGTGGTCGACTTCCAGAACAGCACCGGGTTGCGCTCGATCAGCGGGGTCGATGACGTCGCCAGATATTTCGCGTTGGGATTGCGCAGGTCGAACAAGAACTCCGAAAAGCTCTCGTAGCGCTTGAGCGGGTTGGCGTGCACGGCCCGCTCCAGAGCGCCGTCGACCCAGGTCGGGACGTCGCGGCCGCCATGCGCGGCCGGTCGGTAGACCAGCCGGTTGAAATCGGATCGCGTCCGTGCGCGCGCGATCTGCGCGCCATAGGGCAAGCGTCCCGTCAGCATCTGGTAGGTAACGACGCCGAGCGAGAACAGATCGGAGCGCGCGGTGCCGCCCTCGCCCAAAAAATACTCCGGTGCGGTGTATTGCTGGGTGCCCAGAATATCCTCGACGCCCATCGGCACCGCCTCGGCGACACCCGAGATCCGCGTCGAGCCGAAATCGATGATCTTCACCGTGCCGGTGTTGTCGATCATGATGTTGTCGGGCCTGATGTCCTGATGCAGCATCTCCTTGCGGTGGAAGGCGCGCAGCCCTCTTGCAATTTGCTCGGTGATGTCGCGCACCGTCTCCAGCGCCGGTGCGGGATTGTCCGTGATCCACTGCGTCAAGGTCTGACCGTCGATATATTCCATCGTGACGTAGAGGAAGTTGCGCTTGCGCTGCGGCAGAAACGGCTTCAGCACATGCGGGCTGTCGATCCGCCGAGCGACCCACTCCTCCATCACAAAGCGCTTCAGATAGGCCGGATCGTCGCGCAGGTCGATCGAGGGGATCTTGATCGTGACCGTGGTGGCGCTGTCCTCGTCGACCGCGAGATAGATGTGGCTGCGGTGTGATGCGTGCAGCTCGCGCACGATGCGATAGCCGTCGAACAGCATCCTTGCGTCGAGCAGCGGCGGCAGCGGAAGTTCGGTCGGCTGGCCGAACACCTCGCTGGCATCGCCGTCGGGCAATTCGTCGATCCGGACGATCTGCACGGTGAGATTGTCCGGGCTGCCGTTCTCATAGGCCTGCTCGACGATCGACTTCGCTGTCGCGTCGAGATCGGCGGCGCCGTCTTTGATGGTCTTCGCCAGTTGCCGCGCCGGGACATGCTCGTAGATCCCGTCGGTCACCAGCAGGAAGATGTCGCCGCGCTCCAGCGGGAGCGCCTGGTAGTCGATCTCGAGCTGCGGGTTCACACCGAGCGCACGGCCGAGATAGCTCTGCTGCGAGGAGATCACGACGCGGTGGTCGTTGGTCAGTTGTTCGAGGCTGTTGCCGGCGACGCGGTAGATTCTCGAGTCGCCGACATGGAACAGATGCGCCGTGTTCGACCGGACGACCAGGGCGCTCAGCGTGCAGACGTAACCCTTGTCCTTGTCGTAGGGATTCTGGCTGCGCCTTGTCTGCGCGTGCAGCCAGGAATTGGTCGCCTCGAGCACGCGCTGCGCCGAGCTCTTCACTGACCAGGATTCCGAGGTGCAGTAATAGTCGGTCAGGAAGCTCTTGACCGCGGACTCGGCGGCAATGCGGCCGACGCTGCTCGAGGAGATGCCGTCGGCGAGCACCACCGCGATGCCCTTCAGGCCGAGCAGCGGCTCGTCGGGAATCAAGGCGCCGTGGAAGTCCTGATTGGCGTCCTTGCGGCCCTGATCAGAGAATTGCCCGACTGATATGTTCAGCGCGCGCGGCATCGACCGTCCCAAAGCAATGGGGCCCTCCACGACAGGAGAGCCCCATAAGCCGGCCAGGATCAAGCCGCGAGGCGCTGGCGCTTCGGCGCCGTCTTCACATGCGTCGTGTAGAGCGTGAGCCCGGTGAAGGCGAGGCCGCCGGCGAGATTGCCCAGCACGGTCGGGATCTCGTTCCAGATCAGGTAGTCCATGATCGAAAACTTCGCATGCAGCATCAGTCCGGACGGGAACAGGAACATGTTCACCACCGAATGCTCGAACACCATGTAGAAGAACACCAGGATCGGCATCCACATCGCAATCACCTTGCCGGGCACCGTGGTGGAGATCATCGCACCGACGACGCCGGTCGAGACCATCCAGTTGCACAGCATGCCGCGGATGAACAGCGTGGCCATGCCCGCCGCGCCATGCGCCGCATAACCCAGCGTTCGCCCTTCGCCGATGTTGCCGATGGTCATGCCGACCTTGTCGGGCTCCTGCGTGAAGCCGAACGTCGTCACGAACGCCATCATGAACGCCACCGTGAGCGCGCCTCCGAAATTGCCGATGAAGACGAGAGCCCAGTTGCGCAGCACGCCTCCAAGCGTGACGCCGGGACGCTTGTCGAGCAGCGCCAGCGGCGAGAGCACGAACACGCCGGTCAACAGATCGAAGCCCAACAGATAGAGCATGACGAAGCCGACCGGAAACAGCAGTGCGCCGACCAGCGGCTGACCCGTATTGACGTTGATCGTCACGGCGAACCAGGCCGCCAGCGCGAGGATCGCGCCGGCCATATAGGCGCGGATCACGGTGTCGCGCGTCGACATGAAGATCTTGGATTCCCCGGCATCCACCATCTTGGTGACGAATTCGGACGGAGCGAGATAGGCCATTCGTAAAATCCCCTTGCGCAATTCGGCCGCGCCGGTTGCCTGCCGGAAGCGACGCGGGTTGGTTGTAATGCTCGTTCGTCCGGGAGAGGGGGATTCAACGATTGCTCGAGACGCCCGGGCCGGGCGCCTTGATCCCCTCGCCTCGGCCAGCACTGGCCTAAAGCAATCCGGAGGACGGCAGTCGTCATTGACTGGTGCAGTCAAAAGCAATGGATGTGCCAAGCGGCGACGCTGGCGGTTGGCGTTAAATCGCTGTCAATGCAATGAGTTAGGCTGGTGGCGCAGGAACCGTGCGACGCGATGGCGCGGAATTATGCAGGATGCCCAGATGTCGCCCAGAGGATGCGCGCCCCTCGATCACCGTCATCCCCGCGCAAAGGCCTCGCCTTTGTCGCTGGAGGAGCCGCGGAACGGCGTCTCGAGGATGGACGGCCCGGCTGGTGGCCATCGACCCTTCGAGACGCGCTGCGCGCTCCTCAGGGTGACGGAGAAAGAGTCGATAGGCACCGCTAGTTCACTTCACCTCGGTGCGGACCGGCGCGCCCTTCAGCCCGTTGTTGTCGTAGGCCTTACGCAGCGTGCCGTTGCCAATCGCCTCCGTCATGAACCTGGTGGCGAAGGCCGCGGCGAGCGGATGGTTGAGCGGCACCGCGACCGCGGTGACGGTCTGCTTGAAGGTCTCGTCCAGCACGCGCGTGCCCGGGATCTTCTTCGCCATCGCATTGAGCTGATCGCGCGACAATGCGAACGCGTCGATCTCGCCGCTCTTCAGCAGATTGAAGATCTCGTCATAGGTCTGATAGCCCGTGACCTTGGCGTGCTTGAGATGGGCGATCGCGCCGCGCATCGTCGTGGTGGCGTTGACGGCGGCGACCCTGACGCCGTCCTGGTCGAGCGTGGCGAAATTCGTGATCGTCGAGCCGGGCTTGACGATATAGGTGGCGTCGGCAACCTCATAGATCGGCCCGAACGTCATCTTGGTCTCGCGCTCGGGATCCTTGGGCAGGAAGGTGATATCCCAGGTGTTCTTGGCCGCCGCGTCAGTGATCTGGCCGGAATTCTGATGCACAACATATTCGACCGGGATGCCGAGTTGCGCCGCCATCTCGCGGCCGAGATCGACGGGAACGCCCGCATAGCCGTTCTCGGTCTTGGTCGACCAGAACGCGCCGCCGGCCGGGCTGATCGCGATCGCGACCCGGAGCTTTCCGGTCGGCGCGATCTGATCCTTCAAGGCGTCGGCATCCGCTGAAGTGGCCATGACAATCACTCCCAGAACGAGGCCAGCCAGACGCAGCAGTCGAGACGACATCGGACGTCCTCCACGCCGAATCTCGCTGTCCGGCAGGCGCGCAAGAAACCGCACGGCGCGGCCTTGCGCAAGCGCCGGTTCCCGCAAGGGAGCTATCCGTATCGGGCTATCTGACGCGGATGGTGATCTTTTCGGAGACGACCGGCGGGCTGAATGGATAGTGCTTGGCGTCGCCCAGCACCAACTGCAAGGTGTGCTTGCCGGGCGCCAGATCGAGCTGCGTCTCGGTCTGGCCCGCACCGAAGTGCAGATGAGACTTGTCCGACGGAATCGGCTCATTCGGGTTCAACGGCTCATTCACGTCGATCAGAAGATGGTGATGGCCGCTGTTCGGGTAGTCGTCGCCGGCATGGGTGACGCCCATGTTGCGCAACCCGAAGCGGCACCAGAACGGGCTCTTGAGCTTGGCGCCGTCGCGCGGCCAGATGAAATACAGCTTGGTGTCCTTGCCGGCCGGCTTGTTCTGGGCGTCGGCCGGGGCCGCGAACAGCGTCAGTGCCGCAGCGAGCATGATCAAGCCTGCACGTTTCATAGCCCCTCCATGAAGCCTGGCGATCAGGGATGACCGCTCAGGGAGACAGCGCGACCCGGAAACCGTGGGTCGGATAACGAACATTGGTGTCGTAATTATCGCGATTGGCCGGACGCACATAGCGTGCGTCATTCTTCCAGGAGCCGGAACGGATGACATGCGAGGCGCAGTCGCCGCCGGACCAGACTGCACCGTCGGAAGGCGCGCCCTGGTAATTCCTGTGCCAGCAATCCTCGACCCACTGATCGACCCCGCCGCCCATGTCGTAGAGGCCGAACGGATTCGGCTTGAGGCTGCCGACCTTGGTCGGCTGTTCCGTGGCGGCATCACCGCCGCAATCCTTGCACCCGGCGTGGCCCGGTTGCATCTGGTCGCCCCACCAGTACTTCGATTGCGTTCCGCCGCGCGCCGCATATTCCCACTCGGCCTCGCTCGGAAGCCGGTAGGGCTTCTTGGTGCGCTCGGCGAGCCAGGTCACATATTGCTTCGCATCGCTCCAGCTCACATTGGTGACCGGAACGTCGTCCTTGCCGCTGGCCGTGAAGCCACAGGCCTTGGCCGCCGCGCAGGCGTTCCATTCGCGGACCGTGACCGGATATTTGCCCATGGCAAAGGGCTTGACCGTCACCCGGCGGATCGGCCGCTCGGTAGGATCGTCATTGCTTCCCATCGAGAAGCTGCCAGCTTGAAGCAAGACCAGTTCGGGCTCCGGCAGGTCCGGGGTGGGGCTCGCGGAGGGCGCAGGCTGAGGCGACGCTTGCTGCGTCGGTGCCGCCGGGGTCGGACTTGCGGTTTGCGTCGGAGCCGGGCTTGGTGCCGGCGGCTGGATGGCAGGCGATGCCGTCGGTGACGGAGGCGCCTGCGCCACGTCGGCCGGCTTGCCGCGCGGTTGCGCCAGCAGATACCACAGCACGCCTCCGGCGATGATCGCGACCGCCAATCCGAGCAGCGTGAGCAGAATGGACTCACGGCGCCTGCGCGTCCGTTGGTACGCGGCGGCATCCGGCAACACGCGATAAACCCGGACCGGATCGGTGATGTTCTTGACCTTGCGGTCGCCGAGCGATTCGTATCCGCAGACCATCTTGTGCTTGATCTGCTCGTAGATGCCGCCGGAGATGAAGACGTCACCCGGCGCCGCGATCCCTTCCAGACGCGAGGCCACGTTGACGCCGTCGCCATAGATATCGTCGGGCTCGATGATGACGTCGCCGAGGTTGACGCCGATCCGGTACTCGATCCACTGATCTCTGGCGATCGCCGCATTGCGGCCGATCATGTTCTGCTGGATCACGATGCTGCAACGGACGGCCTCGACCGGACTGTCGAACATCGCGATAAAGCCGTCGCCGGTGGTCTTGACCAGCTTGCCATGGTGCTCGGCAATGGTGGGCTCGATCAGATCGCGCAGGATCCGCTTGACGCGCGTATGGGTGCCTTCTTCATCGCGTTGCATCAACCGGCTGTAGCCGGCGATATCGCCGGCAACGATCGCGGCGAGGCGCCGCGGCATTGAATCGCCGGGAGGCTGTGTATTGTCGGGCTGTGACCGGCCTGACTTGAAGTCGCGAATTTCTCCCATGGCGCTCCGGCTGCTCCAAAAAAATTGCGTGCTCGAGGCGCAACCGGCGCCGTCGTCCCCGAGGCCCGCTTGAACCTACCACACCTTCGGGTTGGAACAAAGTTGGCGAACCGTGACCTGGTCACGGTTCGCCGGCGGTACCCGAGCGGCGCACCGCAGGTCGGCGCACGCATTGCCTCAACGGCAGATGGCGCAAAACGCCCCGTGTCAGCCCGCCTGCGTCGCTGGCGTCCGGATCTCCCGCGGCAGGATGATCGCGGCCGCGATCGCCAGCAGGCACAGTGCCGCGAAGGCGCGCAGCATCATCGAGAAGCCGCCCTGGTCGTACAGCCAGGCCACCAGGCCGACGGAAGCGCCGGCCGCGGTGAAGCCGACGAAATAGCGCACCGCATAGGCGCGCGAGCGCCATTCCTCGGTGGTGTACTTGCCGACCATGGCATCGTTCACCGTGACTTGGCCGAACGCGCCCATCACGATGCCGATCGAGACCACGATCAGCGGCAGGTTGGACAGGCTCGCCGCCAGATAGAGGAACGGCGCCAGCAGGAACGACAGCGGCAGCGCCACCGTCTTCAGCGAATATCGGTCGAGCAGCTTGCCGATGGTGTACTGCGTCATGGCGCCGAATACATAGACCCCGGCCGCGATCACGCCGAGCAGCGCCGGGCTCCTGGTCAGATCGGCGAGCCGTTCGGCGAACAGCTTCGGCAGCGCTACCGTCACCGCGTTGAAGGTGGTGGAGATCGCGATCACCACGATCAGCAGCGACAGCACCACGCGCCACATGTCCTCCTTGGCGACCCGCACCTGCGCGGCGGCCTGCCTGGAGCCCTTGCGGTCCTCATGCACCACCGTCATCGCGAAGGCGATGCCGATCAGCACGGTGACCGTGCCGGGCGCGATGAACGCCCAGCGCCAGCCGAGATACTGGCCGATCACGCCGGTGACCAGCGCCGACGAGGCAACGCCGAGATTGCCCCAGACGCCGTTGATTCCCATCTGGGCGCCGAGCTTCTCGGCATAGGAGACGATCATCGCGGTGCCGACCGGATGATAGATCGAGGCGAAGATGCCGATCGCCAGCAGCGCGGCGCCGAGCTGCAGCGGCGTCTGCACGAAGCCGACCGAGATCATCGACAGGCCGATGCCGACGAAGAAGATCACCATCATATGGCGGCGGCTCCAGCGGTCGCCGAGCCAGCCCGTGACCAGCGAGCCGGCGCCGAAGGCGATGAAGCCCGGGGTCGCATAGGGCAGCAGTTCCGAGTAGGCCATGCCGAGCGCCGGGCCCATGATGATGACAGCGGCGGCGAAAATCAGCATCGCGTAGTGATCGATGAAATGGGCGGCGTTGACGAAGGTGATCACCCGGCTGGGACTGTTGCTTGGACTGTTCATCGGCACGGCTCTCACGCGATTCTTCAATTGCTCGAAAATAGGTTATAGGTGCTTGTCCTGACGGGATGTCGCCAATGACTATCGCTGAGCCGCCAATAAGAGCCCTCCACCAGGACCGGCGCGTCACCGGGGACGGCGTGCATCTGGTGGCGCGCAGCTACCGCAAGGGCGTCCGGCTCGACCCGCACATGCACCGCGAGGCACAGCTGGTCTACGCCGCCAGCGGCACCATGCAGGTGACGACGCCGAAGGGGCGCTGGCTGGTGCCGCCGGACCGCGCGGTGTGGGTCCCTGCCCTGCTCCCGCACGCGATCGACGTGCTCGCCGACATCGAGATGCGCACGCTGTATTTCGACCAGGCCTGGCTGGGGCGCGAAAAGCGCAGCGACGGCCTCGACCACGAATTCGTGGTGCGGGTGTCGCCGCTGGTGCACCAGGCGATCCTGGCGCTGTTCGACGCCCCATGCGGACGCGAGCGCACCGATCTGTTGATCCGCCTCGTGATGCTGGAGCTGCACCAGGCCGAGGATTCCGCGACCTTCATCCCGCTGCCGCATGAGCCGCGCTGCCGACGTGCCGCCGACATCGTGCTGGCCGATCCGACGAAGGACCACGACATCGATGCGCTGGCGCGCGCGGTCGGCACCTCGGCGCGGACGCTGTCGCGGCTGTTCTCGGCGGAGACGCAGCTCTCGTTCAAGAGCTGGTGCCAGCGCGCCCGCATCGCGGCTGCGATCGAGCGCCTGTCGAGCACCGCGAACGTTTCGGTCAAGCAGGTCGCCTCCGACCTCGGCTATGCCAGCGTGCCGGCATTTTCCCACGCGTTCCGCCAGGTTACCGGCAAGACACCGACCGCGTTCGCGGAGAAAACGTGAACGGGATTTGCCACCGGGCGCAGCGACGACGAATTATACCGCTGTCGCGCTGCGACATATTTCCGTACGATCGATGCGCTTGATTGCAGTGCTCCCGACCTTAAATCCCGTGTAAGGTCCGGCTTCACTGGATACGACCTGCTGGATACGACCTGCTCATGGCCAATGCCTTCTTCTCCGATCTGCTCTCGACGATTTCCGAACGCGGCCGCGTCCTGCTCGGCCGCGCCAGCCCGGCCAACGACAAGCAGGATGCTTCCGAACTGCTGGAATTGTGCGAAGCGCTGCTGTCCGGCCGCGGCGAAGCTTCCGGCACCGCGATGGCCCGCGAGGTGCTCGACCGCTACCACCACCTCGATGCCGCCGGTCGCCTGTCGTTCTTCCAGACGCTGGCCCGCGATTTCGGCCCCGATCACGCCAAGCTGGCGCAGGCGATCGAAAGCTGGCGCGCCAAAGCCAATGGCGACGACGCAAGCGACCTGCATTTCGCCTCCGAGCCGCGCCGCCAGGAATTGATCCGCCGGCTCAACCGCGCGCCGGGCGGCACCGGCGAGCTGGTGTCGATCCGCTCGGATCTGCTTTCATTGATGAAGGGCAACAAGGACCTTGCCGCGCTCGATCGCGACGTGGTGCATCTGCTCTCGTCCTGGTTCAACAGGGGATTCCTCGTGCTGCGCAGGATAGACTGGTCGTCTCCGGCCAATATTCTGGAGAAGATCATCCGTTATGAGGCCGTGCACGAGATCCGCGATTGGGACGATCTGCGCCGCCGCATCGATCCGATCGATCGCCGCTGCTACGCGTTCTTCCATCCAGCGCTGGCCGATGAGCCGCTGATCTTCGTCGAGGTCGCACTGACCGAAACCATCCCGGGCGCAATCGCGCCGCTGCTTGCGGAAGAGCGCGAGCCGGTCCCGGTCGAGCGCGCCCGCACTGCGGTGTTCTATTCGATCTCCAACACGCAGCGCGGCCTTGGCGGCATCTCCTTCGGCAGCTTCCTGATCAAGCAGGTGGTCGAGGAGCTGCGCCGCGAATTGCCGAAGCTCGACAACTTCGTGACGTTGTCGCCGGTGCCGGGCTTCATGCAGTGGGTCAAGCAGGCCGACGACGTGCCGCTCACCGATGAGGACCGCCAGCTGCTGGAAAGCCTCGGCAAGCCCGACTGGTTCGAGAACGCCGAGCTCGCCACCCAGCTGCGCGCGGTGCTGGAGCCGCTTGCCGCCTACTATTTCCTGAAGGCGCGCACGCCGAAGGGACGACTGATCGACTCGGTCGCGCGCTTCCATCTCGGCAACGGCGCACGGCTGGAGCGGATCAACTGGCTCGGCGACCTCTCGCCCAAGGGCCTGCGCGAATCCGCAGGCATCATGGTCAACTACCTCTATCGCCTCGACGACATCGAGAAGAACCACGAGGCCTACGCCAACAACGGCGAGGTGATCGCTTCGAGCGCGGTGAAGAAGCTGTTGAAGGGCGAAGGCCGGCGGCTGCTGGACATGCGGCTGTCGTAAGCGGCGACGGCTCGCATCACGCAGTCGCGGACCGCGGCCGCAACGCCGCCGGCAGATGCGCGTCGATCCAGCCAGTGATCGCACGCTCGTTGCGATGGTAGAGCAGGCCGGCGGCGATCACGGCAATGCCGATCAGAGACAGCGAGAACGGAAACCACAGCGAGTCCTTGAACACGACGTCGGCAAGATGGCCGAGATAGAGGCAGATACCGAACGCACCGAACACCGCATAGGCGCGTCGCGACAGGATCACGGCGATCGCGATCAGGCCGACATTGAGCAGGCAGTAGACCGCTTTGCCCAGTTCGGTCGCGCCTTCGGACGCGGTGATTCCGCCCCAGAACGCCATCAGGCCGAACAGATGCAGCCAGAACGCAAAGTCGCCGTTGCGACTGCGATAGTCCACGATCCACGCCACCGCGAGCACGGCCAGCCCGAACCAGATCGACACCCTGCGGCGCATCTCGAAATCGGCGTGAGCCATGCCGCTGAACCACGGCGCCAGGTCCATCGACATGAACCACAGCGCGACCGAGATGATCGCGACGATGAAGGCGAAGCGGTAGTAGCGCAGCGCGACGATGCCGGCGGCGACGGTCGCAATCTCCATGAATATCCAGCTGCCCTTCACCCAGACGTAGAAGTCCTGCACGGTTCCCGGCTTGCCGAACTTGCCCCACCAGCCAAGCTCGTCCTGGATGCCGTAGACCGCGAGCGGCGCCATCGAGACCGCGATCGCGATCAGCAGGCCGCCGGGAACCCGCAGATTCTTCCGGTGCCAGAGATGGTGTCCTGCGAAGGTGAAACCGGTGGCGTAGGCGATCGCGCAGATCGTCAGCGCCCGGCCGCCCATCTGGGTGAAGGCCAGGGTCGAGAGCAGACCCATGGCACCGATCACGATGAGCGCGCCGGCGTACCAGAGCACGTGCGCGGCATCGAATTTGGCGGTGGGGCTAACATCGCCCGCCGGACCCTGCCCGGCGCTGCTCGTCAGGAAGGCAAGCAACCGTTCCAGATCGGCCGGGCTGATCACCCCGGCATTTGCGGCTTCCCGGAGATCCTTGGCTGAATATGGCATGCGGCACTCCTCACGGCCGGTTCCGCGCCTTCTCCCGATCATCCGGGAGAAAGACGCCCTGTTCTCATGAGTATATCCAGAAATGAGCAACGTTCAATAATTTCTTGAGCATCGCTCACAAAATTTTGCAAGCGGGCTCAAGCCACCCCGCGTCCGGTGGATCGGCGGTCGCTGGCCGGGCTTAGTCCGCCAGCGCCTTCATCTCCTTGTAGAGATCCGACTTGCCCTCGAAGCCGATGCCGGGAAGCTCGGGCATCACGATGTGGCCACCCTCGACGCGCACGCCGTCCGGGAAGCCGCCATAGGGCTGGAACAGGTCGGGGTAGCTCTCATTGCCGCCGAGGCCGAGGCCGGCCGCGATGTTCAGCGACATCTGGTGGCCGCCATGCGGGATGCAGCGGCTCGGCGACCAGCCGTGGGTCTTCAGCACCTCGAGCGTCCGCTGATACTCGCAGAGCCCGTAGGACAGCGCGCAATCGAATTGCAACCAGTCGCGGTCCGACCGCATGCCGCCGTAGCGGATCAGGTTCCGCGCATCCTGGTGGCTGAACAGGTTCTCGCCGGTCGCCATCGGGCCGGGATAGAACTCGGCCAGCGCCGCCTGCAGCGCGTAGTCGAGCGGATCGCCGGCCTCCTCGTACCAGAACAGCGGGTACTCGCGCAGCATCTTGGCGTAGGCGATCGCGGTCTCCAGATCGAAGCGGCCGTTGGCGTCGACCGCAAGCTGCGCCGCGCTGCCGATCTCCTTCAGCACCGCCTCGATGCGCTCGCGGTCCTCGGCGAGCGGCGCGCCGCCGATCTTCATCTTCACGACGTTGTAGCCGCGATCGAGATAGCCGCGCATCTCCTTGCGCAGCGCGCCGAGATCCTTGCCAGGATAATAGTAGCCGCCGGCGGCGTAGACGAAGACGCGCGGATTGGCGGTCAGGCCGTGACGCTCGGCGAGCAGCCGGAACAACGGCTTGCCCGCGGTCTTCGCCACCGCGTCCCACACCGCCATGTCGATGGTGCCGACCGCGACCGAGCGCTCGCCATGGCCGCCCGGCTTCTCGTTCGACATCAGCGTCGACCAGACCTTGTCCGGATCGAGATTGCAGCCATCGGCATCGAGCAGCGATTTCGGATCGGCTTCCAGCAGGCGCGGCGCAAAGCGCTCGCGGATCAGACCGCCCTGCCCGTAGCGGCCGTTGGAATTGAAGCCGTAGCCAACCACCCGCTTGCCGTCGCGCACCACGTCGGTGACCACGGCCACCAAGCTCGAAGTCATCTTGGTGAAGTCGATATAGGCGTTGCGGATCGGCGAGGAGATCGGTTTGGTCACCTCGCGGACGTCGACGATACGAACGGACATGGGGAGCTCTTCAACTTGCTGGCACGTCATTCCGGGATGGTGCGCAAGCACCAGACCTCAGATGCGCAGCGCGCATCGGGGAATCTCGAGATTCTCGGTGCGCAATTGCGCACCTGGGGGTTCGATGCTTCGCATCGCCCCGGAATGACGGTTGCTACTTCTTATCCCGGAAATAAGGCTCGACCGGCCCGTGCACCTTGATGGTGAGCGGATTGCCGTAACGGTCCTTGGCATTGCCGGCAGTGACCCGCACCCAGCCTTCGCTGATGCAGTACTCCTCGACATTGGTCTTCTCGACACCCTTGAATCGGATGCCGACATCGCGGGCAAGAATATCCGCGTTGTAGTACGGGCTGTTCGGATCGACCGAGAGGCGGTCGGGGAATTGGTCGTTGGTGTCGTTGTCGTCGCTCATAGCAGCGCCTCGATGTCCTTCCTCAATCCTTCGGGCCGGGCGGTCGGCGCATGCCGCGCCACGACCTTGCCGGCGCGATCGACCAGGAACTTGGTGAAGTTCCATTTGATCGCGGGCCCGAGCAGGCCCGACTTCTCACGTTTCAGGTGTTCGTACAATGGATGCGCACCTGAACCATTGACGTCGATCTTGGCGAACATCGGAAACGTCACGGCATAGTTGGTCTCGCAGAACGCGGCGATCTGCTTCGCATCGCCCGGCTCCTGCGCGCCGAACTGGTTGCAGGGGAAGCCGAGCACGGCAAAGCCGCGCGCCGAGAGGCCGGCGTGCAGCTCCTGCAGGCCCTTGTATTGCGGCGTGAACCCGCAGGCGCTCGCGGTGTTCACGATCAGCAGCACCTGGCCCTCGAACCGCTGCAGCGGCACGTCGTCGCCGGCAAGCGATTTCGCGGTGAAATCGTAGACCGTGACCATCTCAGCTCACCGGATCGATCGGCGACGACGGCGTGCCGCCGGCCTCGACCGCCTCGCCGGCGGCAAGGCAGAGATCCTCGCGGTAGCGTCCGGCCACCAGCTGCACGCCAACCGGAATCCGTCCGACGAGACCGGTGGAGACGACGAGCCCGGGAAGCCCCATGAACGGGATCGCGATCTGCGGCAGCTGCGCGTGCCACACCCGCGCGAACGACGCCTCGTCCTTGCGATCGAGATGGTCGGGGAACGGCAGCTCGCCGGACACCGGCATCAGCAGCACCGGATATTTGTCGAAGAAGGCGAACCATTCGCGCGTCAAGGTCGCGCGGCGGGTCAGCGCCTGCGACAGGTCGAACGGATGCACGCGGGCGCGGACGCCGCGCAGGCAAGCCAGTGCGCCGGGATCGCCCTCGCGCTCGGCGAAGGCGAGCTGGGCCTCATAGCCGTCGCCGAGCCAGAGCCGGGTCTGGATCTCGGCCGCCTCGCGCAAGGACGGCGTGTCGGCGATCTCCTCGACGATCCAGCCGGCCTTCTGCAAGCGCTTGCCGGCATCGGCCACCGCGGCGACCACTTCCGGCACCGGGTTGAGACCATCGGGATTGAGGCACATCGCAACGCGCTTCTCGCGCGGCGGGCCCTCGAGCGGCACCGGCGCATACCAGGGATCGCGATAGTCCGGCGCCGACATCGCCGCGAGCGAGATGCGCAGGTCGTTGACGGTGCGCGCCAGCGGGCCCGACACCGCGCTGATCTGCGGGCCGATCGGCCGCTCCGGCAAAGCCGAATTGAACGCCGGGATGCGGCCCATGCTCGGCCGCAGGCCGTGCACGCCGCAGGCATAGGCCGGATAGCGCACCGAGCCGGCGATATCGGTGCCGTGGGCGATATGCCCGATGCCGGCCGCGACCGCCGAGCCCGCGCCGCCGGACGAGCCGCCCGGCGTGATGCCGCCATCGCGCGGGTTCTTGGTGTCGCCGTGAATGAGGTTGGTGGTGAACCAGCGATATGAGACCGCCGGGCAATTGGTGCGGCCGAGCAGCACCGCGCCGGCCTTGCGCAGATTGGCGACCACCGGATTGTCGACCTTGGCGATGACGTCGCGCTGCGCCTTCAACCCGTTGGTGGTGGCGTAGCCCTCCTGGTCGACATTGACCTTGATGGTGACGGGCACGCCGGCGAGCGGGCCGACCGCCTCGCCGCGCGCAATGGCCGCATCGACCTTGGCGGCCTGCGCCAGCACGTCGTCCGGCCGGTGATCGACCACCGCGTTGAGCTTCGGGTTGACCGCATCGAGCCGGGCGAGCCCGGCCTCCGCCGCCTCCTTCGCCGACACCTTCTTCGATTTGATGAGGCTGGCGAGCTCGGCCGCCGACAGACGCCAAATATCCTGCATGTGACACTCCGTATGACGCAGGCTTTTTACAGCATGATCCGGAAAAGTGTGCAGCGGATTTTCCGAAAAGATCATGCTTACACGAGGCGCACGGAGAACATGGCCAGCGGCCATCCGCCTGATGGTTCAACGGACATGCGCGATGTAATAGGCAAGGTCGCCGATCTGCTCCTTGGTGACCGTCTGCATCACGTCGGCCATGGTGGCGTCATAGCCGTGGCGGCTGTTGTCCTTGTATTCGGCCAGCGTCTTGGCGAGATAGTCCTCGCGCTGATTGGCGATGCGCGGGACATTGTCCTTGCCGGAAAAATCGGTGTTGTGGCAGCTGTTGCAGCGGTTCTGCTGCGCCAGCGCCTGGCCGCGCGCCATCCGTGCCGGATCGCCGGCGTCCGCGGGCGGCGCGGGCTTCGGCAGGGTGGCGATGAAATCGGAGAAGGCGCGCAGATCGTCGTCGGTCATCGACTTCGCCATCTCGTTCATCGGCTCGAATACCCTGAGCTTCTCGCGGAACATGAAGAGCTGGATCAGCGCATAGGGCGCCGTCTGGCCGCCGAGCGACGGCGTGTTCTCGGTCTCCGAGGTGCCATGCTCGCCGTGGCAGGCGAAGCACGCCGCAGCGCGCTCCTGGATGGTCTCGGCATTTGCGGAGAAAACAGTTGAAGCAAGCAGGAGCGCTGGAATGTTCATCTTACGCATCGGTCGCTCCTGGCAATTTCGTCATTCCGGGGCGATGCGCAGCATCGACGAATCTCGAGATTCCGGGTCTGGTGCTAACGCACCAGCCCGGAATGACATCAGCGGTTGTTACTGATTGGCGACCTTCGGCTTGCCGTAGCTGACGCGATAGACCGCGCCGTTCCAGTCGTCGGAGACCAGCAGCGAGCCGTCCTTCAGCAGCATGACGTCGACCGGGCGGCCGACATACTTGTTGTCCTCGAGGAAGCCGGTCAGGAACGGCTCCATCGACTTCACCGTGCCGTCCTTGTTCAGCCTGACGGCGACCACGTCACCACCCTGCTTCTGCGACTTGTTCCAGGAGCCGTGGCGCGCGACGAAGATCACGTTCTTGTAGGTCTTCGGGAACATGTTGCCGGTGTAGAAGCGCATGCCGAGCGAGGCGGTATGCGGACCCATCAGGCCGACCGGCGCGGTGTAGTCCTTGCAGTTCTTGCCCCAGCCGAGCTCCTGGTCGATGATGTTGCCCTGGTAACAGTACGGCGCGCCGAAATCCTCGCCCGCCTTGGTGACGCGGTTGAGCTCGTCTTCCGGCACGGTTTCCGACAGCCAGTCGCGGCCGTTGTCGGTGAAGTACATCTGCTTGTTCTCGGGATTCCAGTCGAAGCCGACCGTGTTGCGCACGCCGAGCGCATAGACCTCGGCGCCGGAGCCATCGAGATTCATGCGACGGATCTGGCCGTGGTCGGCGTCATGCAGCACGTTGTTACCGGGCTGGCCGACCGGAACATAAAGCTTGTTGTCGGGGCCGATGGCGATGAACTTCCAGCCATGCGCCTCGTCCTTCGGCAGCTTGTCGTAGATGACGGTGGGCTTCGGCGGATTGTCCAGATTGTCCTCGATCTTGTCGATCTTGGACACCTTCGAGAGCTCGGCGATGTAGAGCGTGCCGTCCTTGAAGGCGACGCCGTTCGGGCGGTAGAGGCCGGAGGCGATCACCTTGACGGAGCGTTTGCCGTCCTTGTTGACGATCGCATAGACCTTGTCGACGAGCCGGCTGCCGACGAACACCGTGCCCTTGTCGCCGAGCGCCAGCGAGCGCGCATTGGCCATGCCGGCCGCATAGACCTCGACATTGAAGCCGGCCGGCACCTTGAGCTTGGCGAGCGGCAGCTTGTCGGGCGCGGACGGCAGCGGCGGCGGCGCCACCGGCGCGAGCTTGGCGGCAGCCTCATTATCGGGACGCCCGATCAGCGGCGAGCCAGGCGGCAGCGGCTGGGCGGCCGGGGCGGCGCCTGCCGCCGGCGCGGCCGGCTGTTGCGCCGCAGCAGAGAGCGTGAACGCCCCGAGCATGGCCCCCGCGAGCAGCAAGCTGCGCGGTGCGAACGAGTGTTTTTTCATGATGATCTCCCCTGGGTGGAAGCCGTTTTTGATTGCGCCATTGACGTCACGCGGCGCCGTTCGGCTTACCGTTCATAGTCTTGCGAATTTGTCCGGACAATTGCAATCGGAAACATGCTGGCATCGGCCAACGCATGGTTGTGACCACGCGGGCGGGCCAGCGCGCGTCAGTGCCTTGTCATCGAGCGATCCGGGCGGTCGAGAATCGCCTCCGTGAATGGAAACTCCAGCACGATCTCGCCCTCATCGTCCGTCACCTCGATCACGGCGCTGAGCAGCGCGCCGTCGGCGCCCTCGGTCTTGAGCAGTTCGCGAATCATCGCGCGCGCCATCTCCCACGCGCGATCCGGATCCCGCAGGATTTCGCCGTCGGGATCGGAGATCAGCTCGTCGCCGATACGGGTATTGAAGAAATAGCGTGGCATCGGCTGAACTCGGCTCGGTTAGTCGCCTCCCGTCACGGGGAAGCACAGGATCGTCACCAGGACCTTCGGAGGACCGCGGGGCTACTGTCTACTTATTCCAACATCACCATTCACCGTGTGGCGAACAACAGGAAAAAGGTCTGATGCCACGGGCTTTTGACGGGAAATGCGCGCACAAATTTGTGAGTGGGCAGAACTTGCCTGCCGCGGTGCAGCATGCCTTGCGAGGCGGCACCTTACAGAAAATTTAACTGGCGAACTTTTCCAACCACAGTAGTTTACTCTGCAGGGCGGAAAGTTCGTCCGGTTGCAACAAGGAGAGCCAAATGGCCTGGAAAGCACCGAAGATCGTGGAAGTGTCGGTCGGCATGGAAATTAACATGTATATGTGCGCAACCCGCAAGTAAGCGGCAGCGCCCCATACACGTTTAGCGTTTTAGCGCAGGTGGACATCCGGGCGTAACGCGCTCCCGAGCAAGGGAGTGTGTTTCAAATCCGGGGTCCACCTCGTAATGTTTCTGGGTCCAACAGACTTCTCCAGGCCAAGCTTCTCCAGGGGACGGATCATGCTTCGTGTCGTCGTCCTGGGTGCCGCGGCGGGTGGCGGCGTTCCGCAGTGGAACTGCGGCTGTGCCGTCTGCAGGACGGCGCGAAGCGACCATCCCGAACTGCAGAGCACACAAGCCTCGATCGCCGTCAGTGGCGATGGGGTGCACTGGTTCCTGGTCAATGCGTCCCCGGATCTGCGCCAGCAGTTGATTGCCACGCCACAGCTGCATCCGAAGCACGGCGCATTGCGCCATAGCCCGATCGCGGGCGTCATCCTCACCAATGGCGAGATCGACGCGGTCGCCGGGCTGCTGTCGATGCGTGAGGGCTCGCCGTTCACGATCTACGCGCATGAGCGGGTGCTTGCGATCCTGCGCTCCAACAGCATCTTCAATGTGCTCAGCGACAAGAACGTCGACCGCCGGCCGATTGCGGTCGACGAGACCTTCGAACCGGCCCTGCCCGACGGATCGCCGTCCGGGCTCGAGGTGCTGCCGTTCGAGGTTCCCGGCAAGGGCGCGTGGTACCTCGAGGGCAAGGCGCATCCGGCGGGCGCCGACGGCGTCGGCGATACGCTCGGCCTGCGTATTGCGGACAGGCGCAGCGGCAAATATTTCTATTTCCTGGCCGCCTGCGCGCGGGTGACTGACGAGCTGAAATTCCGGCTGAAGGGCGCGCCGCTGGTGTTTTTCGACGGCACGGTGTGGCGCGACGACGAGCTGATCTCGGCGGGCCTTGGCAACAAGACCGGCCAGGGCATGGGACATATCTCGATGTCTGGCGATCAGGGTGCGATCGCAAGCCTCGCCGGGCTCGACATCGGACGAAAAGTGTTTTTGCATATCAACAATTCCAACCCGGCGCTGCTTGGGACCTCGGCCGAACGCAGGGCGGCCGAACAGGCGGGCTGGCAGATTCCCTCCGACGGAACGGAGATCGTGCTGTGAATGTCGTGCCTACAAACGGAATGACCGCGCTCTCGATCGGCAAGGGCATCACGCTCGACAGTGCCGAGGAGATGGAGACGACGCTGCGCACGATCGGTGCCACGCGCTATCACAGCCTGCACCCGTTCCACCGCCTGCTGCACGGCGGCAAGCTCAACAAGGGCCAGGTCCAGGCCTGGGCGCTGAACCGCTATTACTACCAGAGCACGATCCCGCTGAAGGACGCGATGGTGATGACACGCTTCCGCGACCGCATGACACGAGTCGAGTGGCGCCATCGCATCGAGGATCATGACGGCGACCTCGGCAGCGAGGGCGGCATCGAGCGCTGGCTGAAGCTGACCGAGGGCCTCGGCCTCGACACGGCCTATGTCGAGTCCACCGAAGGCATCCTGCCGGCGACGCGCTTTGCCGTGGAAGCCTATGTCCATTTCTGCCGCGACCGCACGCCGCTGGAGGCGATCGCCTCCTCGCTCACCGAATTGTTCGCGCCGAACCTGCACGAGGAGCGCATCTCGGGGATGCTGAAGCACTACGACTTCGTCAATCCCGACATCATGAGCTATTTCAGCCGCCGCCTGACCCAGGCGCCGCGCGACGCCGGCTTCGCGCTTGACTACGTCAAGCAGCACGCCAGGACGCCCGCCGAGCGCGAGGCAGTCTGCAACGCGCTGATCTTCAAGACCAACGTGCTGTGGGTGCAACTCGATGCGCTCTATTACGCCTATGTCGACGGCCAGATTCCACCCGGCGCCTTCGTGCCGAAGGCAAGTTAGGGACGACATCATGGCCAGCCGCAACATCAGCGTCAGCGAAACCAGCCGGCCGCAACTGCCGCGCCATACCAAGCTGAAATTCGACGAGACGCGGCAGGTCTGGGTGATCCTGGCGCCGGAGCGCGTGCTGGCACCGGATGACATCGCGGTCGAGGTGCTGCAACTCTGCGACGGCATGCGCAGCGTCGCCGCGATGGTGGACCAGCTTGCGGAGAAATACGCCGCCCCGCGCGAGGCGATCGCGACCGACGTGATCGCCATGTTGCAGGATCTGGCCGACAAGGGCTTTCTGACCGAAGCGCGCGAGAGCACAGCATGAGTGACACGCTCGCCGACAACAAGACAACGACAGCAGGCCCAACCGACGGGCTCGCGGTGCTCGAGCAAACGCGCTCGGCGGCCGAGACCTACGGCATTCCCCTTGCGGTGCTGCTCGAGATCACCCACCGCTGCCCGCTGCAATGTCCCTATTGCTCCAACCCGGTCGAGCTCGACCGCGCCTCGACCGAGCTCACCACCGAGGAATGGAAGAAAGTGCTGAGTGAGCTCGCCGAGCTCGGCGTGCTCCAGGTCCATTTCTCCGGCGGCGAGCCGACTGCGCGCAAGGACATCGTCGAGCTGGTGCAGCACGCGACCGATGTCGGGCTCTACTCCAACCTGATCACCTCGGCGGTGCTGCTGACGAAGGACAAGCTTTCGGCGCTGGCCGATGCCGGCCTCAGCCATGTGCAGATCAGCTTCCAGGGCAATGAGCCTATCGTCGCGGATCGTGTCGCAGGCCTGAAGGACGCGCACCGGAAAAAGCTCGAAGTCGCGAAATGGACCCGCGAGCTCGACATGCCGCTCACGGTGAATGCGGTGATGCACCGGCAAAACCTGCATCAGCTGCCCGACATCATCCAGATGGCGGTCGACCTCGACGCCGACCGGCTCGAGGTCGCCAACGTGCAGTATTACGGCTGGGCGTTGAAGAACCGCGCCGCGCTGATGCCGACGATCGAGCAGATCGAGGAGACCAGCCGCATCGTCGAGGAAGCCCAAATGCGCCTGAAGGGCACGCTCGCGATCGACTATGTGGTGCCGGATTATTACGCGCTGCGCCCGAAGAAATGCATGGGCGGCTGGGGCCGCCAGTTCTTCAACATCTCGCCGGCCGGCAAGGTGCTGCCGTGCCACGCCGCCGAAAGCATCACCGGGCTCGAATTCGAATCGGTGCGCTCGAACCATTCGATCGCCTGGATCTGGCAGAACTCGGAGGCCTTCAACCGCTATCGCGGCACCGGCTGGATGCCGGAGCCGTGCAAGTCTTGCGAATTCCGCGAGGTCGATTACGGCGGCTGCCGCTGCCAGGCCTTTGCGCTGACCGGCGATGCCGGCAACACCGACCCCGCCTGCGCGCTGTCGCCGCGGCACGAGGAGATCTTCAAGCAGGCCGAGCGAGAGGCGGCCGCCCATCTGGACCGTTTCATCTACCGCAACTTCGCCGGCGGCACGCTGGAGACGGACGAACGCCAGAACGAATCCCGGGACAAGCGCAATGGCGCCTGACGCCGACATCGGCAAGGCCGCGAGGCGTGCCGATCCCTTTGCGCCGCTGACGTCGGAATGGCTCGATGTCGGCGACGGCCACGACCTCCATGTCGAGAGCGTCGGACGTGAAGGCGGCATTCCCGCGGTCTATCTGCATGGCGGCCCCGGCAGCGGCTGCCAGCCCGATCATCGCCGGCTGTTCGATCCCGAGCGCTTTCACGCCGTGCTGTTCGACCAGCGCGGCTGCGGCCGCAGCCGGCCGAAGGGCAGCCGCGACAACAACACGACGCAGCACATGATCGCGGACATGGAGAAAATCCGCGAGCGGTTCGGCTTCGCGCGCTGGATGGTGGTCGGCGGCTCCTGGGGCGCGACGCTGGCGCTGGCCTATGCGCAGGCCCATCCCGAGCGGGTCAGCGGGCTGGTGCTGCGCGCGACCTTTCTCGGCACAGCCGAGGAGCTGGACGACGTTTTCCTGCGCGCCTTGCCACGCTTCTATCCCGCCCTCTCCGAGGACTTCCTCAACTTCCTGCCCGAGAGCGAGCGTGCATCGCCGCTTACGGCCTATTATCGCCGCATCCTCGATCCCGACGCCACCGTGCATGCGCCGGCCGCACGCGCCTGGCACGACACCGAACGCGCGTTGTCGGAGCACACGCCGAAGCAGACGCGGCTCGACCTCAAGGCTTCAGGCGCCCTGCCCTCGACGCCGTTCATGGAGGCGCACTACTTCGCCAACAATTGCTTCATGCGGCCCAACCAGCTGATGGACGAGGCCGGCCAGCTCGCCGGCATTCCCGGCATCCTGGTGCAGGGCCGCTATGATCTGTTGTGCCCGCCCGCAACATCGCACGCGCTCGCCGCGCGCTGGCCGGGCAGCGAGGTCCGTATCGTCGATGGCGCCGGCCACATCCTCTACGATCCCGGCATCCGCAACGCTGTGATGAAGGCGATCTCCGACATCGCCGGCAAGGGATAGGCCGCCGCAGCAACGCCCTCGACATCAGGAGCCGGTGAAGACCTCGACCGGCTCCCTTGCTTCTCTCAATGCTTGCACTTGCCGGGCGGACATGCCGGCGCTGCCCGTGGCGCGGGCGCAGGCCTTGGCGGCGCCGCCATTCGCGGCGGCGGTGCTGCGCGTTGCGCCTGCATCGCCGGCCGTGGCGGCGGCGGCGCAACGTGCGGGGCCGGCGCCGGACGCGGCGCAACGGCGGCGGCGCGCGGCGGCGGGGCAACCGGCCGCGGCGGCGGAGCTGCGGCCCGCACTGGCGGAGCGACGGCATGGACCGGCGGAGCTGCCGCGTGCGCCGGCGCGGGCCGGGAGACCGGCGCCGGCGACACCGCGGCGTGCGGGGGTGCCGGACGCGCGGCCGGCGTCGGCCGTGTCGACATCGCGCGGTTCGCCGGTGACGGCGGCGCCGAGGGCTTCACGTTTGCGGTCGGCGCGGTCGCCGCATGCGGGAGCGGTTGCGCGCCCGGCTTGCCGGCGGTCGCCGGCGAGGCCGGCGCGTTTGTTGCCGGGGCGACACCGGGCTTGGCCGCAGGAGCAGGCTGCGCATTGGCAGGCGCCATCGCGGTCGCCGGCTTGCCCGGCACCACCGCATTCGGCTTTGCCCCCGGTTGCGCGGCGCCGGGTTGCGCGGCTGCCGGCGGTACAGCGCCATGCTGCATGGCATTGGCCGGTGCGGTCGCCGACTGCGGCAGCGGCGGTCCATTCTTTGCGCCCGGCAGGGTATGCGCACCCGGTGTGCCCGGCGCGCCCATCGCATTCGGTGTGGCGGCAGCGTTCGGAGTGGCTGCAGCGTTCGGTGCCGCAGCAGCGTTTGGTGCGGCGCGCGAGGCTCCCATCGCAGCGCCTTGCGCGGGCGTCGCGCCTTGCGGAGCGCCGGGTCGCGCCAGATTGGCGCGCTGCATAGCAGCGGCCGGCAGTCGCGGTGCCGCCGTCACCGGCGCGCCGCCCATCGCCGCCGTCACCCCGGCCGCATGGAGCTGCGCCGGCGTCGGGTTCGGATTGTTGATGACCGTGTTGATGACGGTGGTGTTGTGGATGTTGTTGAACACGATGTTGTTCTGCGGCGGCACGACATAGGCCGGTGCGGCAACATAGGCCGGCATCGCCACGAACATCGGCGTCGGCAGCACGTACAGGCCGATCGGTGGCGGCGGGGGCGGCAGCACGACGAAGTCCGGCGGCGGCGGCGGCAGGAAGACCACCGGCGGCGGCGGGGGCGGTGCGAAGTCGAACACCGGATCGCTGTAGTACAGCACCGGACGGTCGACATAGACGACCTCGTCGGGCGGCGGCGGCGGCACGTCGTAGTCGAGCACGGTGAACTGCGGCGGCGGCTCGAGCGCAGCCGACAGATAGGCGAGCCGGCGCCGGGCGTCGTAGGCATGCGGTCCGCGCGGATAACGCCGCAGGTACGACCAATACGCATCAGGCGTGTCGGCGCTGTAGGTGCGTCGCCAGGTGATCGCCTCGCGCCGCGCCGCCACGATCGCGCGCACGCGCTTGGCCAGCGGATCGCTCGGATAGGCCTGCAGATAATCCTCGTAGCCCTGCAGCGTGTCGCGCTCCAGCGCCGCGGCGTAGGCATCCTGCGCCGAGAAATCGCGGATCGGCTTGGTGCGCAGCCCGGCATCGACCTGCTGCGGCGGCGCGTCCGGCTTGCGCTCGAAGAACATGAAGGGCGCGTCGACCTTGTGCGCATCCCACGGGATCTCGGCGCCCTTGGTCATCTCGTTGACGCGCAGGCGGACGCGGTCGAACACCTCGGGCAAGGTCAGGCCGCCGGTGCGGATCATTTCCGCCAGCGCTTGCGCGTAGGGCCCGTAGGGCGGGGCACCGTCAGGGGCAACGGTGCCGGGCGCCGAATTGAAACCGATCAGCATCTTCGGATCGGGATCGACCAGCGCAAGACCGCCGGCCAGCGGCGGGCCTTCCTTGGCGAAGGGATTGCTGCGCGCCGCATCGAGCACGATCACGCCGGCCTTGATCGGCAGCGCCGAGAGTTGATGGCTGTAGTCGGAGATGCGGATCGCCTCGACCGGCACGTCGGTGTCGCGGGCGATCTTGGCGTCGACCGGGACGAAGTAGTTCTCGCCGGTGAGCTGCACGCCGTAGCCGGCGAGATAGACGAAGGCGACGGCATTGGGCCCCGCCTCCTGCACCTTCTGGATGAAATCGCGGAACGATTTGCGCAGCGTCTCGCCATCGAGATCGCGCGCGCCGGTCACGTCGAATCCGGCGGCCTGCAAGGTCTGCGCGATCAATCCGGCATCGTTCGCGGCGGTCTGCAACGCGCCAGCCTCATAGGCGCCGTTGCCGACGACAAGTGCGAGACGCTTCTCCTGATCCTGCGCATGCACGGGAAGCGAGGCGAGCGACACCAGACCGACGATCAATGCCCACAGAATGCGTGCCATGGTGGTCGTCCCTTTTCTTCTCGAGAGTTGGTGTAACGAATGAAATGCTACCTCTGTGAACCGGTGCTGAACAGCATTGCAGCAATTGTGGCAATCCTTGGTCTGCGGTGCCGGGAACCGGCTTCCCTGGTCCACGCGATCAGGCGATATTGCGTGGATAAAACAGGCAAAAAAGGAGCACTCGATGCCAATCGCCGGACAAGGCATGCTGCTGACCTCGATGGATATCGACAGCTTGCACGAAGCTGAGTTCAATCGCTGGTACGACCGCGAGCATCTCGAGGAACGGGTCGCCATCGACGGCTTCCTGGAAGCCCGCCGCTACGTCGCCCATGACGGCAAGCCGAAATATCTCGGCCTCTACTCGACCGCGACCTTCGACGTGCTCGAGAGCCCGGCCTATCGCAAGGCGCTCGCCAACCAGACCGACTGGTCGAAGGCCAACATCGCGCGCTTTCAGAACATGATCCGCGGGGTTGCGCGCATCACGATCAGCCGCGGCGTCGGCAGGGGCTCGGCCCTCGGCATCATCCGCCTGCGCCCGCCCGCCGAAGGCGCGGACAAACTCCGCGCTGCTTTGCGGGAGCAACTCGATCCAGCTTCGCGCGACGGCATCGTCTCGATGCACCTTCTGGAGAACGACCCTGACCTGTCGAAGCCGCTGACGCCGGATGCGGAGAAACCCGATCCCGGTGCCGGCGACTGGTTCGTGCTGATCGACGCCACCGATGTCAGCGCGGTCCCTGCGGCCGCTACAGCCATCACCGGCAATGCCGCGTTGAAGCCGCTCGTGGTCACCAGCGGCGTCTACAGGCTGTTGTGGGATATCGCGAAGAGCGATCTTCCACGCGAGCAAACCTGATCCGGAAACGTGCGCAGCGGTTTTCCGAAAACATCTTCTCAACAAGCCGGCGGGCGCAGATCATGCTGCACCGCCACATAACGCAATCGAGATTAACGCTACACGCGCATCAGCCGCGCGAAAGCTGATGGTCGGACAATTTAGCCTTTGCCTTCCCTGGAACGGCTCTAATAAGATAAGCCTATGATCCAATTCAAAAACCAGAACAACGCCACGTGAGCGTTCGTCGTCAACGATAAGGCCGCGCGGGTCTGGCATTTTCGCGCGGGTCAAAGGTAGGAATGAAACCGACTGATATCTCGGCGCCGGATTACTTTCACAAAGTAGTCGATTGCCAATGGGCCTGTCCCGCACACACCCCTGTTCCCGAGTACATCCGGTTGATTGCTGAGGGGCGTTACAGCGACGCCTACATGATCAATTGGAAGTCCAACGTGTTCCCCGGCATTCTCGGGCGCACCTGTGACCGTCCGTGCGAGCCGGCATGCCGCCGCGGCCGGGTTGAGGACAATCCGGTCGCGATCTGCCGCCTGAAGCGCGTCGCGGCGGACTTCAAGGACGACATCAAGCACCGGCTGCCGAAGCCCGGGCCGAAGAACGGCAAGCGCGTCGCGCTGGTCGGCGGCGGCCCCGCCTCGCTCGCGGTGGCGCGCGATCTCGCGCCGCTCGGCTATCACTGCACCGTGTTCGACGGCGATCCGAAGGCCGGCGGCATGATGCGTAGCCAGATTCCGAAATTCCGCCTGCCCGACAGCGTGATCGACGAGGAGACCGACTACATCCTGAACCTCGGTGTTGAATTCAGGGGTGGCCAGCGCGTCGACAGCTTGAAGCAGCTGCTCGCCGAGAACTATGATGCGATCTTTGTCGGCAGCGGTGCGCCGCGCGGCCGCGAGCTCGACATTCCCGGCCGCAAGGAGGCGGCCGCCAACATCCATATCGGCATCGAGTGGCTGGCCAACGTGTCGTTCGGCCACGTCGACAAGATCGGCCGTCGCGTCATCGTGCTCGGCGGCGGCAACACGGCGATGGATTGCTGCCGCACCGCGCGCCGCCTCGGCGGCGAAAGTGTCAAGGTGATCGTCCGCTCCGGCTTCGAGGAAATGAAGGCCTCGCCGTGGGAGAAGGAAGACGCGCTTCACGAGGACATCCCGATCCTCAACTACATGGTGCCGGTGGCGTTCAAGCATGTGGCCGGCAAGCTGATCGGCGTCACCTTCCAGAAGGTGAAGGCGGAGTACGACGCCAAGGGCCGGCGCAACCTGGTGCCCTCGGGCGAGCCTGACGAGACCGTGCCCTGCGACGATGTGCTGGTTGCGGTCGGCCAGGAGAACGCGTTCCCCTGGATCGAAGCCGATTGCGGCATCGAATTCGACAAGTGGCACATGCCGAAGGTCGATCCCAAGACGTTCGTCTCGACCAATCCGAAGGTGTTCTTCGGCGGCGATGCGGCGTTCGGGCCGAAGAACATCATCTGGGCGGTGGCGCACGGCCACGACGCCGCGCTCTCCATCCACCGATTGCTGTCCGGCGAGGACATCAACGAGCGCCCGCTGCCCGAGGTGCACATCTCCTCGCAGAAGATGGGCATCCACGAGTGGAGCTACGACAACGACATCTCCGCCGACAAGCGCTTCAAGGTGCCGCATCGCGACAAGGTGGTCGCGCTGAAGGACATCCGCGCCGAAGTCGAGCTCGGTTACGACCTCAAGCTCGCGCTCGGCGAGGCGCAGCGCTGCCTGAATTGCGACGTACAGACGGTGTTTTCCGCGCCGCTCTGCATCGAGTGCGACGCCTGCGTCGACATCTGTCCGATGGACTGCATCACCTTCACCCAGAACGGCGAAGAGGATGAGGTGCGGCAGCGGCTGAAAGCGCCCTCGCCGCATCACGACCAGGCGCTCTACGTCTCCGGCGGCCTCAAGACCGGCCGCGTCATGGTGAAGGACGAAGACGTCTGCCTGCATTGCGGGCTGTGTGCCGAGCGCTGCCCGACCGGCGCCTGGGACATGCAGAAGTACCTCATCGATATGGTTCAAGCGGGATCAACATGCCAGTCCAAAGCCCGATCAGCAGCGTAAACGACTTCGTCGTCCGCTTCGCCAACGTCAACGGTTCGGGCTCGGCTTCCGCCAACGAACTGTTCGCGCGCTCGATCCTGCGCCACGGCGTGCCGGTCTCGCCACGCAACATCTTCCCGTCCAACATCCAGGGCCTGCCGACCTGGTATGAGGTGCGCGTCACCGAGGACGGCCATCTCGGTGCCCGCGGCGGCGTCGACATGATGGTGGCGATGAACCCGCAGACCTGGGACAAGGACGTCGCCTCGATCGAGCCCGGCGGCTATCTGTTCTACGACTCGACCAAGCCGATGCCGTCGTCGAAATTCCGCGAGGACATCACCGTCATCGGCGTGCCGCTGACCGCGATCACCAACTCGACCTACACCGATCCCAGGCAGCGCCAGCTGTTCAAGAACATCATCTATCTCGGCGCGCTCTGCGCCCTGCTCGACCTCGATCCCAAGCTGGTCGAGCAGCTGATCGGCGAGCAGTACAAGGGCAAGGAGAAGCTGCTCTCCTCGAACGTCCACGCACTGCATCTCGGCCGCGACTGGGCGCTGCAGAACCTGAAATGCCCGCTTGGGCTGCGGGTGAAAAAGTCCGACAAGGTCGGCGACCGCATCTTCGTCGAAGGCAACAGCGCGGCCGCGCTCGGCGCCGTCTATGGCGGCGCCACCGTGTGCGCCTGGTATCCGATCACCCCGTCATCGTCGGTAGCGGAAGCCTTCACCAGCCACTGCAAGAAGTATCGCCACGATCCCGAAACCGGCAAGGCGAAATACGCGATCGTGCAGGGCGAGGACGAGCTCGCCTCGATCGGCATCGTGATCGGCGCCTCCTGGAACGGCGCGCGGGCCTTCACCGCGACCTCGGGTCCCGGCATCTCGCTGATGACCGAGTTCATCGGCCTGTCCTATTTCGCCGAGATCCCGGCCGTGATCATGAACATCCAGCGCGCCGGCCCCTCGACGGGCATGCCGACCCGCACCCAGCAATGCGACGTGATCGCCTGCGCCTATGCCTCGCATGGCGATACCAAGCACGTGCTGCTGTTCCCGGAGGATCCGGCGGAGGCGTTCGAGTTCGCCGCGGCCGCCTTCGACCTCGCCGAGCGGCTGCAGACCACGATCTTCCTGATGCTCGATCTCGACATCGGCATGAACCACCGGCTGTGCCGTCCGCTGAAGTGGGACGACGCGAAGCAATACGACCGCGGCAAGGTGATGACGGCGGAGATGCTCGAGGAAGGCCGCGACTTCGGCCGCTATCTCGACGTCGACGGCGACGGCATCCCCTATCGCACCTATCCCGGCACGCATCCGACCAAGGGCTCCTACTTCACCCGCGGCACCTCGCGCGACCGCTACGCGCGCTATTCCGAGGAAGGCGCGGTCTACGCCGACAACATGCAGCGCCTGGTACGCAAGTTCGAGACCGCCCAGGACATGGTGCCGCGGCCGCTGCAGGCCAATGCGGCGAAGCCGACCAAATACGGCGTGATCTATTTCGGATCGACGTCGCCCGCGATGGACGAGGCGATCGGGATCCTGGAGGCGCGCGGCCACCAGCTCGACCGCATGCGCATCCGCGCCTTCCCGTTCCACTCCAGCGTCGCGAGCTTCATCGCCGACCACGACTTCGTCTACGTTGTCGAGCAGAACCGCGACGCGCAGCTTCGCCAGCTGATCGTCAACGAGAACGGCATCGACCCCGTCAGGCTGGTGCCGATCCTGCACTATGACGGCACGCCGATCACCGCGCGCTTCATCGCTGGCGCGATCGGCGACCACCAGGATCATCTCAAGGTGACCCCACTCCGCAAGGCCGTGACATGACCTACATTGCAAAGCCGAAGTTTCACCATCCCGGCCTGAAGAAGAACGAGCTGGGCTATACCCACCGCGACTACGAGGGGAAGATCTCGACCCTGTGCGCCGGCTGCGGCCACGATTCGATCACCGCCTCGATCATCGAGGCCTGTTACGAGCTCTCGATCGAGCCGCACCGGGTGGCGAAGATTTCCGGCATCGGCTGCTCGTCGAAGACGCCGGACTACTTCCTCGGCAATTCGCACGGCTTCAACTCGGTACACGGCCGCATGCCGTCGGTCCTGACCGGCGCCAACCTCGCCAACCGCGACCTGATCTATCTCGGCGTCTCCGGCGACGGCGATTCCGCCTCGATCGGCTTCGGCCAGTTCGCGCATTCGATCCGGCGCGCCGTCAACATGACCTATATCGTCGAGAACAACGGCGTGTACGGCCTGACCAAGGGCCAGTTCTCGGCCACCGCCGACCGTGGATCGAAGTCGAAAAAGGGCGTCACCAACACCGACAATGCGATCGACCTGGTCGCGATCGCCCTGCAGCTCGGTGCCACCTTCGTGGCGCGCAGCTTCTCCGGCGACAAGACCCAGCTGGTGCCGCTGATTGCCGCTGCTATTCGCCACAAGGGCGCGTCGTTCATCGACGTGATCAGCCCCTGCATCGCCTTCAACAACCACGCCGGCTCGACCAAGAGTTTTGACTATGTCCGCGAGCACAATGACGCGGTGAACCGCCTCGACGTGCTGGTCGGCCGCGATCCGATCAGCGTCGACTATGCGCCGGGCACCGTGCAGGTGGTCGAGCAGCATGACGGCTCGCGCCTCGCGCTGCGCAAGCTCGACGCCGACTACGATCCGCATGATCGCCTGGGCGCGATGACCTTCCTGCAGAAGCATGCGGCCAAGGGCCAGATCGTCACCGGCCTGCTCTATGTCGATCCGGACGCCGAGGATCTGCACACCCATCTCGACACCGTCGAGACGCCACTCAACACGCTGGACGAGAAAGCGCTGTGCCCTGGCTCGGCGGTGCTCGACAAGATCAACGCGAGCCTGCGCTGAGCACTCATTCTCGCCGTCACAATGACGTGGCGAGGACGGGCAACAAACTCTGTGTCGTCCCTGCGAAAAGCAGGGACCCATAACCACCGATGCAGATTGTCTAACTACGCCGGGACGACGAGTCCCGTTTACAAAAGAAGCCGCGGCGTATGGGTCCCTACTCCCGTGCGCAATTGCGCACCAGGCAGGGACCACAGCGAAGTTGGTGACGGCTACTTGTCGCTCAAGACGTCGCCGAACAGCGCCCACGACTTGCCGTCGAACCGCGCCATCTGGATTTGCCGGATCGGCGTCACATTGTCGGGCTCGGTCTGCACCTTGATGCCGGGCAGCAGCATCGGCAATTCGAGCGCCTTCAGATTGGTCGCCTGCTTGATGATGTTGTCGCGGCTGTAATCGCCGTTGCAGTTCTTCAGCACCGCCGCCATCACCTGCGCCACCGTATAGCCCTGCACGTTGAAGAGGTCGCCCGGGCTCGCATTCGGCTGGTACTTCTTCATCCAGGCCGCAAACTCCTTCTGCGCGGGATCGTCGGCCCAGCGCGGATCGGTCGGATCCTTCAGATAGAGCCCGGTCACGACGCCGATCACGTTCTCGAGGCCGGCCGGTTCAAGCACCGCGGAGACGGAATTGGAGACGG
This sequence comes from Bradyrhizobium sp. BR2003, assembly GCF_009720285.1. Taxonomy (NCBI): domain Bacteria; kingdom Pseudomonadati; phylum Pseudomonadota; class Alphaproteobacteria; order Hyphomicrobiales; family Nitrobacteraceae; genus Bradyrhizobium; species Bradyrhizobium sp. BR2003. The sequence goes on from NZ_SMYJ01000026.1 coordinate 423,954, forward strand.
TCGGCAGGATGGTCAGCGGCTTCCAGCCCATGCTCGCCGCCTTGCGCAGCGCCTGGGCCGCGAATTTCGGCGTCGCCTCGGCGAAGAAGACGTCCGCGCCGGACTCGCGCATCGTCACCATCTGGGAATCGATGGTGGGATCGGTCGTGAGATACGTGGTCTCGGCGACGATCTGGCCGACATGCTCGCCGAGCCCGTCCTTGAAACCCCTGAGATAGTCCTTGCCGGCGTCCTCGTTCGGCGTAATGACGGCGATCTTCGCATCCGGCTTGGTCTTCAGGATGTATTTTGCGTAGAGCCGGCCTTCGAGCTCGTAGGTCGGATTGAAACCGACCGTCCACGGGAACTGCTTCGGATCGTTCCAGCGCGTCGCGCCGGAGGACACGAACAGCTGCGGCACGCGCTTGATGTTGAGGTACTTCTGCACCGAGATGTTCGGCGCGGTGCCGACCGCACTGAAGACCGCGAGCACCTCGTCCTGCTCGACGAGCTTGCGGGTCTGCTCGACCGTCTTCGACGGCGAATAGGCGTCGTCGAGACTCTCGAAGTCGATCTTGCGGCCGTTGATGCCGCCGTGATCGTTGAGCATCTGGAAATACGCGGCTTCGGCACGCGCGATCGTGCCGTAGGCCGACGCCGGGCCACTATAGGGCGCGGTGTTTCCTATTCTGATCGCGGTGTCGGCTGCGATGGATGGCGAGATCGACGAGGCCGTGAGCGTGGCGACGGCGAGAAAGCCCGCCAGGCGGGAGCGAGTTGACAAGAGCATATCCTTTTCTTGGTTTTCTTGACGCGGCGCACATTATCCATCGCGCCCGCGCAGGCAATCACCAAGAACGTCTCGCGAGATTTCCGCATGCCGGCAATGCACGTTCGCGCACGGAACGTCATGCGCTTCAAATCCGAAATGTTTCCGTGATGTTCATGATGTGAGCCTTCGATAGAAGCGAAGGTTCACCGAGCAAGACTCGCATTCCGCGCGGCGGTGTCCGCCGTGCTCATGTCAGCGAGAGCCTCATCCTCAAGCCGCGACGGCAGCCGCGCGCGGGCTGACGACATATTCCTTCAGCACCTTGTCGGTGCCGTCGATTTCGGTCAGCGCGACGTCGTAGGACCACAGATCGGCGAGATGCTGCAGCACGCGCCGCGCGTCGGTCTCGTTGAGCTGGGCGCCCTTCACGGTGGTGTGACGCAGCATCAGGCGGCGATCGCCGTCGAGATCGACATCCACGACCTCGATATTGGCGTCGACGAAGCCGACGTCGTATTGCCGCGCCAGCTCGCGGCGGACCCGGCGGTAGCCGCGCTCGTCGTGGATCGCGTCGACCTTGATCCCCTGGCTTTCCGCGGGGTCGTCGTGCAGATGGAACATGCGGAAGCGCCGGATCAGCGCCGGGCTGAGAAACTGGTTGATGAAGCTCTCGTCGCGGTAGTTGCCCCAGATCTCGCGCAGCACGCCCTCGACGTCGCCCTTGCCGGCGATGTCGGGGAACCACTCGCGGTCCTCGTCCTCCGGATTTTTCACGATCCGCTCGATATCCTGCATCATGGCGAAGCCGAGCGCATAGGGATTGAAGCCGGAATAGCGGCGGTCGTCGAATTCGGGCTGGAACACCACGTTGGTGTGCGACTGCAGGAATTCGAGGAAATTGCCGTCGGTGATCCGGCCCTGCTGATGCAGCCGGCTCATGATGCGGTAATGGACGTAGGTCGCGGTGCCCTCGTTCATCACCTTGGTCTGACCCTGCGGGTAGAAATACTGCGCAATGTGGCGCACGATGCGGATGAGCTCGCGCTGCCAGGGTGCAAGGCGCGGTGCGGTCTTCTCGAGGAAATAGAGGATGTTCTCCTGCGGCAAGCCGAGCAGCGCGCGGCGGCGCTCGGCCGTGAGCGCAGCCTTGCTCTTGGCCTTGGTATTCGGCACCGTCCGCCACAAATCGTTGAACACGCTTTCCTCGTGCTGCCGGCGCTCGCCGGCCCGCTTCTCCTCGGCACGCAAATCGAGCGTCTTCTTTCCGGGATAGCGGTCGACGCCATGCGACATCAGCGCATGCGCGGCATCGAGCGTCCGCTCCACCGTCTCGCGGCCATGGCGGTCCTCGCAGACCGCGATGTAGCCCTTGGCGAATTCCAGATAGTCGAGAATGCCGTCGGCATCGGTCCACTGCTTGAACAGATAGTTGTTCTTGAAGAAGTGATTGTGCCCGAACGCCGCGTGCGCGATCACCAGGGTCTGCATCGTCGCCGTATTCTCCTCCATGAGATAGGAGATGCACGGCGAGGAATTGATCACGATCTCATAGGCGAGGCCCATCAGGCCCTTGCGATAGGACGCTTCCTGGAACGCGAACTGCTTGCCGAACGACCAGTGCTTGTAGAACAGCGGCATGCCGACCGAGGAATAGGCGTCGAGCATCTGCTCGGCGGTGATCACCTCGATCTGGTTGGGATAGACGTCGAGCCCAAGCTCGGTGCGCGCGATCTTCTCGCAGGCGTCGTGAACCCGCTGCAATATCTGGAAATCCCAATCGGCGCCCTCGAACAGCCGTTCCCCGGAAGAACCCATCACGCTACACCCTTTCCTGCTTGCTGCGGCGCTTGAACAGGTCCTGGAACACCGGGAAGATCTCGCCGCGCTCGCTGACCTTGCGCATCGACAGCGGCGCGCCCTCGTTGCGCAGACGCTCATAAAGCGTCCAGAGCGAGGAGTCCGGCATGTCGAAGGTGTAGTTGGCGGCTTCACCGACCTCGAGATAGGCGAAGAACTGGCAGATCGGCAGGATCTTGTCGGTCAGGAGGTGACCGGTCAGCGCGCTGTCGGAGGTCATATTGTCGCCGTCCGAGGCCTGGGCGGCATAGATGTTCCAGTCGGCCGGACGGAAGCGGGTCCGGACGATATCGTTCATCGCGACCAGCGCGCTCGACACCAGCGTGCCGCCGGAAGCCGGGCCGTGGAAGAACGTATCCTCGTCGACCTCCTCGGCGCGGTCGGTGTGGCGGATAAACACGATCTCGACGTGCTTGTAGCGCCGCTTCAGGAAGACGTAGAGCAGCATGTAGAACCGTTTCGCCAGATCCTTCATGTGCTCGGACATCGAGCCCGAGACGTCCATCAGGCAGAACATCACGGCCTGCGCCACCGGCTTCGGCACCGTCTCGAAGCGGCGGTAGCGGATATCGATCGGATCGATGAACGGGATCCGCTTGGCCTTGGCCTTCAGCGCTTCGAGCAGCGCCAGCAGCTCGCGGCGCCGCGCATCATCGTCGCATTCCGCAAGCTCGGCCTCGAGCGCCTCGATGTCGTCCTTGCGCGGCCGGCGCAGTGCCACGCGCCGTGCCAGCGCCCGGCTGACCGTCCGGCTGATCGAGATGTTGGCGGGCGAGCCCGAGGTCGCGTAGCCGGCGCGTTGAATGCCCTCGCTCTCGGTCTCCGCGAGCTTGCGCTTGGCAAGATCGGGCAGTTCGAGGTCGTCGAGGAAGAGATCGACGAATTCGTCGCGGCTGAGCACGAAGCGGAAGGCGTCCTCGCTGTCGCCCTCGCCTGCGCCGGAGCCCTTGGCACCGCTTTGGTTCGGGCGCTGCAGCCAGTCGCCCTCGACGAACTTCTTGTTGCCGGGCAGCACCATGTCACGCGTGCCGCCCTCGCGCCGGAACCGCGGCTCGTCCATGCCGTCCAGCGGGATTGTCACTTCGCCGCCCTCCAGGACATCCTTGATGTCCCGGTCCTGCGACGACTTCTTGACGGCTCCCTGCACCAGCGCCTTGGCGCGCCGCAGGAAGCGCTGGCGGTTCTCCAGGCTCTTGCTACCCGGATTCAACCGCCGATCGACGATATGCATGACCACGTTGCATCTGCCTCACCGGATGCGATCATGACAGTCGCATCGCATTTTTCTTGGACGGGACGGGACGAAACGGAAAGCCGGTGCCGGCTTTCCGGATCGTGCATTAGCCGGCTTGCTTCACCCGCATGTACCACTCGACGAGCCGGCGGACCTGGCGCTCGGTATAGCCGCGCTCCACCATCCGCTCGACGAACTCGCCGTGCTTCTTCTCGGTCTCGCCGTCCTTCTTGGAGCCGAACGAGATGACCGGAAGCAGATCCTCGACCTGCGAGAATATCCGCTTCTCGATCACGTCGCGAACCTTTTCGTAGGAGGTCCAGCTCGGATTCTTGCCGCCGTTATGCGCCCGCGAGCGCAGCGAGAACTTGACGACCTCGTTGCGGAAGTCCTTCGGGTTGGCGATGCCGGCAGGCTTCTCGATCTTGGTCAGCTCCTGGTTCAGGAGCTCGCGGTTCATCAGCTGGCCGGTGTCGGGATCCTTGAAGTCCTGATCCTCGATCCAGGCGTCGGCGTAGTCGACATAGCGGTCGAACAGGTTCTGGCCGTAGTCGGCGTAGGATTCCAGATAGGCCTTCTGGATCTCGTTGCCGATGAACTCGGCATAACGCGGCGCGAGGTCTGCCTTGATGAACTCGAGATAGCGCTTCTCGGTCTCGTCAGGCAGCTGCTCGCGGCGGATCGCCTGCTCGAGCACATACATCAGATGCACCGCGTCGGCACCGACTTCGGTGGTGTCGTGGTTGAAGGTCGAGGCCAGCACCTTGAAGGCAAAGCGGGTGGAAGCGCCATCCATGCCCTCGTCGACGCCGGCGGCGTCCTTGTACTCCTGCACGCTGCGCGCCTTCGGATCGGATTCCTTGAGGCTCTCGCCGTCATAGACCCGCATCTTGGCAAACAGCGTCGAGTTCTCGTGCTTGCGCAGGCGCGACATCACCGAGAAACGGGCCATCGTTTCCAGCGTCGCCGGCGCGCAGGGTGCGGCGGCGAGCTCCGAGCCCTGGATCAGCTTCTCGTAGATCTTCTGCTCCTCGGTCACCCGCAGGCAGTACGGGACCTTGATGACGCAGATGCGGTCGATGAAGGCCTCGTTGTTCTTGTTGGTCTTGAAGCTCTGCCACTCGGCTTCGTTCGAGTGCGCCAGGATGATGCCGGTGAACGGGATCGCACCGATATTCTCGGTGCCGATGTAGTTGCCCTCCTGCGTCGCGGTCAGCAGCGGGTGCAGCATCTTGATCGGCGCCTTGAACATCTCGACGAACTCGAGCACGCCCTGGTTGGCGCGGTTGAGGCCGCCGGAATAGCTGTAGGCGTCGGGATCGTTCTGGGCATAGGTCTCGAGCTTGCGGATGTCGACCTTGCCGACCAGCGAGGAGATGTCCTGGTTGTTCTCGTCACCGGGTTCGGTCTTGGCGACCGCGATCTGGCGCAGCCTCGAGGGCTGGATGCGCGCGACGCGGAATTGCGAGATGTCGCCGCCGAAGGCCTCGAGCCGCTTGTAGGCCCAGGGCGACATCAGCCCGCTCAACCGTCGGCGCGGAATGCCGTACTTCTCCTCGATCATCGGCCCGAGTTGCTCCGGATCGAACAGCCCGAGCGGGCTCTCGAACACCGGCGAGAGCTCGTCACCCGCCTTCAGCACATAGATCGGATGAATTTCCATCAGCGCCTTGATGCGCTCGGCGAGCGATGACTTGCCGCCGCCGACCGGCCCGAGCAGATAGAGGATCTGCTTGCGCTCTTCGAGACCCTGCGCGGCGTGGCGGAAGAAGCCGACGAGGCGCTCGATCGTGTCCTCCATCCCGTAGAAGCCGGCGAAGGCCGGATACGACCTGATCGTACGGTTCAAAAAGATACGGCCAAGGCGTGGGTCCTTGGCCGTGTCGATCATCTGGGGCTCACCGATTGCCGCCAATAACCGCTCGGCCGCATTTGCATATCGCATCGGATCGCTTCGACACGACTCCAGATACTCGGCCATCGACATGTCGGTCTGGCTTCGCGCTTCAAACGACCTTGCGAAGGCGTTGAACAAAGAATCGTTGTACATGATCCCTCTCTCCACGATATGTATCGCCGCACGACTGACACGAGTCGTAACAAGAGCGTCCTAGGATCGAATCAGCGTCGGCACGCTGGGTCCATTGGACACTCGACCGACTCAGTTCGGCAATGCACGGCGCGTGCAGCCTCTGCCTTATCAACAGGCAGGAAGCTTAATGGTTCATCAATATCCCCTTGTTTTTGGTGGTTGTAACCCCTTCGCCACATCCGTGGTTTACCGGGGCCCAGGCCTCCGAAGCGGACATCCGAGCGGGGCAACTTCCCCGTCCGGCGATGAACGTTGGCTTCCTTGAAAAAGTGTGACCGTCCAGCCGTGGCGTCAAGATGTACGCGTCACAGACTTGCATGAACAAACGTTCAGCAGCCGTTGAACGTGCCTTCGTGTCGCCGCGACTAAGGCAACGAGCCCGCGCAGTTCCGCGCGGCACCATTGCCGCGCTTTAAAGATGACACCTTGGAGGCGCCGGCTATTCCCGAGGCCCGGCCATGAAGCTGGCGGTCCTTGTTGTCGCACGCGCAGCCACCGCCTGTACCGGCGCGCCGTCAACCGTCCAGGCGCAGGAAGGCGTCGACAAAGGCCGCGGCGGCCGCCTTCGATAACAGGATGTTCGCTGGCCCGCCCGGCGGCGCGGAAGCCTATGCCTGCTTTGTGCGGCGCTACGATGCAGATCATCTGGCGCAGCATCCGAAGCAGACGCGATGAAACCCTTGGTGTCGGCGGAATGCGGCGTGGATTGTAAGGGCGCCGGTATCACCGTGGCGTTATGCGGAATCGCGACGCGCCCGACCACGAAGCAGGCGAAGCGCTGTTCGCCGGCGCCGACGACAAGGTCTTCGCGTCGATCGCGCGGACTTGAGCGAATGCGCCGAACTTGTGACCGGAACTGGCTGCGCGCCGGCACGAATGACAGGCTTGCCCCGGTCAACAATAATTGCGCGATGGACGCCATGCGCCAACGGAGCATCCTCTGAGGCACGCTCTCGGCGATCAGCGCCGTCCTCGCAGCGGCAGATGCCGCTGCAAAAGCCGAAGGCGGTCTATCACCTCGACGACCTCGACAAGGTCAATTTCGTGATCGGCAACATCCAGAACCATCTCGACGGCGTCGGCGGCCCCGGCAATGTGACGATCGCGCTGGTGGTGCATGGCCAGGCGCTGAAGGCGTTTCATTCAGCAGCCGCCAACCCCGACCTGTCAAAACATGTCGCGCGGTTCACCAAGGATGGGATCGCGTTCGCCGCCTGCGCCAACACCGTGAAATCGCAGAACATCGGCCTCGCCGACTTGCTCCCCGGCATCGTCGCCGCCGAACGCGGCGGGGTAGTCCGCCTCGCCGAGCTGCAATCCCAGGGTTACCTCTACCTGCGGCCCTGACCCGCGGTCGTGCGCCGCAACGCGTCATAAAAATGTGCTGAGATCAGGGTCTGCTCGGACCGCGTCCGAGGGGATCGAACTGTTGTGAGTGGCGTTATCCCTTGGAAACACTGATATTCCGCCCGGGCCTCCCGTCATGTTGACAATCCCCCTCCGCCCCCGAAAGCTGCCCGGGAACCCAAAAATCGACCCTCGATCGAACGAGAACAGGCACCCATGAACCCCGTCAAAGCACTCGAAAACCACCGCCAGGCCGTCTGGCTGGACTTCCTCGCCCGCGGCTTCGTCGCCAACGGCGACCTGAAGCGGCTGATCGAGACCGACGGCGTCAAAGGCGTGACTTCCAACCCCTCGATCTTCGAGAAGGCGATCGGCAGCTCCGACGAATATGACGGGGCGATCGGCAAAGCCCTCAAGAACGGCGACCGCTCGGTCGCCGACCTGTTCGAGCACCTTGCGGTCGAGGACATCCAGCACGCCGCCGACGTGCTGCGCCCGGTCTACGACCAGAGCCACGGCGGCGACGGCTTCGTCAGCCTCGAGGTGTCGCCCTATCTCGCGATGGACACCAAGGGCACGATCGCGGAAGCCGAACGGCTCTGGAAAGACGTCCACCGCAAGAACCTGATGGTCAAGGTACCGGCGACGCCGGAGGGCCTGCCGGCGATCGAGTACCTGATCGGCGAAGGCATCAGCATCAACATCACGCTGCTGTTCTCGCAGAAGGTCTATCGCCAGGTCGCCGAGGCCTATCTCAAGGGCCTGGAGAAGTACGTCGGCAAGGGCGGCGATCCCTCCCACGTCGCAAGCGTCGCGAGCTTCTTCGTCAGCCGCATCGATACCGCCGTCGACAAGCAGCTCGACGAAAAGATCGCAAAGGCCAACGATCCGCACGAAAAGGAGCGGCTCGCGGCCTTGAAGGGCAAGGTCGCGATCGCCAATGCAAAGCTCGCCTATCAGGACTACAAGCACCTGTTCGCAGGCAACCGCTGGGACAAGCTCACGGCCAAGGGCGCCAAGCCGCAGCGGCTGCTCTGGGCCTCGACCGGCACCAAGAACAAGGACTATAGCGACGTGCTCTATGTCGAGGAGCTGATCGGCCCCGACACCGTCAACACCGTGCCGCCGGCGACGCTCGATGCCTTCCGCGACCACGGCAAGGTCCGCGACAGCCTCGAGGAGAATGTCGAGGACGCCCGCCATGTGCTGGAGGAGCTGGAGAAGTCCGGCATCTCGCTCGATGCGATCACCGAGGAGCTGGTCAAGGACGGCGTCAAGCTGTTCGCCGACGCGGCCGACAAGCTCTACGGCGCGGTCGCCAACAAGCGCGCCACCTCGCTTGGTGGCGGCATCGACCGCCAGAAGCTCGCGCTCGGCGCCGCCATCGAGAAGGCGGTCGAGAAGAGCACCGAGGAATGGCGCGCCTCGGCCAGGATCCGAAGGCTCTGGCACAAGGACAAATCGGTCTGGACCGGCGACGACGAGGACAAATGGCTGGGCTGGCTCACCAGCGCGGCCACCGCTGATGTCGCCGACTACGAGGACTTCGCCCAGCGCGTGAAGGGGCAGAACTTCACCGATGCCGTCGTGCTCGGCATGGGCGGGTCGAGCCTCGGGCCGGAGGTCCTGGCCCAAACCTTCCCGCACCGGTCCGGTTTCCCGCGGCTGCACGTGCTCGACTCCACCGATCCGGCGCAGGTGCGGGCGATGGAGGAGTATGTCGACATTGCAAGGACGCTGTTCATCGTCTCTTCCAAATCCGGCGGCACCACCGAGCCGAACGTGATGAAGGACTATTTCTTCGATCGGGTGGCGAAGGCGATCGGCAAGGACAAGGCCGGCCACCGCTTCATCGCGGTGACCGATCCGGGCTCATCGCTGCAGAAGGTTGCGATCAAGCAGGGCTTTGCCCGCATCTTCTACGGCGACCCTGCGATCGGCGGCCGCTATTCCGTGCTGTCGCCGTTCGGCCTGGTGCCGGCGGCCGCTGCCGGCATCGACGTCCGCAGCCTGCTCGGCCATACGCTCGCCATGGTGCGCTCCTGCGGCGCCGACGTGCCGCCGCAGCAGAACCCGGGCGTGCAGCTCGGGCTCGCGATGGGCATCGCGGGGCTCGAAGGCCGCGACAAGGTGACGATCTTCGCCTCGCCGGACGTCGCCGATTTCGGCGCCTGGGCCGAGCAGCTGATCGCGGAATCGACCGGCAAGGACGGCAAGGGCCTGATCCCGATCGAGGGCGAGACGATTGGCGACGCCGCGGTCTACGGCAACGACCGGTTCTTCATCGACCTCCGGACTGATGGCGAGAACGACGCCGCGCATGAGGCCAAGCTCGCGGCGCTCGAGGCCGCCGGCCATCCCGTGGTTCGGATCGTGATGAAGTCGATCGACCATATCGGCCAGGAGTTCTTCCGCTTCGAGATCGCGACCGCGGTCGCCGGCTCGATCCTCGGCATCAACCCGTTCAACCAGCCCGACGTCGAAGCCGCCAAGATCAAGACCCGCGAGCTGACGGCGGCGTTCGAGAAGACCGGATCGCTGCCGGCCGAACAGCCGGTGGTGTCGGCGGACGGGGTCGATCTCTACACCGACGCGCAGAACGCCGAGGAGCTGCGCAAGGCCGGTGCGAACGGCGATCTCAACTCCTGGATAAGAGCGCACCTCTCGCGCTCCGGCCGCGGCGACTATGTCGCCCTGCTCGCCTATATCGAGCGCGACGGCGACACCATCGACGCCATGCAGGCGATGCGGCTCAAGCTGCGCGACGCAAAGCACCTTGCGACCTGCGCCGAGTTCGGTCCGCGCTTCCTGCATTCGACCGGGCAGGCCTACAAGGGCGGGCCCGACAGCGGCGTATTCCTGCAGGTCACGACCGACGACACGGAGGACCTGCCGGTGCCCGGCCAGAAGGCGAGCTTCGGCGTGATCAAGGCGGCGCAGGCCCGCGGCGATTTCGACGTGCTCACCGAGCGCGGCCGGCGGGCGCTGCGCGTGCATCTCAAGGGCGATCTCACCTCCGGGCTCGCGGCGCTCGATGCCGCGATCTCGGCTGCACTGAACTGACGGAGGCGAGGGATGCAACTCGGCATGATCGGCCTCGGGCGGATGGGCGGCAACATCGTCCGCCGCCTGATGACCCAGGGCCACACAACCGTGGTCTACGACAAGGACCCGAAGGCCGTCGCGGCGCTCGTCGCCGACAATGCCACCGGGTCCTCGTCGCTGGAGGATTTCGTCCTCAAGCTGGAGGCGCCGCGCACCGCCTGGGTGATGCTGCCGGCCGGCAAGATCACCGAAGCCACCATCGAGGCGCTGTCGAAGCTGATGCAGCCGGGCGACGTCATCATCGACGGCGGCAACACCTTCTGGCAGGACGACGTCCGCCGCGGCAAGGCGCTCAGGGAGCGCGGGCTGCATTACGTCGACGTCGGCACCAGCGGCGGCATCTGGGGCATCGAGCGCGGCTACTGCATGATGATCGGCGGCGACAAGAAAGTCGTCGACCGGCTCGACCCGATCTTCAAGACGCTGGCGCCAGGGATCGGCGACATTCCGCGCACCTCCGGTCGCGAGGGCCGCGATCCGCGCATCGAACAGGGCTACATCCACGCCGGCCCGATCGGCGCCGGGCATTTCGTCAAGATGATCCATAACGGCATCGAATACGGCCTGATGCAGGCCTATGCCGAAGGCTTCGACATCCTGAAGAACGCCAATATCGAGGCGCTGCCGCCGGAGCATCGCTTCGACCTCGACATCGCCGACATCGCGGAGGTCTGGCGGCGCGGCAGCGTGATTCCGTCCTGGCTGCTCGACCTCACGGCATCGGCGCTGGCGCAGAACCACACGCTCGACAAATATTCCGGCTTTGTCGAGGATTCCGGCGAAGGCCGCTGGACCGTCAATGCCGCGGTCGACGAGGCGGTGCCGGCCGAGGTGCTGACGGCCGCGCTCTACACGCGCTTCCGCTCGCGCAAGGATCACACCTTCGCGGAGAAGATCCTCTCGGCGATGCGCGCAGGTTTCGGCGGCCACAAGGAGCCGCCGAAAAAAGCTTAATGCGAACCGCGGAAGGTCACGTGCAGAAGAAACCCGATCCTTGCTCCTTCATCATCTTCGGCGCCACCGGTGATCTGACGCACCGGCTGGTCATCCCGGCGCTCTACAATCTCGCCGCCGGCAATCTGCTGCCGGACAAATTCTGCGTCGTCGGCATCGCCCGCAAGGGCATGTCGAGCGACCAGATGAAGGACAGCCTGATGCAAGGGCTGCGCAAATTCGCGACCCGGCCGCTCGATGAGGCGGTCGTCACGCGGTTGTTCGAATGCGTCACCTCGGTCGAAGCCGATCCGAGCGATCCGCCCTCCTTCGATGCCATGAACGAACGGCTCGACAAGCTCGAGACGGCGCGCGGCACCGGAGGCAACCGGCTGTTCTATCTCGCAACCCCGCCGCGAGCGTTCCTGCCGATCAGCCAGCAGCTCGGGCGCACCGGCATGCTGGAGGAGAACGGCGCCTGGCGGCGGCTGATTATCGAAAAGCCGTTCGGCACCGATCTGGCGTCGGCCAGGGCGCTGAATTCAGCGCTGCTGAAGCTGATGGACGAGCACCAGATCTACCGGATCGATCACTATCTCGGCAAGGAAACCGTCCAGAACATCCTGGTGCTGCGCTTCGCCAACGGCATGTTCGAGCCGATCTGGAATCGCAACCACATCGACCATATCCAGATCACCGTGGACGAGAAGCTCGGCGTCGGTCATCGCGGCAGCTTCTACGACGCCACCGGCGCGCTGCGCGACATGGTGCCGAACCATCTGTTCCAGCTGCTGTCGCTGGTGACGATGGAGCCGCCGGCGCGGTTTGACGCCCATGCCGTGCGCTCCGAAAAGGCCGAGGTGCTGAGCGCGATCCAGACCCAGAGCGAACAGGAAGCGCTGCACAATTCGGTGCGCGGCCAGTATCGCGCCGGCCGGATCGGCGACACCGAGATCGAGGATTTTCTCAAGACGCCCGACGTCAGGCCCGACAGCTCGACCGAGACCTACGCCGCGCTGAAGCTGACCATCGACAATTGGCGCTGGGCCGGCGTGCCGTTCTACCTGCGCACCGGCAAGGCGCTCACCACCAAACGCACCGAGATCGCGATCAAGTTCAAGCAGGCGCCGTTCGCGATGTTCCGCGACACCGCGGTCGACCGTCTGTCGCAGAACTACCTCGTCATCTCCACCGAGCCGACCGAGGGCATCGAGCTGCAGTTCAACACCAAGGTACCCGGGCCGATCATCAATATCGACGGCGTCGAGATGAAGTTCCGCTACAAGGACTACTTCAAGGCCGAGCCGTCGACCGGCTACGAAACGCTGATCTATGACTGCATGATCGGCGACAACATCCTGTTTCAGCGTGCCGACAGTGTCGAGGCCGGGTGGCAGGCGGTGCAGCCGTTCCTCGACGCCTGGAAGAGCGCCGGCGGGCGCGGTCTGCAACCCTACAAGGCCGGAAGCGAAGGCCCGGAGGCGGCCAACGCGCTGCTGACGCGCGACGGCCGCAGCTGGCGGAAACTGGGCTGACATGACCGCGACCGGCGAGCGCAGGATCATCACGGTCGCCGATCCGGTGGCACTGGCGCAGGCGGCCGCCGAGCGGCTGATCGCCAGGATCGATCAGAACACCGGCCGGATCGCCGTGTGCCTCACCGGCGGCTCCAGCCCCAAGGCGCTCTACCAACTGCTGGCGACGCCCGACTATCGCCAAAGGATTCCGTGGGACCGCGTCGACTGGTTCATCGGCGACGAGCGCCTGGTGCCGCGCAAGGACCCGCTGCACAACATGAGCATGGCGCGTCAGGCCTTCCTCGACCGCTGTGCGCCGGCCGCGAATGTCCATCCGATCGCGACCGACACCGCCGATCTCAGGGATCCCGACGTCAGCGCGGCGCTGTACGAGAATGAGTTGATGGCGTTCTACGGCGCCGAACAGCTCGATCCGAAGCGTCCGCTATTCGACCTGGTGCTGATGGGCATCGGCCCCGACGGCCACACCGCTTCGCTGTTTCCGGGTTATCCCGCGGTCGAGGAAACCCAGCGCTGGGTGGTCGGGGTGCCCAAGGCCAATGTCGAGCCGTTCGTGCCGCGCGTGTCGCTGACCCTGCCCGCGCTCGCCTCATGCCGCGAGATGCTGTTCGAGGTAGCGGGCGAGAACAAGCGCGCGATCTTGACGCGCCTGTTCGCAGGCGAGAACCTGCCGGCAAACCGCGCGCGATCGCAGGGCGAGACCGTCTGGCTGATCGATCAGGCCGCGCTGCCGGAGGACTTTCGTGGGTGACAGGCAAAACCCCTGCGCGCTGGTCGTGATGGGCGTGTCGGGTTCGGGCAAGAGCACCATCGCTGATCATCTCGCGGTCAGGATCGGCTGGCGCTACGAAGACGGCGACACGTTTCATCCGCCGAGCAATGTCTCGAAGATGCACTCCGGGCAGCCGCTGACCGATGAGGACCGCTGGCCGTGGCTCAGGGCGATCGCGGCCGAGATCGACCGGACCTGCAAGGCGAGCGAGCGCGCGGTGATCGCCTGTTCAGCCCTGAAGCGCAGCTATCGAGACATCCTGGTGCATGGCCGCCACGATGTCCGCATCGTGTTCCTCGAAGGCACGCAGGAGCTGATCGCCTCGCGGTTGATCGCACGCAAAGGCCATTTCATGCCGGCCGGACTGTTGGCGAGCCAGTTCAGGACGCTGGAGCCGCCAACGCCGGATGAACGTCCGATTACAGTTGCAATCGATCGCACTGTGGACATCATCGTCGAAGACATCGTCACTCAACTGAAGCTGGACCGCCCATGACCCGCATCGCCCTTGTCGTATCCGATGTCGACGGCACGCTGCTCACCAAGGACAAGACCTTGACCGACGGCGCCAGGGCGGCGGTGCGCAGGCTGCATGAGGCCGGCATCGGCTTCACCATCGTCTCCAGCCGACCGACGATCGGGATGGGCTTCCTGATTGCGCCGCTTGCGATCACACAGCCGATTGGTGCCTTCAACGGCTCCTCGATCGTCGATCCGCAGCTCAAGCCCCTCGAGCAGCATTTGATCCCGGCAGCGGTCGCAAAACGCTGCATCGACATGCTGCACGAGCGCGGCGTCGATATCTGGCTGTTTACCAACGATCGCTGGCTGACGCTGAACCCCGACGGCGAGTACACCGCTCACGAGCAGCACACGATCAAGCATGATCCGACCATCGTCGGCGATTTCACGCCCTATCTCGACCAAGCCTGCAAGATCGTCGGCGCGAGCTCGGATGCAGCCCTGCTGCAACGCTGCGAGGCGGAGATGCAGCAGATGGTCGGACGCGATGCCACCGCGGTGCGCTCGCAGACCTACTATCTCGACGTCACCCCGCCCGGTCACGACAAGGGCACCTTCGTCGAGGGCATCGCGAAGCGCCTTGGCGTGCCGCCGGAGAATGTCGCCACGATCGGCGACATGCAGAACGATCTGCCGATGTTCGCCAGGAGCGGCGTCTCCTTCGCGATGGGCAATGCCAGCGATGACGTCAAGGCGCGCGCCACACATGTCACCGAAACCAACGAGCGCGACGGCTTCGCGCGCGCCATGGACACGGTGCTGCAGCTTCGCTGAGGCGTCTGCCGCGGTCCTCGGACCGCTTGCGTTATTTCGGAATATTGGAAATATATTCCTGATTTGCCCGACGTGTCAAGTTGCCTGGTCGCAGCCGCCGGCTCCTTTGCATGGGGTTGTTTTCGATATTTTGGCGGGGCGCACCTGCGGCGGTCCCGCAAGCGGAAGACGGACGGCGGCATCGCCGCGGTGGTTTAAGTCGACCGCTGCACCGCGGGCTTCTCGGCGTCGGACCTGGCGGCGCTGAGATTGTGCGCGGTGTTGATCAGCGCGATATGGGTCAGCGCCTGCGGGAAATTGCCGGTCTGCCGGCCGGCGCCGGAATCGAACTCCTCTGCCAACAGTCCGAGATCGTTGGCGACCGCGACCACGCGGTCGAACATGATCTGCGCCTTGCCGACATCTCCCGCCAGCACATGAGCGTCGGCAAGCCACAGGCTGCAGGCCAGGAACGCGCCCTCGATCGGCTGGATCTCATCGGACACCTCGCGCGGATCGTGCCGCAGCACGAACCCGTCGCGCATCATGTGCCGCTCGACCGCGTCGATGGTGCCGCGGATGCGCGGATCGGCCGGCGGCAGGAAGCCGATCGACGGCAGCAGCAGCAGGCTGGCGTCGAGCAGCTTTGAGCCATAGCTCTCGACGAAACTGTTGAGGTCAGGGTCGAAGCCACGTTGGCAGACGTCGCGATGAATGGCCTCGCGCAGCACCCGCCATTTGACCAGCGGCCCCTTGAAGCCGAACCGCTCCGCGCTCTTGATGGCGCGGTCGAAGGCGACCCAGCACATCACCTTGGAGAACACGTAGTGTCTGGGCACGCCGCGGCGCTCCCAGATGCCGTGATCCGGCTGATCCCAGACATCGGCGAGATGGGTGACGACGGTACATTCGAGCGACCAGCTCTCTTCGTCGAGCTTCAGCTTGGCCATGCGGGACTGGTGGAAGGCGTCGATCAACTCGCCATAGACGTCGAGCTGAAGCTGCGCGTGCGCGGCGTTGCCGGCGCGGACCGGCTGCGCCCCTTCATAGCCGGACAGCCATCCGGCCTCCCATTCCAGGAGGCGCCGCTGGCCTAGGATGCCGTACATGATCTGCATGCTGGCCGGCGCGCCGGCCGCGGCCCGCAGCAGCCAGTTGTGCCAGGCCGCCGCCTCCTCGGTGTAGCCCGAATTCATCAGGGCCAGCAGCGTAAAGGTGGCGTCGCGCAGCCAGCAGAACCGGTAGTCCCAATTGCGCCCGCCGCCGAGCTTTTCCGGCAACGACGTGGTGGGTGCCGCGACGATGCCGCCGGTCGGCCTGAAGGTCAGCGCCTTCAGCGTGATCAGCGAGCGCATCACGAGGGCGCGTTGATAGCTGCCGTCATAGGTCGAACGGCTGCACCATTCCCGCCAATATTCCTCGGTGTCCTTCAGCGCAGCCTCAGGGTCGATCGCCTCCGGCACCGGGTGATAGGACGGTCCATAGGTCAGGACGAACGGCACCGTGTCGCCCTCGCCGACCTCGAAATCGGCAATCGTGGTCAGGTCCTTGCCGCGGGTTTCGACCGGCGTGCGCAGCACGGTCATGTCCTGACCGCTGATCGCCAGAAGTCCGTCGCCATCCGGATTCTTCCTCACCCAGGGGACATCGACCCCGAAGCCGAAGCGGATCACCAGCTCCATGCGCATCTTGACGCGGCCGCTGATGCCGCGAACCAGGCGGACCACATCGGAGGCGTTGCCGCGCGGCGGCATGAAGTCGATCAGCGCGACCGCGCCGGCTTCGGTCTCGAACCGGGTCTCCAGGACCAGCGTATCGTCCCAGTAGCGCCGCGCGGTCTGCTTGATCTCGCCTGTGGGCGCCAGCAGCCAGCGACCATTCCTCGAGGTGCCAAGCAGCGCCGCGAAGCAGGGGTCGGAATCGAACGCGGGCCAACACAGCCAGTCGATCGAGCCGTCGCGGCCGACCAGGGCTGCGGTCTCGCAATCTCCGATCAGTCCATAGTCTTCGATACGAGAGGCCACGCGCTGCGCTCTGCGTTGTCAGGTGTGGGAGCGCTCACGGGTCGCGCGCTTGAGCGCGTCGACGTCGATCGCCGAGGCGAGATGCTCGATCGAGACCGGGAGCCGCCGCTTCCAGTTCGGATGCTCGTAGACGGTGCCGGGGATGTTCGGCTGCTCGACAATGCCGAGCAGGTCCTCCATCGAAACCGCCAGCATCCGCGACCGCGTCCGTGCCAGGAAGCTCGCCACCGAATAGAAATCGTTGGCGTGGATGTCGTGCCGACGCAGCACGTCGTCGAGTTGGCCGAGCGCGTGCCAGCGCCCCTCGTCGGTCTCGCCGGGATCGATCCCGAGCGCACGCTTGGTCTTGAGGTCGCTGAACGAGCGCCAGCCCGCATAGGTCGAAAGGTCGTGGGTGTTGAAGGTCACCAGCGCATCCGGCAAATAGTAGTCGGCGTTGCGGAAGACGCCCCGGTCGTCGGTCTCGAACATCATCACGAGATAGGACCAGATGCCCCAGCCGTTCATCTGCTCGCGGAACCCGGGAGGTACGGTGCCGAGGTCCTCGCCGATCACGACGCAGCGGCTCGCCGCGCTCTCCTGCGCGGTCGCCGCCAGCAGCGCTTCGAACGGCATCAGCACATAGGCGCCATTGGCCGGGCCGAAGCCGCGTGGCACCAGATAGAGCCGCTTCAGCCCGAACGCGTGGTCGAGCCTGATTGCGCCGGCATGGTGCATCGAGGCGCGCAGCATCTGCCTGAACGGCTCGAACGAGCGCTGTTCAAGGCCCGCGGCATTGAAGCCGGCAAGCCCCCAGTCCTGGCCCGCCGTGTTGAGCGGGTCCGGCGGCGCGCCGACGCCGAGATGGCGCGAGATCGCGGTCTGCTCATTCCAGGCGTCGAATCCGTCCGACTGCACGCCGACGGCAACGTCGAGATAAAGCCCGACCCGCATGCCGAGCTTGTGCGCAAGCGCCTGGCAGGCGCCGAGTTGACGGTCCGCGGTCCATTGCACGAATTCGACGAACTCGACCTCGGCGGCAGAGTCGCGCGCACGGCGCAATCTGGCGCAAGCTGCATCGCTCGGCCGCCGCCATTCGTCCGGCCATTCCCACCACGGCGTGTTGAATTTGTGCCGCATCACCTCGAAGCAGGCGAAGCGCGACAGCAGCGTGCCCTGCTCGTTGCGATAGGCCTCGAAATCCTGCCAGCGGCCAAGGCCGGGATTGGCCTTGAAGGCCGCGAACGCCGCGCGCAGCGCGGGCCATTTCTGCGCGGCGACGCCGACATAGTCGACCATGTCGTGGCTGCGGAGCTGTGCCAGCGTGGCCTTGGTCTCGGCATCGACGCGGAATTCGGGAATCTGCTCGACATCGATGTAGAGCCCATTGAGGAACAGCCGGCTGTTCGGTGAGTACGGACTGCAATCGCCGGGCCGATCGTCGAACAGCGCATGCAACGGATTGAGCCCGACGCCGTCGGCGCCGAGCCGGTGGGCGAATTCGAGCAGGTGCTGCAGGTCGGTGAAGTCGCCGATGCCCCAGTTGCGCGCTGACCGTACGCCGTAGAGCTGCACCGCGATCACCCAGCAGCGGTCGAATTCGCCGCCGAACGCGCCCTGCGGCGCCACCAGCAGCGGCAGTTCCTCGCTGACGCCCGATGCGTCCGACAGCTGCAGCCGATGCACGCCTTCGGGCAGACCGGACGGCCACGTCACACTCCGCTCACGCGCCTCGCCCTGCGCGAGCACCTCGGTGCCATTCGCAAGCTTCCATTGCACCGGAAGCCGGGCAGCCTCCGCGAGCTGCGTTCGCGCAGCGTGGCCGCCTCTGACCACCACGGGATCGGCGATGATCCGACGGGGCGCCTGCGGCGGCAGCGCGTCGAGGATCGCCGTGAGCGCCTCGGGGGTTGTCACACGGCGGTGACCGCTGCCATCGATATACTCGCTCTGGATTCCCAGGGTCTGGGCTTTGGCGTAAAGGTCCATTCGGCACGCTGCCTGCTCGCAACGGTAGGTGGGTCGTTGCTAAATTGTACAGATACGGGAAAGGGATAGTTGATGTTCAACGCTCTACCCTATCCGGCGTTCCCGCCGGGAACCATTGCCCGGCGAGCGGCTTTCTATATGGGTCTGGCGCGCCTCCTTCCCGGCGCCGGGACGTCATTTGCATTTTTAATGGCGGCATCACCGTGAACAAAACCCTCCGGCCTGTCGAGAGTGCCAATGGCACTTTTCATATCACCGATGTCTATCCGTCGGTTGATGGCGGCCGCTTTCCGGTCAAGCGCATTGTGGGCGAACCTGTCGAGGTGTGGGCCGACATCTACCGTGCCGGACATGACGTGATGTCGGCGGCATTGGTGTGGCGGCGCGAGGGCGACGACGAATGGCAGGTCGCGCCGATGGCGCCGCACAGCGATGACCGCTGGGGCGGCGCCTTCGTGCCCGACCGGCCTGGCCGGTACGCGTTCGCGATCGAGGCCTGGACCGATGAATTCGCCAGCTGGCGGCATAGCTTCGAGCAGAAGCCGCGCGATGGCAGCGATCACACGCTGGACGCGCTCGAAGGCGCGGGCATGCTGACCCGGGCGCAGGCCGGCAGCCCGGCGGCGGCGGCCGTCATCATCAGGCAGTGCGAAATCTTTCTGCAGACCGGCGAACCAGGTGCGCTGCTCGCGCCCGGATTGCGGGAGGCGATGGCCGGCAGCCAGTTTCGCCGCGATCTGATGCGATCGCAACTCTACCCCCTCACCGCGGACCGCCCGCGGGCACGCAGCAGTGCGTGGTACCAGATGTTTCCGCGCAGCCAAGGCAAGACACCAGGCATGCATGCAACCTTCAACGACTGCATCGCGCGACTTCCCGACATCGCCGCGATGGGCTTTGACGTCGTCCTGCTCGCGCCGATCCACCCGATCGGCCGCCAGCACCGCAAGGGCCGCAACAGTGCCGCGATCGCACAGGCGGACGATCCCGGCAGCCCTTATGCGATCGGCGCAGCCGAGGGTGGCCACGACGCCGTGCATCCGGAACTCGGCACGCTCGACGACTTCCGCGCCTTCGTGGCGGCATGCCAGGCGCATGGCCTCGAGGTCGCACTCGATTTCGCCGTGCAGTGCTCCCCCGATCATCCCTGGCTGACCGAGCATCCGGAGTGGTTCAAGCGGCGCCCGGACGGATCGATGCGCACAGCTGAGCATCCACCGCAGCGCTGGGATGATGTCGTCAACCCGGATTTCGGGTCCGAAAATGCCGGCGCCTTGTGGCGCGCGCTGCGCGACGTCGTGCTGTTTTGGGTCGAACAGGGCGTCAGGATCTTCCGGGTCGACAATCCGCACACCAAACCGCTGGCGTTCTGGGAATGGCTGATCCGCGAGGTGAGAGACCGCGACGCGGACGTGCTGTTCCTTGCGGAAGCCTTCGCGCGCCCGAAACTCATGAAGGGCCTCGCCAAGCTCGGCTTCACACAGTCGTACAGCTATTTCACCTGGCGGACGCAGCGCTTCGAGCTCGAACAATATCTCGGCGAGTTGACCTCCTATCCCGAGCGTGACTTCTTTCGGCCGAATTTCTTCGTCAACACACCGGACATCCTGCCCTTCCACCTGCAAAGCGGCGAATCCTGGATGTTCAAGTCGCGTCTCGCGCTGGCCGCGACGCTTTCAAGCAGCTATGGCATCTACAGCGGCTTCGAATTGCTCGAGCACACGCCGGTCCCCGGCCGCGAGGAATATCTCAACTCCGAGAAGTACGAGATCAAGGTTCGTAACTGGGAGCAGCCGGGGAACATCAAGCCCTATATCGCGGCTCTCAACCGGATCAGGCGCGGCAATCCGGCCCTGCAACAATTCGCCAATTTGCGCTTTATCAGTGTCGATGACGGTGGCGTGATCGGCTTCATCAAGGAGGCGGTCGATCAGAGCAATGTGATCGCGGCCGCGATTGCATTGTCGTCCGAGCCGCGTGAGGTCTGGCTGCCGCTCGGCGACGTCATGGTCGGCCGAGGCGATGCCCGCCGCCCCGTCTCGGCAGTGGAAGACCTTGTCACCGGCGAGCGCCACGCGCTCGAATGGGGAGGCATCCGCCTACATATCGATCCTGCGCGCGATCCCGCGTTGCTGCTGCGCTGTGTCGCCTGAAGGAGCCGTCATGAACGTATTCTCCTCCGTCAATACCCAGGAGAAGATCGCAACCGAGACTGCGGACCAGCTGTGGTACAAGGACGCGATCATCTACCAGTTGCATGTCAAGGCATTTGCCGACAGCAACAATGACGGCATCGGCGACTTCGCGGGGCTGACGGAGAAACTCGGCTATCTGCAGGAGCTCGGCGTCACCGCGCTGTGGCTGTTGCCGTTCTATCCCTCGCCCGGCCGCGACGACGGCTACGACATCGGTGACTATGGCGACATCAATCCCGATTTCGGGACGATGAAGGACTTCAAGCGCTTCATCCAGGAGGCCAAGAAGCGCGGCCTGCGCGTCATCACCGAGTTGGTCGTCAATCACACCTCGGACCAGCATGCGTGGTTCAAGCGCGCGCGCCGCAGCCCGCCGAATTCGAGCGCGCGAAGCTGGTATGTCTGGAGCGACACCGACCAGAAATACCTCGATACAAGGATCATCTTCACGGATACGGAGAAGTCGAACTGGACCTGGGATCCGGAGGCCGGTCAGTTCTACTGGCATCGCTTCTTCTCGCACCAGCCGGACCTGAATTTCGACAATCCGCGCGTGGTGCGCGCCATCGTGCAGGTGATGAAGCGCTGGCTCGACACCGGCGTCGACGGTTTCCGGCTCGACGCCATTCCCTATCTGTGCGAGCGCGACGGCACCAACAACGAGAACCTGCCGGAGACGCATGCCATCATCAAGCGGCTGCGCCAGGAGCTCGACGCCTATGCCAAGGGCAAGATCCTGCTGGCCGAAGCCAATCAATGGCCGGAGGACGTGCAGGAATATTTCGGCCATGGCGACGAATGCCACATGGCCTATCACTTTCCGCTGATGCCGCGCATCTACATGGCGATCGCCCAGGAAGACCGCTTTCCGATCACCGACATCCTGCGGCAGACACCCGACATTCCCGCCGCTGCCCAGTGGGCGCTGTTCCTGCGCAATCACGACGAGCTGACGCTGGAAATGGTCACCGACGTCGAGCGCGACTATCTGTGGTCGACCTACGCCAACGATCCGCGCGCCCGCATCAATGTCGGCATCCGCCGGCGCCTTGCGCCGCTGATGGACAACGACCGCCGCAAGATCGAGCTGATGAACTCCCTGCTGCTGTCGTTCCCGGGCACGCCGATCATCTATTACGGCGACGAGATCGGCATGGGCGACAACATCTATCTCGGCGACCGCAACGGCGTGCGGACGCCGATGCAGTGGTCGCCGGACCGCAACGGCGGCTTCTCGCGCGCCGACCCGGCGCGGCTCTACGCGCCGATGATCATGGACCCGGTCTACGGCTATGAATCGGTCAATGTCGAGGCGCAGTCGCGCAGCCTGTCGTCGCTGCTTTCGGCGACCAAGCGGCTGATCGCGGTACGCAAGTCGACGCTTGCCTTCGGGCGCGGCACCATGACCTTCATCCGCCCGGAGAACCGCTCGGTGCTGGCCTATGTGCGCCAGTACCAGGGTGAGGCGATCCTGTGCGTCGCCAATCTGTCGCGGTCGGCGCAGGCCACCGAGCTCGACCTCTCCGCCTTCAAGGACCGCATTCCGCTCGAGATGCTCGGGCGCACGCGCTTTCCGGCGATCGGCGAGCTGCCCTACATGATCACGCTCGCGCCGTACGGCTTCTACTGGTTCCAGCTGCAGGAGCGCGACAAGTCCGAGCCGGTGACGCCGCGCGCGGTGCCGGAATTCGAGACGCTGGTGGTGCCGCTGAATTCGACCTGGATGTCGCTGGCACGCACCCGCGGCGTGTTCGAGCACGACGTGCTGCCCGGCCACCTCGCCCGCACGCGCTGGTATCCGGAGCGCTCGGCTAGCGCGATCCAGCCGATGCTGGTCTCCGCGATCCCGTTCTGCGACATCGGCGACAACCGGCCGTGGCTTGCCTTCTTCGAGACCACGCAGCGCGGCACCACCAGCCGCTACGTGCTGCCGATGCAGATCGAGTGGGTGCGCTTCGACCGCGAGCGCTACAATCCGCGCGCGTTCGCCGCCGTACGCCAGGGCGCGCGCGAGGGCACCTTGCTCGATGTCGCCACCGACCAGATCTTCACCGGCCTGTTCCTGCGAAACTTGCGGGAAAACCTCACGGTCGACGAAGGCGAGCAAGGCCTCAAGCTCGAATTCCGCCCGACCAGCCGCTTCTCCGACCGGCCGGTGCGGCAGCCCGAGCGCATCCGGGTCTTCGAGAACGACCAGCCGCATTCGACCGCGCTGGTCGACAACGAATATGTCACCAAGATCTATCGCAAGCTCGAGGTCGGCATCAATCCGGAGATCGAGATGGGCCGCTTCCTCACCGAAGTGGTCAACTTTCCGAACACTCCTGCCTTGCTCGGCACCGCCGAGCTGATCGAGGGCGACAAGCGCAGCGCCATCGCCGTCCTGCATGCGATGGTCGTCAACCAGGGCGACCTCTGGACCATTGCAGGCGCGCACCTCGACCGCCTGGTGGAACGGCAGCGCCTGCTCACGGTGAGCGAGCACCCGGTGGAGAACGGCGACCAGGCGACCTATCTGCGCCACATGTCGCATAGCGGAAAGCGGCTCGCCGAGCTGCATATGGCGCTCGCCAGCAACCGCGACCTGCCGGACTTCGCGCCCGAGCCGACCAAACCCGACGACCTGCAGCGCTGGGCCGACGAGATCATGGCGCGCGCCGAGCGCGTGTTCGATACGCTGAAGCAGCGGCGCGGCTCGCTGAAGGAGGCCGACCGGCTGCTGGCCGATCAGTTGCAGGCCCAGCACGACACGCTGCCGGAGCGGCTCAAGGCACTGCTGCCGCGCGAGACCGACGGCTTCAACATCCGCCATCACGGCGACCTGCATCTCGGTCAGCTGCTGGTCGTCAAGGACGACGTCTTCATCATCGATTTCGACGGCGGACCGGGCCGCACCATCGCCGAGCGGCGGCGCAAGGCACCGCCGGCGCGCGACGTCGCCGGCCTGATCCGTTCGATCGACTATGCGGCGACGGCCGCGCTGGAGCGGACGCTCAAGGTCTCCCCCGACGAGAGCGGCCGGCTGAGCCTCGCCTTGGCCGAATGGCGCGACCAGGCCGCGGATACCCTGCTGGCGGCCTATCGCGAGACGGTGGCCGGCCAGCGGCTGTGGTCCGCCGACGCCAAGACGGCCGATCGCCTGCTCAGTTTTTTCCTGCTTGAGAAAGCCTTCTACGAGATCGAGTATGAGCTGGCCAACCGGCCGGATTGGCTGCGGGTGCCGCTCACCGGCCTGCTGAGGATCCTGGCGCAACAGCCGCATGAGGTTGCATGAGCAAACTGCCCGCCGAGGCCTATGCCATCATCGAGGGCCGCCACTCCGACCCCTTCCACTATCTCGGGCTTCACCCCGAGGGGGATCGCAACGTCGTGCGCGCCTTCCTGCCTGATGCCAGCAATGTCGAGGCGATCGGCGAGCATGGCGAGACGGCGCCGCTGGCGCGGATCCATGACGCCGGCCTGTTCGCAGGTCCCCTGCCGAACGGCTCGACGCGCTACCAGCTCCGCGCCCGCTTCGGCGACAACGTCGTCGAGCTGGAGGATGCCTACCGCTTTCCGCCGATCCTGAGCGATTTCGATCTCTATCTGCTCGGTGAGGGCACGCATCAGCGCGTCTACGACACGCTCGGCGCGCATCCGATGACGCTCGACGGTGTCGACGGCATCGGCTTCGTGGTGCTGGCGCCGAATGCGCGCCGGGTCAGCGTGGTCGGCGACTTCAATTTCTGGGACGGACGGCGCCATCCGATGCGCGTGCGCGGCCCTGGCTACTGGGAACTGTTCATCCCGCGTGCACGGGTCGGCGACCACTACAAGTTCGAGATCATCGGGCGCAACGGCCAGCATTTGCCGCTGAAGTCCGATCCCCTGGCGTTCGCCGCCGAGGTGCGCCCGAAGACCGCCTCGATCGTGATCGACGAGCGCAGGATCCCGCATCCGCGTCCGGCGCCGGATCGCGCCAATGCGCTGAGCTCGCCGATGTCGATCTACGAGGTTCATCTCGGGTCGTGGCGCCGCAAGGGCCGTAACGAGTGGCTGACCTATCGCGAGATGGCGGAGCAGCTGCCGGCCTATGCCAGCGACATGGGCTTTACCCATGTCGAATTCCTGCCGATATCAGAGCATCCGTTCGACGGCTCCTGGGGCTACCAGCCGACCGGCATGTTCGCGCCGACCAGCCGGTTCGGCTCGCCGGACGATTTCGCCGCGCTGATCGACGCCTGCCACGGCGCAGGACTTGCCGTGCTGCTCGACTGGGTGCCCGGGCATTTCCCCGACGATCCGCATGGGCTCGGCAATTTCGACGGCACCGCGCTCTACGAGCACGCCAATCCGCTGCAGGGCCGTCACCTCGATTGGGGCACGCTGATCTACAATTACGGGCGCACCGAGATCACCAACTTCCTGGTGTCGAACGCGCTGTTCTGGCTCGATCGCTACGGCATCGACGGGCTGCGCGTCGATGCCGTAGCCTCCATGCTCTATCTCGACTACAGCCGCCCCGCCGGCGGCTGGATCCCGAACAAATATGGCGGCCGGGAAAACATCGAGGCGATCGACTTCCTGCGCCGCTTCAACACCGAATTGTTCGCGCATTTTCCGCAGGCGACGACGGCGGCGGAGGAATCCACGGCATGGCCGCAGGTGTCGCGCCCGGTTGAATATGGCGGGCTCGGCTTCGGCTACAAATGGAACATGGGCTGGATGCACGACACGCTGAAATATATCGGCAAGGATCCGATCCACCGCAAATACCATCACGGCGACATCCTGTTCGGCCTGCACTACGCCTTCTCGGAGAATTTCATCCTGCCGCTGTCCCACGACGAGGTCGTGCACGGCAAGCGCTCGATCCTCGGCCGCATGCCCGGCGACGACTGGCAGCGCTTTGCCAATCTGCGCGCCTATTACAGCTTCATGTTCGGCCACCCCGGCAAGAAGCTGATGTTCATGGGCTGCGAGTTCGGCCAGGAGCGCGAGTGGAATCACGACTACTCGATCGATTGGCATCTGCTGCAACAGCCGAGGCACAGCGGCATCCAGAACCTGGTCCGCGACCTCAATCGGCTCTATCGCGCGCTGCCGGCGCTGCACGAGCTCGATTGCGACCAGGCCGGCTTCGAGTGGGTCATCACCGACGATGCCAACAACAACGTGTTCGCCTGGATTCGCAAGGGCAACGGTGAGCGCGCACGCTGCCTCGTCGTCACGAACTTCTCGCCCAACGTCTACCGCGACTATCGCGTCCGGGTGCCGTTCGCGGGCAAGTGGCACGAGGTGTTCAACTCGGATTCCGCGCATTACGGCGGCACCAATGTCGGCAACGTCGGCGAGGTGCGCGCATCGGAGGGCCCCACGCCCGAACTGAGCCTGACCATTCCGCCGCTGGCTGCGATCTTCCTCGTACCGGAAAGCTGATTGATGCGACTGACCGGGGGTACGTCCGCACGGCTCGGTGCAAGCTGGGACGGCAGAGGCACCAATTTTGCGCTGTTCTCGGCGAATGCGGAGAAGGTCGAGCTGTGCCTGTTCGACGGCCAGGGCCGCCGCGAGCTCGAGCGGATCGAGATGCCGGAGCGCACCGAAGACGTCTGGCACTGCTACCTCAACGACGTCTCGCCGGGCCAGCTCTACGGCTATCGCGTCTATGGGCCCTACGCGCCGGAGCGCGGCCACCGCTTCAACGCCAACAAGCTGCTGCTCGATCCCTACGCCAAGCGGCTCGCCGGCCGGCTCGTATGGAGCGACGCGCATTTCGCCTATCGCACCGGCAGCGCGCGCGAGGACCTCTCGTTCGACCGGCGCGACAATGCCCGCGGCATGCCGAAGGCGGTGGTGGTCGACGAGAGCTTCAACTGGGGCCGCCGCGAGATCCGGCCGCAGATTCCCTGGGAAGACACCATCATCTACGAGGCCCACGTCAAGGGCCTGACGCAGAGGCGCGAGGACGTGCCGCCGAATCTGCGCGGCACTTATGGCGGATTGTCGTCGCCGGCGATGATCGACCACCTCAAGCGGCTCGGCGTCACCACCATCGAGCTGTTGCCGATCCACGGCCTGATCGACGACCGCATCCTGGTCGAGAAGAAGCTGGCGAATTACTGGGGCTACAACACCATCGCCTTCTTCGCGCCTGAGGCACGCTACGCCCAGGACAATGCGCTCGATTCCTTCCGCACCACGGTGGCGCGGCTGCACGATGCCGGCATCGAGGTGCTGCTCGACGTCGTCTACAACCACACCGCCGAGGGCAACCATATGGGCCCGACGCTGTGCTTCCGCGGCATCGACAATGCCTCCTATTACTGGCTGAACCGCGAGAACCCGCGCTTCTACGACGACTTCACCGGCTGCGGCAGCTCGGTCAACCTCACCCATCCGCGCGTGCTGCAGATGGTGATGGATTCGCTGCGCTACTGGGTCGAGGTCTGCCATGTCGACGGCTTCCGTTTCGATCTCGCCACCACCCTGGCGCGCGGGCCGAACGGGTTCGATCGCAACCACCCCTTCCTCACCGCGATCCGCCAGGACCCGGTGCTGGCGACCGCCAAGATGGTCGCCGAGCCCTGGGACCTCGGTCTTGGCGGCTACCAGGTCGGCGCGTTTCCATCGCAATGGTCGGAATGGAATGACCGCTATCGCAGCGCGATGCGGCGCTACTGGAGCGGCGAAGGCAGCCTGATCGGCGACATCTCGGGCCGGATGACCGCGTCCTCGGATCTGTTTCACCACGACAACCGCGCGACCCGCGCCAGCGTCAACCACATCACGGTGCATGACGGCTTCACGCTCGCCGATCTCTTCAGCTACAACGAGAAACACAACGAGGCCAACGGCGAGGACAATCGCGACGGCTCCAACGACAATCACAGCAACAATTGCGGCCATGAGGGCCCGACCGACGATCCTGCCATCATCGCGCTGCGCCGCCAGCTCAGGAAGAATGCGCTGGCCTGCCTGCTGCTCGCACAGGGCACGCCCTTGATCCTCGCCGGCGACGAGATCGCGAACACGCAAGGCGGCAACAACAACGCCTATTGCCAGGACAACGAGACCGGCTGGATCGGCTGGGAAAACCTCGGCACGGACGACGACGCCATCGATTTCATCGGCCACCTCACCGCGCTGCGCCAGCGCTTCGGCCAGATCCGCTGCCAGCGCTGGCTCGACGGGCGCCGCACCGACGGCAGCTACGGCGTGCTCTGGCTGACGCCCGCGGCGGAAGAGATGAAGGAATCCGACTGGAAATTCCCCGAGAGCCGATTCCTCGCCTATGTGCTGGGGCCGATGGAACCAGGACAGGCGCCGATCTTTATCGTTCTCAATGCCGCACCGCAGGAGATCGTGTTCAGGATGCCGAGGATGGCGGAATACAAGAGCTGGCAGCAGGTCCTGAACACGACCAAGGCGGAGCAAACGGCTGAGCAATTCGCATCCGGCGCCGATACCACGGCACCCCCGCGCTCGGTGCTGGCATTTGCAGGCTCCACATGAATAGACAACATTTCGGCGCCGAGCTGACACCTGACGGCACGCGCTTCCGGCTGTGGGCGCCGGCGGCCAAGCGCGTCGACCTCCTGCTCGACAAACCGCATCGGCTCACGCGCGATGCAGCCGGCTGGTACGTCGCCGAGATCCCGGGCGCGCGCGCCGGCACGCGTTACAAATTCCGCATCGATGACGAGGTCGATGTGCCGGATCCCGCCTCCGCGTTCCAGCCGGACGACGTGTTCGGCCCGAGCGAGGTGATCGATCACGCCGCCTTCAAATGGCGCGCCACCGAGTGGCGCGGCCGCCCCTGGCACGAGGCCGTCGTTCTCGAAGCCCATGTCGGCACCTTCACGCCGGAGGGCACCTATCGCGCCATGATCGACAAACTCGATCATCTCGTGGCGACCGGCATCACCGCGCTCGAGCTGATGCCGCTGGCGGATTTCGCAGGCAAGCGCAACTGGGGCTATGACGGGGTGCTGTGGTACGCGCCCGACAGCGCCTATGGCCGCCCCGAGGACCTCAAGACCCTGATCGACGAAGCGCATCTGCGCGGGCTGATGGTGATGCTCGACGTGGTCTACAACCATTTCGGCCCCGAGGGGAACTATCTCGGCCGCTATGCGCGCGCCTTCTTCAGTGAAGCGCACACACCCTGGGGCAGCGCGATCGATTATCGCGTGCCCGAGGTGCGCGCGTTTGCGATCGGCAGCGTCGTGAGCTGGCTGCGCGACTATCGGTTCGACGGGCTGCGCTTCGATGCGGTCAACACCATCGTCGAGGCCGGCGAGATCTCCGTGCTCCATGATTTCAGCAGGGCCGCCGGCAAGCTCGCCACCGAGACCGGCCGCGACATCAACCTCGTGCTCGAGAACGGCGACAACATTGCAAGCCTGCTCGATGCCACCGAGGATCCGCCGCACGGCAAATTCCGCGGCCAGTGGAACGACGACTATCATCACGCCTGGCACGTGCTGCTGACCGGCGAGACGCAGGGCTATTATGGCGACTACCGGGCGCCGAAGCAGGACCTCGCACGCGCGCTGTCGTCCGGTTACATCTACCAGGGCGAAATCTCGGAGTTCTGGGGCGGCAAGGCCCGCGGCGAGCCAAGCGGCGCACTGTCGCCGACCTGCTTCATCAACTTCCTGCAGAACCACGACCAGATCGGCAACCGGCCGCTCGGCGATCGTCTGGTCAGCATTGCAAAGCCACAGGCGGTCGCGGCGGCGCTGGCGGTGACGCTGATCGCGCCGACCACGCCGATGCTGTTCATGGGCGAGGAATGGGGCGCGACGACGCCCTTCCCGTTCTTCTGCGATTTCAAAGGCGCTCTCGCCAATGCTGTCCGCGCCGGACGGCGCAAGGAGTTCGCCTGGGCCTATGCCAAATATGGCGACGACATTCCCGACCCGCTCGCCGACGAAACGGTGCGGTCGGCCGTGCTGGACTGGGCGGCGCTTGGCCATGATCCGGCGCGCGCACGGCTTGCGCTGGTGCGCGACCTGCTCGCCGTACGCCGGCAGGAGATCATGCCCCGGCTCAGAGGGTGTCGCTTCGGCGATGCCGTCGTAGCAGGCGACCTGTTGACGGCACATTGGCAGATGGGCGACGGCGGCACGCTGCGGCTGACCGCCAATTTGTCCGATCGCGACATCGCCGATGGACCGGAGCCGAAGGGAACTGCGATCTGGGGCGGCGCGTTGTCGAGCGACCTCCCCGGCTGGGCGGTGCGCTGGCACATCGGATAGCACAATGCCTTCGGCGATCCCGATCGCAACTTACCGTCTGCAACTCACTGCCGATTTCGACTTCGATGCCGCCGCCGGCGTGGCGCCGTATCTGAAGGCGCTCGGCATCAGCCATGTCTATGCGTCGCCCTTCATGAAGGCGCGCAAGGGCTCGACCCACGGCTATGACGTCGTCGACCACACCAAATTCAACCCGGAACTTGGTGGCGAGGATGGTTTTGCGCGGCTGAGCGACGCATTGAAGCGCCATGATCTCGGCCTGATCCTGGATTTCGTGCCGAACCATGTCGGCGTTCACTTCGCCGATAATCCATGGTGGCTCGACGTGCTGGAATGGGGACCGGTGTCGCCGCACGCGGTCTCCTTCGACATCGACTGGGACCAGCTGCCCTATCGCGCGCGCGGCGGCGTGCTGCTGCCGATCCTCGGCTCGTCCTACGGCCAGGCGCTGGAGCGCGGCAACATCGAGCTGCGCTATGACACGAACGAAGGCAGCTTCTCGGCCTGGTATTTCGAGCACCGCCTGCCGATCGCGCCGGAGCGCTATGGCGAGGTGCTGCGCACCATCGTCCGCGAGGCCGCCGCCGAACAGAGCACCGCCGGACGCGCGATGCTCGATCTCGCCGCGCAATACAGAGGGCTGCGTCACCCCAACCGCTTCGAGGCGCCGGCGCTGAAGGCGGCGATGAAGGCGATCGAGGGCGGCGCCGACATCATCGCACGCGGCCTCGATGCCTATCGCGCTGGCGAGGACCGGCCGACCCAGACGCTGGCGCTGCATCATTTGCTGGAACGCCAGCACTACAAGCTCGGCCACTGGCGGCTGGCGTCCAGCGACATCAACTATCGCCGCTTCTTCGACGTCAACACGCTGGCCGGCCTCAGGGTCGAGGACGCCGCCACCTTCGAGGCGAGCCATAGCCTTGTGAAGCGGCTGATCGCCGAGGACCGGCTGCAGGGCTTGCGGCTCGACCATATCGACGGCCTGCGCGATCCCGCGCAGTACTTCCAGCGGCTGCGCCGCCTGATCCGCTCCGCGCAGGGCGCGAAGGCCAGACCGTTCTACATGGTAATCGAGAAGATCCTCGGCGAGGACGAGAAGCTGCCGAGATTCAGCGGCGTTCACGGGACCACCGGCTATGAATGGATGAACACGATCAGTCAGGCACTGGTCGACGGTCGCGGCCTCGATCCGCTCAACGAGATCTGGCGCCAGATCAGCAACCAGTCGCCGAACCTGACGCCGGTGTTGCGCGAGGCCAAGCAGCGCGTGCTGGAGACGCTGCTCACCAGCGAATTCACCGTGCTGGCGCGGCTGCTCGCGCGCATTGCCAGCGGACACTACTCGACCCGCGACTTCTCCGGCGACAGTCTGCGGCAGGCGCTCGAGCTCTATGTGCTGCACTTTCCGGTCTATCGCACCTATCTCACCGCCTCGGGACCAGCCGGGCATGACCGCGCGCTGATCAGCGAGACCATCGAGCGCGCCCGCGCCGATTGGTTCGCCGCCGACGAGGGTATCTTTGATTTCCTGCGCGATGCCTTGACCATGGACCTTTTGCAGCCCGGCCGGCCGCCGCATGGCGCGCCGCGGGTCCGACGCTTCGCGCTGAAGGTGCAGCAATTCACCGGGCCGATGATGGCGAAGTCGCTGGAGGATACCGCCTTCTACCGCTATCACCGGCTGCTCGCGCTCAACGAGGTTGGCGGCGATCCGGCGGCGAGCGCGATCGCGCCCGAGACCTTCCACGCCATGATGCAGGCCCGCGCCCGCGAATGGCCGCACGGCATGACGGCGACCGCGACCCACGACACCAAGCGCGGCGAGGACGCCCGCGCCCGCATCATGGCGGTTGCGGAGATCCCCGGCGAATGGACCAGCGCGGTGGCGCGCTGGAAGGTGCTGAATGCGCCGCACCTCGTGCTCGACGGCGAGATGCGCGCGCCGTCGGCGACGTTCGAATACATGCTGTATCAGGCCCTGCTCGGCGCCTGGGATCCCGATGATGCGTCGCTCGTCGGTCGCATCCAGGCCTACGCGTTGAAGGCGGCGCGCGAGGGCAAGCAGGAAACCAGCTGGCTCAATCCGCACCAGCCTTACGAGGCCGGCGTAAAAGCCTTTATCGAGCGAATCCTTGATCGCAAGACCTCGCCAGAGTTCCTCGATGCGCTGGGGACGCTAGCGCAGCGCACGGC
Source organism: Bradyrhizobium sp. BR2003 (assembly GCF_009720285.1). NCBI lineage: Bacteria > Pseudomonadati > Pseudomonadota > Alphaproteobacteria > Hyphomicrobiales > Nitrobacteraceae > Bradyrhizobium > Bradyrhizobium sp. BR2003. The sequence goes on from NZ_SMYJ01000026.1 coordinate 456,483, forward strand.
GTTGATCGGCGCGCTGAATTCGCTCAGCCAGATCACGCTGAAGGCAACCATGCCGGGCGTGCCGGATTTCTACCAGGGCACCGAACGCTGGGATCTTTCGCTGGTCGATCCGGACAACCGCCGCCCGGTCGACTTCGCCGAACGGGCGGGAATGCTCGCCGCACTGGACACGCCGGATTGGGACGCACTGGCGCAAAACTGGCGCGACGGCCGTCTCAAATTCGCATGGACGCGGCATCTGCTACGGCTCCGTAACGAGATGGCCGATGTGTTCACCAGCGGCGACTATGTGCCGCTCGCGGTCAGCGGCCCGCACCGCGATCACGTCATTGCCTTCGCGCGGCGCCATGGCCGCGAGGCGGCCATCGTTGCGGTGGCAAGATCATTCGCCCCGTTTACGCAGGGCGGCCGCAACTGGCCGCGCCCCGAAGCTTTTGAGGGTGAGATCGACGTGACGGGGTATGCACTCCCGGATGGAGCCACCAGGATTCAGCTCCCGGCGCTGTTCGCCAATCTTCCGGTCGCGGTGCTAAAGGCCAAGGCCGCAACGGCGTCGAAGCCAACCTCGAGGCGAGCGCGCTCGCACGCCTAAGGCGCGATGAGATTGGGTTGAATCCTCATCGCGCTTTAGCTGCTTTGAGCATGATCTTTTCAGAAAACCGCTTCACACTTTTCCGGATCATGCTTTAGCGTCCTGCGTCATCGCTTGGTCAGCAGCAATTTCCCGCGCTTCTGGATCGCCGCCTGCGCGACCTCGGCGAACCGTTGCAGCAGCCACGGCAGCGTCACCTCGACGCGCACATGGGCATCCTCGACATCGACATGCCCGGCCGCGACCTGCCCCAGCGCGCGGACGCGAAAGCTCATGCGGTTATCGTCCCAGCGCACCTCGTCGACGCTCAGCACCGGCAGGTTCGCCGTCGCGCGCGACAGGCCCGTTTTCAAGCGGCGCATCGCCTCGTCGCGGCCGAGGCTATGGGGTATCGAAACGATCAGCGGCGCCGACATTGCGATGCACTCCTCTGTGGATTTCGTTGATGTAGTTCTGTTCCAAGGCAAACGGAAGAACCACACAGTTTTATCGCACCGCCAACTCCGGAACCTTCACAGTCACGGGTTGTTTTCCTTCCCGAAGGGCAGAAACGAGACGAGCCCGCGGGGCTGAGGAGACGCTAGATGTCAATTGGAACGATCATTCTCATCATTCTCGTCATTGCGCTGCTTGGTGGCTTCAGCGGCATCGGCGGCGGACCGTTTTACGGCACCGGTTATTACGGCGGCGGCGGGCTCGGTCTGGTCATCGTGATCCTGCTGATCCTGCTCCTGATGGGACGATTGTAGCGCGTGGCGGCACTGTACCCGATCCACATCAACGACTGTCATCACCCGCGAAAGCGGGTGATCCAGTATTCCGGAGACGCTTGCGATTGAACCGATAGGCCGCGGCGTACTGGATACCCCGCTTCCGCGGGGTATGACGAACCAAACCGGCGGCACGAGCTTGCCCAACAGTTTCTACTGCGCCGCGAGCTTCCTCATCGCCGACTTGATCGACGACGCCGCGTCCTCGTAGCCATCCCAGGCTTTCGTCTTGGCGAGCAAGGCCGGCACGGTGCGTAGCGTGAATTTCTTCGGATCGAGATCACCGCGCAGCTGCGGCCAGGTCAGCGGCATCGACACCGTCGCTCCCGGACGCGCCCGCGGCGACAACGCCGCGACCGCCGTCGACATCCTGTCGTTGCGCAAATAGTCCAGGAAGATCTTTCCCGTGCGCTTGGCCTTGGACATGTTGATCAGATAGCGCTCGGGATCGTCCTGGGCCATCCACTGGCAGACTGCCTGCGCGAACGCCTTGGCCTCCTTCCACGTCACCTTGTCTCTGCTGCCTGCGAGCAGCGGTGTGACGACGTGCAGACCCTTGCCGCCGGTGGTCTTGCAGAAGCTCTCGAGGCCGACCGCGGTCAGCCGTTGCCGCATGTCCTTGGCGGCGTCGATCACGTCGGTGAATGCGACATCGGGCGCGGGATCGAGATCGAACACCAGCCGGCCCGGCGTGTCATAGGCATCGGGCGCGCAATTCCAGGGATGCAGCTCGAGGCCGCCGAGCTGCGCGACCGCCGCCAAGCCCTCGATCTGGTCGATCTGCAAATAGGGTTTGCGGTCGCCCGAGACCTTCGCGAGCTTGAGGAGTTTCGATGTGCCGGCCATCGCATGACGCTGGAAGAAGGTCTCGCCCTTGATGCCGTCGGGGGCGCGCACGATCGAGCACGGTCGGCCCTTGAGGTAGGAAATCATCCATTCGCCGACCGCTTCGAAATAGTTGGCGAGGTCGAGCTTGGTGACCGGCTCGCCATCGCCCGCATCAGGCCACAGCGCCTTGTCCGGGTGCGAGATGACGACACCCATCACCTCGCTGGACGCTTTCCTGACGCCCTTCTTCGCCACGCCCTTTGCCATCGGCTTCACCACTTTGGTTACAACCGGCCGCTCGGCCTCGACTTCATGCGCCGGCTTGTCCTGGCGCAGGCCCTTGAAGGCGGCCTGGCGGATATTGCCGGCGTCGGTCCAGCCGGCGAATTCGATCTCGGCGACCAGCTCCGGCTTCAGCCAGTGCACGTCGCGGGTCTTCTTCGGCGCGTCCTTGCCGCCGAACGGGCTCTCGTCCGCCTCCGCCGCCTTCAGCGCCGGCATGATGCGGCGGACCGTGTCCTGGCCGAAGCCGGTGCCGACGATGCCGACAAATGCCAGATGATCGCCGCGATAGATGCCCGCCATCAGCGAGCGGAATTTGCCGTTGGTGGTCTTCCAGCCGCCGAGCACCACCTCATGGCCGGCGCGGATCTTTGCCTTGGTCCAGTCGTCGGAGCGGCTGGAACGGTAGGCACCGCCGAGCCGCTTGGAGACGATGCCTTCGAGGCCGAGCTTGCGCGCGGATTCCAGCACCGCCTCGCCACGCTCCTCGAAATGTTCGACATAGCGGATCAGGAGGTTCTTGCCCTTGCGCGCCGCGAGCAATTGCTTCAGCCGCGTCTTGCGCTCGGCGAGCGGCAGCGGGCGAAGGTCCTCGGTGCCGGCGAACAGCAGGTCGAATGCGTAGAAGATCAGCCGATCCGTCTTGCCGTCGGAGAGCGCGGCCTGCAGCGTCGAAAAATGCGGCGTGCCGTTCTTGTCGAGCGCGACGATCTCGCCATCGATCAGCACGTCGGGCAGCTTCTCCGCCTCCTTCACGATCGCGTCGAACTTGGCGGACCAGTCGAGCCCTTTGCGCGTCTTCAGCACGGCCTCGCCGTCTTCGACGCGGAGCTGCACGCGATAGCCGTCGAACTTGATCTCGTGGCACCAGCCCGTGCCATTGGGCGGAGACTCGACCGCGGCGCAGAGCTGCGGCGCGACGAAATCGGGCATCTCCGCCATCTGTTTTGGTTTCGCCTGCCGCGCCACTTTCAGCCGCTCCTTGGGCGCCGGCGCCTTGGTCCTGGCGCGCGCGTCCGCAGCCATGCCATGGTTGGACTGCCAGACCGCGTCCGCTTTGGCCTTGCCGTTGCCCTTGGCCAGCATGAACGGCTTCGGCGCCCGGCCCTTGCCGGCCGCGATCTGCGCCATCGAGCGTCCGGAGGCGACCGAACGGTCCTCGTTGAGGATCTGCTCGCCGTTGCCGTCAACGGCAAATTCGTCGCGGTGCTTGATCAGGAGCCAGTTGGTGCGCTTGCCGCCAAAGCGGTCGCCCTTCATCCGCACCAGCACCCAGCTGCCGTGCAGCTTGTCGCCCTCGAGCGTGAACTTCAGGTCGCCCTTCCTGAAGCCGCGCTCGGGATCGTCCGATTCCCAGGTCCCGCGATCCCACAGCTGCACCGTGCCGCCGCCATACTGGCCTTCGGGAATGGTGCCCTCGAAATCGCCATAGTCGAGCGGATGATCCTCGACCTCCACCGCCAGCCGCTTGTCATGCGGATCGAGCGACGGCCCGCGCGTCACCGCCCAGGACTTGAAGACGCCGTCGAATTCGAGCCGCAGATCGTAATGCAGCCGCGTCGCGTCGTGCTTCTGGATGACGAAGCGCCGCTGCTTGCTGGGTGCGACCTTGACGTCGCCCGACGGCTCGCTGGTCTTCTCGAAGTCACGCTTCTTGCGATAGGTGGACAGGTTTCTCAGCGACACAACAAACCTCGGCAAACCCCGGCGCAAACGACGGCCGCCGCCTCCGTGCGGCCATTGGGAACCAAAACCCACGGTATCCGTTCAAGTTCCAAACTCAAGCTGTTTGGAGGCGATCATGGCCGCTCCCCGCGCCTACTGGAAAGGCACGCTCAAGCTCTCGCTGGTGTCATGCCCGGTGGCGCTCTACCCGGCCTCGACCGCGGTCGAGAAGACCCGCTTCCACATGATCAACCGGGAGACCGGCAACCGGCTGAAGCAGCAGATGGTCGATACCGAGACCGGCGACGTTGTCGAGGGCGATCAGAAGGGCCGCGGCTACGAGGTCAGCAAGGGCAAATATGTCGAGATCGAGAAGGATGAGCTCGAGGCGGTCCAGATCGAGAGCAACCATACCATCGACATCGACAGCTTCGTGCCCGAGGGCGAGATCGACAAGCGCTATCTCGACCACCCCTATTACATCAGGCCCGACGGCAAGGCCGGCGTCGACGCGTTCGCGGTGATCCGCGATGCCATGAAGGATCAGGACCGCGTCGCGCTGGCGCGGATCGTGCTGACCAACCGCGAGCATGTGATCGCGATCGAGCCGCTCGACAAGGGCATGCTCGGCACCACCTTGCGCTATCCCTACGAGCTGCGCGACGCCGACGATTATTTCGACGACATCAAGAGCCCGAAGGTCACGAAAGACATGATCGAGCTCGCCGGCCATATCCTTGACAGCAAGGCCGCTCATTTCGACCCGTCGAAATTCAAGGACGAGTATGAGACCGCGCTGAAGGCCCTGGTCCGCCGCAAGGCGGCCGGCAAGCCGATCAGGGCCGCCGAGCGCGAGGAGAAGCCAAGCAACGTCGTGAGCCTGATGGACGCGCTGCAGCAGAGCCTCAAAGGCGGAAAGCGCGGTGCAAGGCGAGCCGGCTCTTCCGCACGCCGCCCGACCTCGCACCGCCGTGCCGCCAAGAAGGCGCACCGGTCCAGTGCGCGGTCGCGGAAGGCTAGTTGATCCATCCTCCCCTCGTCATGCCCGGGCTTGACCCGGGCATCCATCCAGTTGGCGAGAAATACGTCGATGGCCGGGGGTCAAGCCCGGCCATGACAGAGGTAGGCAGCAAGCGCGCCTACCGCTTCTTCGCAGTCTTGCGCTTCTTGGCCGTCTTGCGCTTCTTCGCGGCCTTCTTGGACGATTTCTTCGGCACCTTGCGGCCCTTGGCGCGCGCCTCGGACAGGCCGATCGCGATTGCCTGCTTGCGGCTCTTCACCTTCTTCTTGGAGCGGCCGCTGCGCAGCGTCCCGGCCTTGCGCTTCTTCATCACACGCTCGACATCGCTTGATGCCTTCCGCGAGTATTTTCTTGCCATGGCTTCTCTCCCGGTAACGGAAAACAAGCCTCGATGGGAGCGAAAGTTCCGAAGCTAGTCCGCCGCGCGTAGCCGATAGCCGATGCCGGTCTCGGTCAGCACGAATTGCGGACGCTCCGGGTCCGCCTCGATCTTCTGGCGAAGCTGGCGCACATAGACCCGCAGATATTGCGCGTCGGTCAGCTCGTCCCACAATTCCTTCAAGAGGAAGCGGTGAGTCAGCACCTTGCCGGCATGCTGGACCAGCACGCGCAACAGGTCATATTCCTTCGGCGACAGCTTGATCTCCCTGTCGCCGACCTTGACGATCCGGCGCACCAGGTCGACCGAGAGATCGCCGGAGCGGAACACCGGCCGCTCGCCCTGCACCTGCAGCTGGTGGCGCAGCGCCGCGCGCAGCCGCGCCAGCAATTCGTCCATGCCGAACGGCTTGGTCAGATAGTCGTCGGCACCGAGGTCGAGCGCCTGCACCTTGCCGGCCTCGTCGCCGCGGCTCGACAGCACCACGATCGGCACGCTCTCGTTGCGGCCGCGGATCATGCGCAGGAGATCGTGGCCCTGGATGTCGGGTAAGCCGAGGTCGAGGATGATCAGCGCCGGCCCCTCGGCCAGCATCTCCAGCGCGATCTTGCCGTTGGAGGCTTCGAGAATGTCGTAGCCCTGCGTGCTCAGCCCCATCCGCAGCAGCTTGCGGATCGGCGGTTCGTCGTCGATGACCAGGACCTTGATCGGCGTGGCGTTCATGCAGCAGTGTCCAGCGCGTTGGTATCGGCGGGGATCGGCAGGCGGATGGTGATGACGGCGCCGCTGCGGTCGGCGCGGTTGGCTGCCGCGATCGTGCCGTGCATCGCCTCGACGAAGCCGCGCGAGATCGCGAGCCCGAGGCCGGTGCCGGGGCGGACATGGTCGCCCTTCTCGGCGCGATAGAATTTGTCGAACACACTTTCGAGCTCGGCCGCGGGAATCCCGTTGCCTTCGTCGAGGATCTGCAGCGCGATCGCGTCGCGATCGCGGGCGCCGCGGATCGAGATCGTGGTGTCCGACGGGGCGTATTTGGCGGCGTTGTCGAGCAGGTTGAACAGCACCTGCTCGAACAGCACGGCGTCGAGCCCCAGCATCGGCAGGTCGGCCGCGAGCTCCAGCGACACCCGGTGATGCACCAGGATCTTGCTCGCCCGGCGCAGCGCGCTGCCGACGATCTCGCCGACATCGTGCCGCGCCGTGTTCGGCACGATCGCGCCGGATTCCAGCTTGGTCATGTCGAGCAGATTGGCGATAAAGCGATTCAACCGTTCGGACTCGTCGATCACGGTTGCGAGCAGATCGTGCTTCTGGGCATCGCTCAGGTTGGCGCCGAGATCGCGCAGCGTCGAGGCCGAGCCGAGCACCGAGGCCAGCGGCGTCTTGAGGTCGTGCGAGATCGAGGTCAGGAGCGCGCCGCGCAGCCGGTCGGATTCCACCGTGCGCTTGACGCGGTCCATGTCCTCGACCAGCAGCACGCGCTCGATCGCCAGCGCGCCCTGGTCGACCAGCGCGTCGAGCAGCCGGCGCTGGTCCGGCGTCAGCAAGGGCCCGGTGCGGTCGTCGTCGATGCCGATCACCCCGATCGGACCGCGGCCGGTGCGCATCGGCAGGAACAGCCGTTTCCCCCCCGGCAGCGTGTCGGAGCCGCGGCCGGCCGGGCGATCGTTGCCCCAGGCCCAGTTGGCGGCGGCGAGATCGGCCTGGTCGAGCTGATCCTCCGGCGGATAGCCGCTCTTGACGGTCAGCATGCCGTCCTCCGGCAGCAGCAGCACGACGCGCACCTTGAGCATCAGCGCGGTCTGGTAGGCGGTCGCCCACAGCACGTCGTCCAGCGTCGCGGTGCCGGCGAGCTTGCGGCTGAAGGCGTAGAGCGATTCGGTGGTGCGGACCCGGCTGATCGCGGTGTCGGCCTGCGTGCGCACCCGCGCCGCGACGTTGGAGACCAGAAGCGCGATCAGCATGAAGAAGAAGAACGCCGCGACATTGGTCGGGTCGGTGATGGTGAAGGTATAGACCGGCGGCAGGAAGAAGAAATTGTAGCACAGCGAGGCCGCGACGCTCGCCAGCAGCGACGGCCCGAGGCCGTAGCGCGCCGCGGCGCCGACCACGGCGGTCAGGAAGACGAGGTCGACATTCTCGATGCCGAAGAACGGCTGGATCAGCTTGGCCGCGACGAGCCCGAGCGCCGCCAGCAGCAGCGCCATCAGATAGGGCCGCGGATTGAACGGCTCCTGCCGCTGCGCGGTCTGCACCGCCGCCTTGCCGACCGGCAGCTCGTCGCCGGCGATCACGTTGACGCTGATATTGCCGGCACGGCGCACCAGATCGTGCACCACGGATCCATGCGTCAGCTCGAACCAGCGCGAGCGCGTCGACTTGCCGATGATGATCTGGGTGACGTTGTTGGCCTGGGCGAAATTGATGACGTCGTCGGCGATGCGGCGGCCGACGCCGGGAAGCGTCAGCGCCTCGCCGCCGAGCGATTCCGCGAGCCGCATGGTGTCGGCCAGCCGGTCGCGCTGCTCGTCGGAAAGTTGCAGGCTGCGCCGCGTCTCGATGCTGACCGCGGTCCATTGCGCGTGCAGCCGGTCGGCCAGCCGCTTGGTGTAGCGCACGAGGCCGGCCGCGCGCGGATCCTCGCTGAGACACACCAGGATGCGCTCGCCAGCGGCCCAGGGCCCCTGGATGGCATTGGCCTGCATGTGGGTGAGCAGCTGCTCGTCGACCCGCTCGGCGGTGCGGCGCAGCGCCAGCTCGCGCAGCGCGGTCAGATTGCCGGGCGAGAAATAGTGCTCCAGCGCCCGCTCGGCCTGCTTGGGCACGTAGACCTTGCCCTCCTTCAGCCGCTGGATCAGGTCGTCGGGCGTGAGGTCGATCAGCTCGATCGCATCGGCACGATCGACCACCGAGTCGGGGACGGTCTCGCGCACCCGCACATGGGTGATTTGCGCGACGACGTCGTTGAGGCTCTCGATGTGCTGGATGTTGATCGCGGTGTAGACGTCGATGCCGTGCGACAGCAGTTCCTCGACGTCGAGATAGCGCTTGGGATGCCGGCTGCCCGGCGCGTTGGTATGGGCGAGCTCGTCGACCAGCGCGAGTTGTGGCCGCCGCGCGATCAGGGCGTCGAGATCCATCTCCTCGAGAGTCTGGTCGCGATAGGCCAGCCGCTTCCGCGGTATCACCTCGAGCCCCTTCAGCAGCGCCTCGGTCTCCGCCCGGCCGTGGGTTTCGACGACGCCGACCACGACGTCGACGCCCGCCCTGAGGCGGGCGTGGGCGCTCGTGAGCATCTCGTAGGTCTTGCCGACGCCGGGAGCGGCGCCGATGAAGATCTTCAGCCGCCCCGACCGATCGGTCTCCCGGCGCGCCGCCTCCAGCAGCGCGTCCGGCGAGGGTCTTTTTTCGGGGTCACGCTGATTGGCCATACCGCAATATAGTCATCCTGCGAGAGCGGGCCTACTCCCCTATTTCGGCTTTGCCGCGTCAAGCGCCAGGTTGAGCGCAAGAACGTTAACGCGGGGCTCACCGAGCACGCCGGCGAAGCGGCCTTGGGTATTCTGCGTCACCAGCTGGCGCACCGCGTCCTCGGACATGCTCCGCGCCTTGGCGACCCGCGGCACCTGGAACAGTGCGGCGTCCGGCGAGATGTCCGGATCGAGCCCGCTGGCCGACGTGGTCACGAGATCGACCGGTACGCTGGCGGTCGGATTCTCCGCCTTCAGCTTCTCGACGTCCTCCTTGACCCGGTCGTTGAGCGCCTTGCTGGTCGGGCCGAGGTTGGAGCCGCCGGAATTGGCCGCGTTGTAGGGCGCCGGCACGGTCTTGGAGGAATCGTTCGGATCGGGCGCGACCGTCGCCGACGGCCGGCCGTGGAAGTACTTATCCTCCTTGAACTCCTGCCCGATCAGGGCGGAGCCGATCACCCTGCCGTCCTGCTCGATCAGGCTGCCTTGCGCCTGCCGCGGAAAGACGACGTCGGCGATCCCGGTGATGGCGAGCGGATAGGCAAGGCCGGTGATCGCGGTCAGCAGGACCAGCACGAGGATGGCGGGGCGGATTTCTCTCAACATGATTGCGGCTCCTTAAGCCAGGCCCAAGGCGGCGACGATGAGGTCGATCGCCTTGATGCCGATGAACGGGATGATGATGCCGCCCAAGCCGTAGATCATCAGGTTGCGGCTGAGCAGCGCGCCGGCACCGACCGCGCGATACTTGACCCCCTTCAGCGCCAGCGGGATCAGCGCGATGATGATCAGCGCGTTGAAGATGATCGCCGACAGGATCGCGCTCTGCGGGCTTGCCAGGTGCATGACGTTCAGCACCTGGAGCTGCGGATAGAACGCGAGGAACATCGCCGGGATGATCGCAAAATACTTCGCGACGTCGTTGGCGATCGAGAACGTGGTCAGCGCACCGCGGGTCATCAGCAGCTGCTTGCCGATCTCGACCACCTCGATCAGCTTGGTCGGGTTGGAATCGAGGTCGACCATGTTGCCGGCCTCGCGGGCCGCCTGCGTGCCGGTGTTCATGGCGACGCCGACGTCGGCTTGCGCGAGCGCGGGCGCATCGTTGGTGCCGTCGCCGCACATTGCGACCAGTTTGCCCTTGGACTGCTCGTCGCGGATCAGCTTGAGCTTGTCCTCGGGTGTCGCCTGCGCAAGGAAGTCGTCGACGCCGGCCTCGGCCGCGATCGCGGCCGCGGTCATCGGGTTGTCGCCGGTGATCATCACGGTGCGGATACCCATGCGGCGCAGCTCGGCGAAGCGCTCGCGGATGCCGCCCTTGACGATATCCTTGAGATGCACGACGCCGAGCAGTTTGCCGTCCTTGGCCACCGCCAGCGGCGTGCCGCCGGCCTTGGCGATCTCGTCGGCGCTCGACTGGATCTCGCGTGCTTCGGCGCCCATCGTCGTCTGGATCGAGCGGACGACGTTGCCGGAGGCAACGGTGCGGGGCTCACCGCCTTCGACATAACTTAGGATCGCGTCCACCGCGCCCTTGCGGACCGACGACGAGCCGGCATCGATGCCGCTCATGCGGGTTTGCGCCGTGAACGGCACGAAGGTTGCGGCGAGCTCATGCATCTCGCGACCGCGGATGCCGTATTTCTCCTTTGCGAGCACCACGATCGAACGGCCCTCAGGCGTCTCATCGGCGAGCGAGGCGAGTTGCGCCGCGTCCGCCAATTCCTGCTCGGAAACGCCGCGAATCGGCCGGAACGCGGTCGCCTGGCGGTTGCCGAGCGTGATGGTGCCGGTCTTGTCCAGCAGCAGCGTATCGACGTCGCCGGCGGCTTCCACCGCGCGGCCGGACATCGCCAGCACGTTGAAGCGCACCAGGCGGTCCATGCCGGCGATGCCGATCGCCGACAATAGCGCGCCGATCGTGGTCGGGATCAGCGTCACAAACAGCGCCACCAGCACCACGACCGAGATCGAGCCGCCGGCATAGGCCGCATAGCTCGGGATCGTCACCGTGGCGAACACGAAGATGATGGTGAGGCCTGCCAGCAGGATGTTGAGCGCAATCTCGTTCGGCGTCTTCTGCCGCTCGGCGCCCTCCACCAGCTTGATCATGCGGTCGATGAAGGTCGATCCCTGGGCCGCGGTGATGCGGACGCGGATCCAGTCCGACAGCACCTGGGTGCCACCGGTGACCGCGGAACGATCGCCGCCGGACTCGCGGATCACAGGCGCGGATTCACCCGTGATCGCGGCTTCGTTGACCGAGGCCACACCTTCGATTACCTCGCCGTCGGACGGGATGTTGTCGCCGGCCTCGACGAGCACGATGTCGCCGACCTTCAACGAGGTGCCGGGCACCATGCGATAGGTCCGGTCAGTGCCGGTCATCAGCTTGGCCTGGCTCTCGGTGCGGGTCTTCTTCAGCGATTCCGCCTGGGCCTTGCCGCGGCCCTCGGCGACGGCCTCGGCGAAGTTGGCGAACAGCACCGTGAACCAGAGCCACAGGATGATCTGGAAGGTGAAGCCGAGATTGGCGCCGCCGGTGACGAGATCGCGCAGGAAGATCACTGATGTCAGCGCCGCGACTACCTCGACCACGAACATGACGGGGTTCTTCACCATCAGCCGGGGATCGAGCTTGACGAAGGCCGACGTGATCGCCGGCACCAGGATCTTCGGGTCGAGCATGGTCGACGCCTTCACCTGCTTCTGCAGTTTCATGGTTTCCATGGATGTCACTCCAGTCAAATTCGATCAGAACAGGGTATTGGCGTTGCTGGCGAGCTGCTCGACAATCGGTCCGAGCGCCAGCGCCGGGAAGAAGGTCAGGCCGCCGATGATCAGGATCACGCCGACAACGAGGCCGACAAACAGCCCGCCCGTCGTCGGGAATGTGCCGGCGGACGGCGGATGGGACTTCTTCTCCGCAAGCGAGCCCGCAATCGCCATCGCCGGGACAATCATGAAAAACCGGCCGACAAACATGGCGCAGGCACCAGCGAGGTTGTAGAATAATGTGTTGCCGGTGAGGCCCGCGAAGGCCGAGCCGTTATTGCCCGTCTGCGAGGTGAAGGCGTAGAGTACCTCGGTGAAGCCATGCGGTCCTGCGTTGGCCATCGAGGCAACTGCCGTCGGATAGACGACCGCAACCGCGGTCCAGCCGAGATACATCAGCGGCAGCACCAGGATCGCCAGCATCGCCATCTTGACCTCGCGGGCCTCGATCTTCTTGCCGACATATTCCGGGGTGCGGCCGACCATCAGGCCGGCGACGAAGATCGCCAGCACGACGAACAGCAGCATGCCGTAAAGGCCGGCGCCGACGCCGCCGACGATAATTTCGCCGAGCTGCATGTTGATCAGCGGGATCATGCCGCCGAGCGCGGTGAAGCTGTCATGCATCGCGTTGACCGCGCCGCAGGAGGCGGCGGTGGTGATCACGGCGAACAGCGAGGACGCGACGATGCCGAAGCGGACCTCCTTGCCCTCCATGTTGCCGCCGGTGAGACCAAGCGCGTGCAGCGCCGTGGTGCCGTTGGCTTCCGCCCAGTAGGTGACGGTGACGCCGGCAAGGAACAGCACGCCCATCACGGCGAAGATCGCCCAGCCCTGGCGCTCGTTGCCGACCATGCGGCCGAACACGTTGGTCAGCGCGGCGCCGAGCGCGAAGATCGAGATCATCTGCACTAAATTCGATAGCGCGGTCGGGTTTTCGAAGGGGTGCGCGGCATTGGCATTGAAGAAGCCGCCGCCATTGGTGCCCAGCATCTTGATCGCGACCTGCGAGGCCACCGGCCCGAGCGCGATGGTCTGCTTGCCGCCCTCCAGCGTCGTGGCGTCGACATAGGCGCCGAACGTCTGCGGCATGCCCTGCCAGACCAGGAACAGCGCATAGACGATGCAGATCGGCAGCAGGACGTAGAGCGTACAGCGCGTGACGTCGACCCAGAAATTGCCGATCGTGCGCATCGACGCGCGCGAGAAGCCGCGGATCAACGCCACCGCGAGCGCGATGCCGGTCGCCGCCGACAGGAAGTTCTGATGGGTCAGACCGACCATCTGGACCAGATAGGACAGCGTGCTCTCGCCGCCGTAGTTCTGCCAGTTGGTGTTGGTGATGAAGGAGATCGCGGTGTTGAAGGAGAGGTCCTCGGCAACCGCCGACTGCCCGGCCGGGTTGAACGGCAGCACCGCCTGCAGCCGCATCAGGCCATAGATGATGGCGAAGCCGCCGACATGGAACAGCAGCATGGCGACCGTATAGGTCAGCCAGTGCTGCTCGCGCCGCTCGTCGACGCCGCCGACCCAGTAGATACCGCGCTCGACCGGGCGCAGCACGGGTGACAGGAAGGTGCGCTCGCCATTGAACACGCGGGTCATGTACCAGCCGAGCGGTTTGACCAGCGCGGCAACGATCGCGCAAAACAGAATAATTTGAATCCAGCCGATGACGGTCATTGCGTCAAACCTTTCGAATGGGAGCGAAGCGCAGCATCGACGCCAACAAGCCGACCAACAGCCCGGTCAGCATCGCGTCGGCTAACAGAATTGTGCAAAGCGCTGACATCACGGGCCGCCTAGAAGCGTTCGGGCCGCAACAATGCGTAAGTGAGGTAGAACAGCAGGCCGAGCGAGACGAGGCCGGCGAGCGAATAGTCGAAGATCATCGCCGCCTCCCTTAGAGCCGTTCGCAGGCGTAGGCGTAGCCGATGCCGGCTGCGAACAGGCCGATCACGAGCGCCGCCATGAGAATGTCCATCATGTGAGACTCCTATGCGTCACAGGGCGCGGGGCGATCTTATAAACGCTCCGCGCCAGATACTGGTGAGGTGCCATCCGGGGCATAGGTTTTCGAGAGGTGGTGAATAAGGACGTTATAGGAATCCTATAAAGGCCCAGTGCACTCTCTTCTTGCGCGAGCAGGAAACGACCGTGTGTTTGACCAAGATCAAACCCGCCTCGCCTCTCGATGGAAAATAGTTAGGTTCGTTCCATCTTTATGGAATCCCTATATCTCCATCACTCGCCTCATCTCGTTTTCAAATGGCTGTCCGGCCATTTTGGACGTGCGGCCAATCCCTTGAGCTTCACCTTCTTGGGCCGCGCCTTCGACGGGATGACGTCATGTCAGTACTATCCCAAAATACCTCCGCCGACCTTGGCGAACGGCTGCGCGACGCCTATGCCGTCACCGCCGAGTTCATGGCCGACATCATCAGCCAGACCTGCCGGCGCTTTCCCTCGGTCGGACAGAGTGGCAAGAGCGCCCGGGTCGAGCGGCTGATCCAGTCAGGCGCCTGGACCGACGCCGCGATCGCACTGCTCGATCTGGAACTGCCGCAATGGCAGATCCGCCGTCTGGTCTATGACGAGGGCGAGTGGCACTGCGCGTTGTCGCGCGAACGCGAGCTGCCGGATTGGCTCGACCAGTCGATCGAGTCCCGCCATGCCGATCTTGCGCTCGCGATCCTCAGCGCCTTCGTCGAGGCGCAGCGGATCTCCACGCCCGATAGCCGAACCAGCGTGCCGACCGTCGGTCGCGACACGCGCGCGCTGTACGAGCCGCTGTTCGTCGACAATATCGGCTGAAGGCGGCGCAGCCGTGGACACCAAACAACTGCCGCGGCAGCTGCAGTCGGTCCAGGTCATGGTCCGGTTCGGCTTCCGGCTTGCCATCATGATCGGCTTTGCCGTGTTCGCCGGCGTCGGCTTCGGCAAGGGCCTCGTCACGCTGTTGTGGATGTCGGCCGTGATCTGCGCCTTTGCCGGGATCGCCAGGCGCGAAATGCCGTTTGCCGCGAACCTCAACCACTGGGACGAGATGACCGCCTACGTCGCGCTGTGCGCGCTCGGCACCGGTATCGTCCAGCGCCTCTGAAATCACCCCACAAATCCTATGCCGCTCCTATGAAGTCGCTGCTTGCACGCGCTCGATTTCATATCCGGCAAATCAGACATTGATCGCGTGACCGTGACTGAAGCGTTTTCGAGCGATCCGGATGCCGGTTCGCGTGAGGAAAACGCGCCAGAAACAAAAAGAAGGACACCCACCGTGAAACTCGTCGAGCCTCCCTCGTGTAGCGCAGCGTCCAGCATCGTCTTCATCGGCCGCAACCATCGCGGCCAGTGGGTCGCCCAGCAACAGAACGGCCTCTATGGCGGCCTGTTCGTCAACCGCGCCCAGGCCGTCAAATATGCGCTGTTCGAGAACGGCCAGCATCCCGAAATGATCGTCGAGCTGTCGCGTGAGATCGAGCTCGATATGCGCGGCGAGACCGCGAGCTTCCCCGCAAGCCGCGCGGCGTGAGCCGCTCCCATGACTTGGCAAGCGGTTGCGAAAGCCGACAAGGCCGCATGGCTGTCGGGCTTCATCCCCGATCTTCCGACCCCCTTCAGCCTTCGGGGCGAAATCGACGCGGACGCGTTCGGCCGGCTGTGCGAGCGCCAGATCGCGGCGGGTGCCACCGCGCTGGTGGTCGGCGAGACCGCCGGTGAAAGCGCGACGTTGGAGCCCGCGGAACGCGCGCAGCTGGTTGGCATCGCCGCCGGCGTCGCGCGGAAGCGGGTTCGCATCATCGCTGGCGCCGGATCGAATGCGACCGATCATGCCGTCACGCTGGCCCGGGCCGTGGAAGCGGCCGGCGCCGACGCCGTCATGTCGGTCGTGCCGTATTACAACAAACCGATGCCACGGGGCACGGCGGCGCATTTCCTCGCCGTCGCCGCGGCCACCACCCTGCCTGTCATCCTGCACGACATTCCGTCACGCACGGTGAAGGGCCTTATCGACGAGACGCTGCTCGAGCTCGCCGCATCGCCCCGCTTCGTGGGGTTGCGCGACGGCAGCGGTGACGTTGCCCGGCTGGCGCGCCTGCGCTCGCGCCTGCCGGCGACATTCCGGATGCTGACCGGCGACGACGCCTCCTCGCTGGCCTGGCTCGCCGCCGGTGGCGATGGCTGCATCTCGGCCGTGACCAACGTCGCGCCCGATCTGTATGTGGCCGTTCACAGGCATTTCCGCGAGGGACGGTTGTATCAGGCGCGGGAGTTGCACCAGCGGCTGGTGCCGCTTGCGACTCTGCTGGAGCGCGAGCATCCCGCCGCATTGAAGTTCGCGCTGGCGCTGCTGGGATTCATGCAGCCGGCGACGCGGCTGCCGATCGTGCAATTGAACGGGTCGGCAAAGGCCGAGGTCTCGCAGGCGATGGCTGAGCTTGCCGACGAGTACCTCGCAGCCGCGCATTGAGATTTGCTGACCCGACATAAGCCATCGCAATGCACAATGCGGGTCCGTGACACCGCGCCAACTTGAGGTTCCGAAACGGCGCCCCATATCCACGGCAAGGGAGTGCTTGCCGTGCACACTACCTTCAAGGCGGCCCTCGTTGTTGCGACCATCCTGGTCGCTCTGGTTGTCTCCATCCGTCCCGGTCCGGCCGCGGACAACAGCCATCTTGCCCTGACCATTTCAATTGACGGGGCAATCGGGCCGGCGGCGGCCAGCTACGTCAAGGACGGCCTGGCCAAGGCCGCCGAGCGTCACGCCGAAATTGTCATCCTGCGTTTGAATACGCCGGGCGGCCTCAGCACCAGCATGCGTGACATCATCGCCGACGTGCTGGCCTCGCCCGTTCCCGTGGTCGGCTATGTTGCGCCCTCCGGCGCCCATGCCGCGAGCGCCGGGACCTATATCCTCTATGCGACCCATCTCGCGGCCATGGCGCCCGGCACCAATATCGGCGCCGCGACGCCGGTGCAGATTGGCGGCCCGATACCGGGGCTGCCGGGCAGCACCCCGGACAAGGGCGGCAAGGACCAGAAGGACGGCGGCCATCCGTCCGAAACCAAGGATGCCATGACGGCGAAGGCGACGAATGATGCCGTTGCCTTCATCCGCAGCCTCGCCGAATTGCGTGGCCGCAATGCCGACTGGGCCGAGAAGGCGGTGCGCGATGCCGCTACCCTCTCCGCCAACGCTGCGCTGCAGGCCAACGTCATTGATCTCACCGCGCGCGATCCGGCCGACCTGCTCAGGCAGGTCGACGGCCGGACCATCGAGCTCCCCGGCGGCAAGACGCAACGCTTGGCGACCAGGGACGCCGCGATCGAGGCCATCGATCCCACCTGGATCGCGCGCGTGCTTGCGGTCATCACCGACCCCAACATCGCATTCATTCTCCTGATGGTCGGCATCTACGGCCTGATCTTCGAGTTCATGTCGCCCGGTGCCGTGGCGCCGGGGGTTGTCGGGACGATCTGCCTGCTGCTCGGTCTCTACGCGCTCAACATGCTGCCGATCAACTACGCCGGCTTCGCCCTGATGCTGGTCGGGATCGCGCTGCTCGCAATCGAAGCCTTCAATCCGACCGTCGTGATCGGCCTCGGAGGAATGGTCGCCTTCGTGCTTGGAGCAGCCATGCTGTTTCGGATCGAGGCGCCCGGATACCGGCTGTCATGGCCGGTCATCGGCATCGTGGCCGCGATGTTCACCGGGCTCATTCTCGTCGTGCTCGGCGCGCTCCGCCGCGCGCGCAAGGGCCCGGCGCGGATCGGTGCGCAAGCCATGCGCGGGCTATCGGCCGAGGTGCTCGACTGGTCCGAGACCACGGGTCACGTCTTCACCAACGGCGAACGCTGGCAAGCGCGCAGCACCGAGACGTTCACGGCGGGTGACACGGTCGAGGTCGCCAACATCATCGATTTGACGCTGGTCGTGCGGCGTGCGCCGGCATCCGCCGGCGAAGGAGGCACAGCATGATGCTTGATTATTTCACCTATGCGGCGATCGCGCTGCTGTTGGTCATCTTTCTGACCCAGGCGGTGCGCGTGCTGCGCGAATACGAGCGCGGCGTCATCTTCACGCTCGGCCGTTTCACCGGGGTGAAGGGCCCGGGGCTCATCATCCTGATTCCGGTGGTGCAGCAGCTGGTGAAGGTCGATCTCAGGGTGGTGGTGCAGGTGGTGCCGCCTCAGGACGTGATTTCGCGCGACAACGTTTCGGTCAAGGTCAACGCCGTGCTCTACTTCCGCATCGTCGATGCCGAGCGCGCCATCATCAAGGTCAGCGACTACATGGCCGCGACCAGCCAGCTTGCGCAAACCACACTGCGCTCGGTGCTCGGCAAGCACGAGCTCGACGAGATGCTGGCGGAACGCGACCGGCTCAACGCCGATATCCAGGAGACCCTCGACAAGCAGACCGACGTCTGGGGCATCAAGGTCACCGCGGTCGAGATCAAGGATATCGATATCAACGAGACGATGGTGCGGGCGATCGCCAAGCAGGCCGAGGCGGAACGGCTGCGGCGCGCCAAGGTGATCAACGCGATGGGCGAGCAGCAGGCCGCCGAGAAGCTGGTCGAGGCCGGCCGGATCCTCGCCCAGGAGCCGCAGGCGATGCAGCTGCGCTACTTCGCGGCGCTGCACGACATTGCCGGCGAGCGCTCCTCGACCGTGGTCTTCCCGCTCCCGATGAACCTGCTCGATCATCTGGCGCCGCGACGTGAAGCGACGTGAACCAGGACCCTAGCTCCTGTGATGCTTGGCCCGCCACGCAGGTCCCGGACCGCGCATGTAATGCGCCTCTGGCCGGTAGCCGCTGATCGGCTCCTCGCCGATCCAGGCGAGGAATGTGAGCAGCCCTCCTGCGGCGCGGCGCAGCAGGGCACCGAGGAATGAAGCCGCGTGCATCTCAGTAGTCCCACTTCTCGCCGAGCACGACCGGCGCCCGCGGATATCTCTCGGCGTCGCCGCCGAGCATGCCGACATTGAGATGGGTCCGCGCCCAATCCTCGTGGCCGCGATGCAGCAGCAGCTCATTGCGCAGCCGATGGATCTTGGCGGCGGCGATCGCGCGGTGAACAGTCCTGAAGACGAGGCCGATCCGCCTGACGGTCCGCCGCAGCATCAAGGGCATGGCGCCGGCCGAACCGTGCGGCCGGGCATCGTGGTAATGGAGCAAGGTCATGTGCCACCTTCCCGTTTGGCGGCGCGCGCGAGCGCACCGCGTCGCGGCAAAAGATGCGGGGAAGGGCGTAGGAATTCGAGAGGGCACGCCGCGGTGCGGTATAGGAGCCGTATAGGGGTCGCCAACCGGCGATCGGCTCGGGCCGCTCCATCCCCACGATCCGGAACGCAACGTCCCTGCCTGTGTTGACCGGGACCCGTTCAGTGCTAGCCTTTCGGCAACGAATAGCGTCAAGCGGGTTCGATAACCGAGGGTGGAGACCATGGACCTCGTATCGCCAACTGTCGCAACCGCCGGGCCGGTCCACTCTGATGGCGTAATCGCGGCAGGCGTCTATGTCGAGGGACGACGCGTCGCCGATATCGCGATCGACGAGGCTGCGAATTGGCGCAGCAAGCCGGATCACGTTGTCTGGATCGGCCTGCATGAACCCGACATGACGTTGCTGAGCAGCCTGCAGCGGCAGTTCCAGCTGCACGATCTCGCGATCGAGGATGCGGATCATGCGCATCAGCGGCCGAAGATCGAACAATATGGCGATGCGTTGTTTATCGTGGCGCGCACCGCGCAACTCGACGGCGAAAGCATCGCGTTCGGCGAGACGCATCTGTTCGTCGGCGAGGGATACATCGTCTCGGTGCGACACGGCGCCTCGACATCCTATACGCCGGTCCGCGAGCGCTGTGAGAGCTGCCCGCGCGCCCTTGCTCGCGGCGAAGACTACATCCTCTATGCCATTCTCGATTTCATCGTCGACAACTACTCGCCCGTGCTCGAGACGATCCAGGAGGAGGTCGAGACGATGGAGGCGGAGGTGCTGGCGAGCGCGATGACACGCGCTCAAATCGAGCGGCTTTATCTGCTGCGACGTGACCTGCTGAGGCTGCGCAACGCGGTAGGACCGCTGGTGGAGGTCTGCCGCAGACTCGAGCGCGATAACCTGCCGATGGTGCGCGACACGACGCGTCCCCTGTTCCGCGACGTCACCGACCACGTCCGCACCATCCAGGAGCGGATTGACTCGCTGCGTGAGGTGCTTGCCTTTGCATTTGAAGCAAGCCTGCTGGTCGGTCAGGCGCAGGAAACGGCGATCTCCAAGAAACTCGCCTCCTGGCTTGCCATTGTTGCGGTGCCGACCGCGATTGCCGGCATCTATGGCATGAACTTCAAGAACATGCCTGAGCTGCAATGGGAGTACGGCTATTTCGCCGTGATGGGCCTGATCTTGACCGTGTGCGGCGCCCTCTTCTGGCAATTCCGACGCGCAGGCTGGCTGTAGGGCTTGTCATCGCACAACCCGATCCTGCGCACCGGGATCAAGCGGCGCCGTTGCATCGCTGTCATGCCGCAAATCGCGACATTTCGGACGATTTTATCCCCGATCGGCGGCGCGAGGGGCCGGTTTACGGTCGGCGGCAAGACCGGTAACCTCGCCTCCCAATGCGACGTGGAGGGTGCCCATGCGGCCCAAGGATCAGATCAACTGGATGCTGTCGGATGCGATCGAGGCGCTCGCCCGCGCCGAGCGGTTGCACCAGAGCTTCCTCAATTTGCACCCGCGCGCGGGAAGCAGCGAGCCGAGCTGGGAACCGCCGACCGACGTGATCGAGACCGAGGATGAAATCCTGATCCTGGTCGCGTTGCCGGGGGTCGATCCCGACGAGGTCGAGGCCGCGCTCGACGGCGGCACGCTGGTGATCTCCGGCCGCCGCACCCTGCCCCCTGAACTCCGCAACGCCCGCATCCTGCGCCTCGAGCTGCCGCAGGGCCGGTTCGAGCGCCGCATCGCGCTGCCGACCGGCCGCTACACCATCAGCCGTTTTGCCGCGCATGGTTGCGTCGGCCTGCGGCTCGGAAAGTCGAGTTAAAGGATTTCGACATGGCTGCCTCAGACGTTTCAAGCCCAGCATCGACTTCGACGCCGATCCCGAGCGACGCGCTGATCATCGTCCCGGTGCGCAACACCGTGCTGTTTCCGGATGTCATCATTCCGATCACGATCGCCCGCGCGACGTCGATCGCCGCGGCCCAGCAGGCGGTGCGCGAGCAGCGGCCGATCGGCATCCTGCTGCAGCGCGATCCCGAGACCAACGATCCCGGTCCGGACGGGCTGTACCGCGTCGGCACCGTCGCCAACATCGTGCGCTACATCACCGGCGCCGACGACACTCATCACCTGGTCTGCCAGGGCGTGCAGCGCATGCGCGTGCTCGACTATCTGCCCGGCACGCCGTTCCTCGCGGCCCGCGTGCTGCAGATCCCGGAGCCGACCACCACCTCGCCCGAGATCGAGGCGCGCTTCCTCAATCTGCAGCGCCAGGCGCTGGAGGCCGCGCAATTGCTGCCGCAAGTACCGCAGGAGTTGATCGCCGCGCTGCAGGGCACCACCTCGCCGGCGACCCTCGCCGACCTTGCGACCTCCTACATGGACATCAAGCCGTCGGAGAAGCAGGACATCCTGGAAACCATCGACCTCGTGGCGCGGATGGACAAGGTGTCGCGTCACCTCGCCGAGCGCATCGAGGTGCTGAGGCTGAGCCAGGAGATCGGGCAGAAGACCAAGGCGGTGTTCGACGAGCGGCAGCGCGAGGCGATCCTGCGCGAGCAGATGGCGACGATCCAGCGCCAGCTCGGCGAAGGCGACGGCAAGGCCGCGGAAGTCGCCGAGCTGACCAAGGCGATCGCCGATGCCAAGATGCCGCCGGAGGCCGAAAGCCAGGCGCAGAAGGAACTGCGCCGCTACGAGCGGATGCCGGAGGCCGCGGCCGAGTCCGGCATGGTGCGCAGCTATCTCGACTGGCTGATCGAGCTGCCCTGGAGCCTGCCGGAGGAGAAGCCGATCGACATCGCGGAGGCACGCAAGATCCTCGACCAGGACCATTATGGCCTCGAGAAGATCAAGAGCCGCATCATCGAATATCTGGCGGTGCGCAAGCTCGCGCCCGGCGGCAAAGCGCCGATCCTGTGCTTCCTCGGCCCGCCCGGCGTCGGCAAGACCTCGCTCGGACAATCGATCGCGCGCGCGATGGGACGGCCGTTCGTCCGCGTCTCGCTCGGCGGCGTGCATGACGAGGCCGAGATCCGCGGCCACCGCCGCACCTATATCGGCGCGCTGCCCGGCAACATCATCCAGGCGATCAAAAAGGCCGGCGCACGCAATTGCGTCATGATGCTGGACGAGATCGACAAGATGGGCCGCGGCATTCAGGGCGATCCGTCGGCCGCGATGTTAGAGGTGCTCGACCCCGAACAGAACTCGAGCTTCCGCGACAATTATCTCGGCGTGCCGTTCGACCTCTCGCGCGTCGTGTTCATCGCCACCGCCAATATGCTCGACGGCGTCCCCGGCCCGCTGCTCGACCGCATGGAGCTGATCAGCCTCGCCGGCTACACCGAGGACGAGAAGCTCGAGATCGCCAAGCGCTATCTGGTGCGGCGCCAGCTCGAGGCCAACGGGATCAAGGCCGAGCAGGTCGAGATCGATCCGGATGCGCTGCGGCTGATCATCCGCAGCTACACCCGCGAGGCCGGCGTGCGCAACCTGGAGCGCGAGATCGGCAAGGTGCTGCGCAACGTCGCGGTGCAGATCGCCGAAGGCAGCACGAGCCACGTCACCATCGCGCCGAAGGACATCGTGTCGCTGCTCGGCCAGCCGAGGTTCGAGAACGAGATCGCGATGCGCACCAGCATTCCCGGCGTTGCCACCGGCCTCGCCTGGACCCCGGTCGGCGGCGACATCCTGTTCATCGAGGCGTCGCGCACCCCGGGCCGCGGCGCGCTGATCCTCACCGGCCAGCTCGGCGAGGTGATGCGCGAGAGCGTGCAGGCCGCGCTGACCTTGGTGAAGAGCCGCGCCTCCCAGCTCGGCATCGATCCCGCCGTGTTCGAGAAGAGCGACATCCATGTCCACGTTCCCGCCGGCGCGACGCCGAAGGACGGCCCGAGCGCGGGCGTTGCGATGTTCACCGCCCTCACCTCGCTCCTGACCGACCGTACGGTGCGCAGCGACACCGCGATGACCGGCGAGATCTCGCTGCGCGGCCTGGTGCTGCCGGTCGGCGGCATCAAGGAGAAGGTGGTCGCGGCCGCGGCCGCTGGCCTGACCCGTGTGATGCTGCCGGCGCGCAACAGGCGCGACTTCGACGACATCCCCGCCGGCGCCCGCGCCAAGCTGGAGTTCATCTGGCTCGAACGGGTCGACGAGGCGATCGCCGCCGCACTGGAGCCCGCCAAGACGACGCCCGCCGCCGCGGAGTGATCGCGTCCCAAACGCAACAAGAGGGCGTGACGGCCATCGCCGTCACGCCCTCTTGCGTTGCAGATACCGGAGCGGTATCGCTCAGCTCTTGCCCATGCATTCTTCGATGTAGAACCAGCGGTCGTCGCCGGTCAGGCCCTTCGACTTCACCTCGGCGCGGCAGACCTTCAGTTTTGGCTTGTTGGCCTTCCACTGCGCCTTCATGTCCTTCAGCTTCTGCATGGTGAGCTTGACCTTCGACGGCTTGGCCTCGGTCGTCTGGGCTGACGCGGTGTGCAGCGAGCCGGCGAGAAGCAAGGCGGCCACAAGATAGCTTGCGGTACGAAACATGGCTGAAATGTCCCTTGATTATCTGTTGAATTGAACGGCGTAGAGCTTCTTGTCTGACGCGTTTTCTTCACGCGAACCGGCATCCACTTAGCTGGAAAACGCTGCGGGCCGCGCGCGGGATGCCAGATGTCCCGCGCGCGGCCCGGTGTGCGATCAGAGGATTTTGACCGCGCTGAGCAGCGTCATGTAGACGCCCCACGCCAGCGGAATGCCGACGAACAGCCAGAACAGCGCCGCCTTGGCGTCGAGGCCGCCGAACCCGATCCCGTAGGAACCGTGCGGTCCGGCCGCCGCGGCGCTGGCGCTCGCATCCTGCAGCTTGGCGACCTCGGCGTCGCTCATATGCCATTTCGGATCGACCGGCTTGATCAGGTAGTTGCAGATCAGGCCCGCGATCAGCATGGCGCACAGGATGTACATCGTGGTGTTGTAGAGCTGGTCGCGCGGCACGCCGGCGGCCAGCTGGAACTCGCGGATGTAGTTCACCACGACGGGACCGATGATGCCGGCGGTCGACCACGCCGTCAGCAGACGGCCGTGGATGGCGCCGACGAACTGGGTGCCGAACATGTCGGCGAGATAGGCCGGCACGGTCGCGAAGCCGCCGCCATACATCGACAGGATGATGCCGAAGCCGAGCACGAACAACAGCTTCGATCCCATCGCGGCGAAGGTCGGCGCCAGCGCGTAGAGCGCGATGCCGAGGATGAAGAACGTGTAGTAGGTGTTCTTGCGGCCGATCTTGTCCGACAGCGACGCCCAGAAGAAGCGGCCGCCGATGTTGAACAGCGACAGCAATCCGGCGAAGCCGGCCGCGATCGCCGCGATCTGCGCCTTCTGTCCGGCATCGAGCTGGTTGAAGCCGACATTGGGCAGGCCGATCAGCTTGCCCGCGAATATCTCCTGCAACATCGGCGAGGCCATGCCGATCACGCCGATTCCCGCCGACACGTTCAGGCAGAGCACCCACCAGATCAGCCAGAACTGCGGCGTCTTGTGCGCGTTGTCGAGATGGACGTTCTTGCTCGAGATCATCGCGTTGGCCTTCGTCGGCGGCGTCCAGCCCTCGGGCTGCCAGCCGGCCGGCGGAATGCGATAGCGGAACGCGCCGATCATCATGAACACGAAGTAGATCGCGCCCATGGCGAGGAAGGTCTCCCAGACGCCGACCGAGGTCGGGGTCTTGAAGTAGTTCATCAGCTTGTCGGCGAGCGGGGCACCGATCATCGCGCCGCCGCCGAAGCCCATGATCGCCATGCCGGTCGCCATGCCGCGCCGGTCGGGGAACCATTTCACCAGCGTCGACACGGGCGAGATGTAGCCCAGGCCGAGGCCGACGCCGCCGATCACGCCGGAGCCGAGCCACATCAGCCAGAGCTGGTGCGTGTAGACGCCGAGCGCGCCGATCACGAGACCGCCGGCCCAGCACAGCGCCGCGACGAAGCCGGCCTTGCGCGGACCGACCTTCTCAAGCCAGCCGCCCCAGATCGCGGCGGAGACGCCGAGCAGCACGAAGAACAGCGTGTACATCCACCCGAGGCTCGCGACCTTCCAGTCGCAGGTGGTGGTGAACAGCTCCTGCACCAGCGAGATGTCGGGGCACGCCTTCGGCGCGGTCAGGCCGATCGCGCGCGACAGCGGCAGCCAGAACACCGAGAAGCCGTAGGCCATGCCGATGCACAGATGGATGCAGAGCGCGGCCGGCGGCACCAGCCAGCGGTTGAAGCCGGCGGTCGCGATTGTATGTTCCTTGTCGAGGAAACCTGCACCTGACGCGGATACGCGTCCGGCGCTGCTCACTGTGGTCATTGACACCTCCCCTGCAGCCGCCATTACGACAGGCGCATCTGCGTCTTCGATCCCGTCTCGGCCCATTGCGGCCAGCGTCAACCGGCAGCTCCGCACATTCCCTCAATGCGCCGGGACCAACCACGCACATTCCGGAAATGCTAACCCCCAATACGACCGGATATGCCCGGCCGTGCAGCCCGTGATCTGGACACAGGCCCAGTCGTTGTCCGTCGATGCGCCCACGCTCGAGCACAACTTCAGCACCACAACCCGGCGGACATTATCAATTCGCGCAGAATGGAAAATAGGTGTCGATAGGCAAAAGGTAGATATCAAGCTGCATCTAGCGCGTACGCGGCAACGCAGCATTTGAGTTATCTATCGCTCCATTGATCTTCTCGATCAAGAATACGATCCTTGCATCGCTTCGTTCGGTGATCTCGACCTTGTCGCCGGTCTCCTGGATCAGGGCCGGGATATCGATCACCGAAAGCGGATCGGTGCAATGCACCTCGAGGAAATCTCCCGCCATCACGCTCCTGAGGGCCTTGCGCGTCTTCAGCGCCGGCAGCGGGCATTTCAGGCCGGTGAGATCGAGCTTCGTCGTTGTCATGGTTCGACCATGGCGAAGCCGTCCTGCATCGTCAACGCCGCCTCCATCCACTTCAGCCTTCGGCAGGAGCCGATGCGAGCACGTCGTCGACGGGGATCGCGGCGCGCAGCATCAATTCGGCAACGTCCTCGATGTCGTCGAGATGTGCGACCGGCAGCGTGGTTGCAACCGCGACGTCGCTGGCGATCCCGACCACGCGCGGGTCGTCGGGAAACAGCAGCGGCTTGCCGTTGGCGGCACGGTACACCTCGATCTTGTTGACCGGCTCGCGCTTGAAGCCTTCGACCACGACCAGATCGACTTGCGCCATCTTGGCAAGCAGCTCCGGCAACCGCGGCTCATCGGCGCCGCGCAGCTCGTGCATCAGCGCCCAGCGCCGCGTCGAGGACACCAGCACCTCGGTCGCACCGGACTGCCGGTGCACCCAGGAGTCCTTGCCGGGCACGTCGACATCGAATTCATGGTGGGCATGCTTGATCACCGAGACGCGCAGGCCGCGGCCCAGCAGGCAGGGGATCACCCGCGACAGCAGGGTGGTCTTGCCGGCACCGCTCCATCCCGCGAGGCCAATCACTTTCATACACGTCTCCGAAGACATACCGATCGTTAGGGCATCGGCGCCTGCTGTTCCGCCCGACATGGATGGCCGGGACCAGCCGCGACGACGGAAAGCCGCGAGTTGCGCCCAACGCTGCTTATATCAGCCTTGGAGCAATGTCATGCCAGGCTTGCCGGCGGATGAGGATCGACTGGCTCGCTAGAGGGCGGCCCTCGGAAACTCCTGCAGCAGCTGTGCCCACAGCACCGCGAACGCGATCAGGCCACAGGCCGCAAGCGCCGCGGTGAATCTCGGCAATCGGCCGATGGCGACGAGCAGCCAGGCCGGCAGGAAGAAGAGGCCGAACACCATGCCGAGCGGAAACACCGCCAGCCACTGGAAGCCGGTGCCGTCGCCAGGCGGCACATGGGCGATGGCGTAGAAGGTGTAGAGCCAGAACAAGGTGCCGGCCGCCGCGATGAGCGCGGCGATCCCGCGAAAATTGACGGTGTCGAGCGCCATGATGGATTGGTCGCCGCAATCGGCGAACCCGTTCACGGGCCGCTGCGCAAGTCGGCTCGGCACGCTGTCCCGCAGGGTCAGTCGGTCCGTTGACTGACCGGCCGCCCCGGCTTGGCAAGCCTTGCCGATCGGCTCTCTCTCGGGGGCTGGTCACGCATCCGCAGCCTCTTCCGCGGCCGCTGCGTATCGACCGCCAACACCTCTTCCAGCGTTGTGTTCCTAAAACGAAGCCTTCTCAACATCGCACCGCTCCTCGAGCGGGTGGGAGCCCCATCGGTCGCTCAACCACCGACGTCCGCAACAGGGCCCATGTCGGTGATGAGAGATAACCGGCGACGGGACACATTGCTCCAAGGCAACCACTGCATCTTTCGTCTGACGGCGCGCGATCCCGCTATCCACCGGATTTACCTCAAAATTTCCAATGCGCAGGGCGATCGGAACACGATAATGTGCGCCGCGGAGGACCATGTATGCCTCGCTCGCCTTCGATCGTACCGCATTCAATCGACCATGACATCTATCTGGTGCTGAACGATTTTGGCCGACTGGGTCGTGCCTGGAGCGAAACCGATGAGGAAGGCACTGACCGGAAAACGCTGATCCGGCGTCTCTTGGACGATCAGTACAGCCGTCCGGTCCGCATCGTGGCTTTCAATACCAACGAAGGATGGTCGCGCGACGTCACGACCGACATTGCCGACGAGCTTCGGCGCCGTTTCGTCGAATACGAAGAGGTCCCGCGCTCCGTGCTGGAGTTCGTGGAGACGGCCATGCGGCACTGAGCTGGATCCGCAACGCGCGGGCCTCTCACAGCGCGATCGCTCGGCCCCGGCAAGCATCCGCCAAACGGCAATTTTCCGAGCAATCTCAACGCGATTCGGCCGCCTCGCAGCGCCGCTCCGCCATAAGGCAATATTAAGAGCATTTGCCTTACCTGTTCTCCCGTTCAACGGGAGACCGGTCCAGTGCGCAATCGTGGTGGCGTTCGAGACGCCGTAAGCCTGAAAAACCGGGTTCTGGTCACGGCGATCTTTTTGGCGTCGGGCGCGGCATCGCTGATCCTGCAGGTTCTCTGGTTCAAGCAACTGCAATTCGTGCTGGGAAGCGCGACCGTCTCCGTCAGCGTCACGGTGGCAAGCTTCTTTTTCGGCCTCTCGCTGGGCAGCGCCTTGGGAGGCCGGATCGCCGACACCGTCAGCCGCCCCCTGAAAATCTACGGGTTTCTCGAACTCGCCCTCGCCCTCGTTTCTCTCGCGGTCACCGCGTTGCTGTCGCATTGGCCGACATGGGTGGGCTGGCTGTCACCGATGCTGGACCTGGAGTCTCCATTCCGGCTGCCTCTCATGGTCGCCGTGTCGCTCGCCATCCTGTCGCTGCCGACGATGTTGATGGGCGCGACCCTGCCCTTCCTGGTGAAATTCCTGACCCGCACACAAGCCGACCTCGCCAATCGCATCGGTCTGCTCTACGGGTTCAACACCCTGGGCGCCGCCATCGGCACCCTGGCTGTCGGCTTTGTGCTGATGGGCCTTTGGGGGATCGCGGGATCGAGCCTGGTGGCGGCAGCGCTGTACATCTGCGTCGGCGTTGTGGCGCTGTTCGTTGCGCACGGCGCAAGCCCGCTCTTGCCGGTCGCTGCACCGGCGCCGGTGCAAACCGCCGCGACCGCGAGCGACAGGACGTCGATCCTGATCTGGATTTTCGCGTGCTCCGGTTTTGTGTCGATCGCCTATGAGGTCGTCTGGTTCCGATTCCTGACCAATGTCAGCACCTCGAGCGTCTACGCCTTCTCGGGCATGCTCGGCGTTTACCTGCTCGGGCTCGTGATCGGCGCCCTGGTCTGCGCCAGGCTGCTCGCCCCCCGCAAGGATCGATTGCTGCGATACTTCGCCGTAACGCAGCTGCTGATCGCGGTTGCGGCCACGCTGACCATCGGAATACTCGGCAAGGCGCGGACCATGGGAGTAGCGCTGTCTCCCGTCGTATCTGGCCTGCTTCCCGTCCCGGTGCAGGAGCTGTTGGGAGGTGACGTTTCGTTCTTCCTGGTCTGCGCTGTTGCCCTGTTGCTGCCGACGACGCTGATCGGCATCAGCTTTCCGCTGGCCAGCGAACTGACCGTGATGCAGATGAGCGCGCTGGGCCGCAGGATCGGCACGCTCTACGCCTTGAACACGATTGGCGGCGTCGTGGGCTCGCTGGCGGCGGGGTTTCTGCTGATCCCCTCTCTGGGCAGCCAGGGCGCGCTCACCGCGCTGATTGTCGTGAACGTTCTGCTGTTCGTCGCAACGACCGTGTCGCAGCCGGATCTTCTGAGAGAAAGGAGCCTGTGGCGGCAAGGGACGATCGCCGCGAGCGTCATCGCCGTAGCGCTGCTGATCTTCACGCCACACTATCTGGAGCGGGTCCTGACCGCGATCGAAGGCGCCAATGTGCTCGAGTTGCAGGAAGCCCGGCAAGCGACGTTTGCGGTGGTCGAGTATCGCGAGAAGGCGGCGGGCACCTATCAGCAGCTGGTGGTGAATTCGAAGAGCTATGCCAACAACCGTCCCGAGGGCAGACGCTACATGGCGGCGATGGGGCACTATCCCATTCTGCTGCACCAGGGCCCGGTTGAAACGGCTGTCGTCATTTGCATCGGGACCGGAACCACGGTGGGAGCGGTCAGCACCCATGAGGAACTGCAATCCATCGACGCGGTCGATCTGGCGTCGACGGTTTTCGAATTCGCGCCCCACTTCGTGCCGATCAACAAGCAGTTCTATCAAAACCCCAAAGTCCATCAGATCGTCGCAGACGGGCGCCACTTCCTGCTCGGGACCAAGGAGACATTTGACGCCATCACGCTCGAGCCGCCACCACCCCATGATGCCGGCGTCATCAACCTCTACACGGAGGAATTCTATGCATTGGCAAAGCAGAAGATGCGTCCCGGCGGCGTTCTCGCGCAATGGGTGCCGCTGGATTTCAACCGCGGCATTCTTCCGAAGATGATACTCAAGGCCATGATGGGCCAGTTCAAGCATGTCTCGCTGTGGCTGCCGTCCAGAATGGAAGGCGTGGCGATCGCCTCCGATGAACCGTTGAACATCGATCCGCGCGAGCTCGCCATGCGCATGTCGAAGCCCGCGGTGGCCGAAGACCTGACGGCAAACGGCCTCGGCTCGCCCGAGGATTTCCTGGCGACATTCATCGCCGCCGATGAAAAACTCGCGGCCTTTGTCGGGGACGTGCCGAGCCTCACGGATGATCGGCCGCGTCTCGAATATTACAACTGGTACCCGCTGAGTTCGGTCGGCGTGGACGAACTGAAGCGCCTCCGCGAGCCGGTGGAAGCCTATCTTGCCGACCGATCCATCGACGAGGCCCGTCTCGACACCGCGCGCACGGTGGCCAATGCGATCCTGGATGAGCACAAGGCCACGGCCGACGGCGACAAGTCCGCCGCCCGAGCAGCGCTTCGCCTGGCCGTCAAACTGGACCCGGACAATTCCTATGTCGA
The DNA here is from genome assembly GCF_009720285.1 of Bradyrhizobium sp. BR2003. Lineage (NCBI taxonomy): Bacteria > Pseudomonadati > Pseudomonadota > Alphaproteobacteria > Hyphomicrobiales > Nitrobacteraceae > Bradyrhizobium > Bradyrhizobium sp. BR2003. Next base: position 487,011 of record NZ_SMYJ01000026.1, read on the forward strand.
CTTCCTGGACCGCAAGCTGAGCGAGTGATCAGGGTGCCTCCGGCACAATTCATGTCGCGAGAACGCGGATATGTGACCCTCTGGCCGCGCAACACATTCAGAGTCGTCCCTGCGAAAACAGGGACCCATAACCACAAATGCAAGTTGTTGCGTGATGCTGGAACGACGAGTCCCGCCTGCGACGCCCGCCGCGGCGTATAGGTCCCTGCTTTCGCAGGGACGACAGCTGTGATTGGTGCGGCAGAGCCGCACACCGGCTACGCCGGCCTGAATCCGGCCTTCGTCAATGCAGCCCGCCCTTCATCCGACGCCAGTGCATCGAGAAAGGCCTGCACTGCCGGCCGCTGCTTGCGCGCCGTCACCAATGCGAAGTCATAATGCTCTTCAGCAAGCGGTATGAAGCCGAGTCCCGACGCATCGGCGACCGGCGCGATGGTCATGCCCCAGTCGGCGCGGTGCTGCGCCACGGCGGCCGCAACCGCATTGTGCGAGCGCGGCTGATTCCAGTAACCATCGGGCCGGCTGCCCGCCAGCAGGCGATCGATCAGGATGCGGGTGCCGGCGCCCTGGTTGCGGTTGACCATAATGCAGGCGGGATCGGCGAGCGCGGCGCACACCGCCTGCTCTGCACTCAAGCCGGCAAAGCGGGTGTCGTCCCTGCGAAACACGATGCCCTGCATGCGCCGCCAGCCCGGCACCAGCTCGATCCCGTCGGCCAGAAACGGCGTGTTGTAGGTCTCGGTCTTGTCGTCGAACAGATGGATCGGGGCGAGATCGCATTCGCCGCGCTTGGCGGCAGCGAGCCCGCCGAGGCTGCCGACCGCGATCGAACGCACCACGAGACCGGCATGCGCCAGCGGCGCGGTGACGAGATCGAGCCCGGTGCAATGGCTGCCGACGATGACGAGATCGGGCACCCGCACATGCGGCGTGAACAGCGTCACCTCGGCCTCGCTGCCGGCCGGCAGCTGGTCGGCCAGCGCCTCGATCTTCAGGAAGCCGTCGGCCTGCGCGAACGAGGTGATCGCACCCGAACCCTTGCCGCTGGGATAGGCGATCAGCCCGTCGGCACCTTCGACCAGCGACACCATCACGAACTCGGTGCGCCCGAGCTCGGAGGCGATGCGCACCGGCACCTTCGCCGCCACCTTGGCATCCGATCGCGGCGGCAGCCCGGCCATCCGGCGCAGCGCCGGCACGATCATGTCGTGGAAGGTGAACATCGCGGAAGTCGGAAAGCCGGGCAGGATGATTACCGGCTTGCCGTCACACACCGCAAGGCACAGCGGCTTGCCCGGCTTCAGCGCCACGCCATGCGCGATGATGCCGGGCTTGCCGAGGCGAGCGATGATCCGATGCGAGACGTCGCCCGCGCCCTTGGAGGTGCCGCCCGATAGCACCAGCATGTCGCTGTCCGCCAACGCCCTGCGCATCTCGGCCTCGAGCATCGCCTCGTTGTCGGCGATCGCGCCGAGGAACGCCGCGTCACCGCCGTTCTCGGCAATCGCCGCGGTGACGATCGCACCATTGGTGTCGTAGATCGCGGCCGGCCGCAGCGTCTCACCCGGCTGCACCAGTTCGTCGCCGGTCGAGAGGATTGCAACGCGCGGACGGCACGTCACCGCAACCTCGGCGATGCCGCAGGCCGCGAGCATGCCGATCTCGCGCGACCCAATAATGGTTCCCGCGCGCAGCAGGGCCTCGCCGCGCGCGATGTCGGAGCCGGCATAGGACACGAACTGACCGGGCGACGCCGCACGCCGGACCTCGATGGTGCCGTGGCCGGCAGGCTGGGTTTGCTCGACCATCACGATGGCATCAGCGCCGCGCGGCACCGGACCGCCGGTCGCAATCGCGGTGGCAGTCCCGGGGAGCACCGGCAGGGCCGGCGCAGTCCCGCACGAAATCGTCTCGCCGTTCAGCGCGAGTTGCACCGGCGCGGCCTCGCCGGCGCGCGCCAGATCGGCCGAGCGCACGGCAAAGCCGTCGACATTGGAGCGATCGAATGGCGGCACATCGATCGGCGCCACCACGTCCTCCGCCAGCGCACGGCCGAGCGCATTGGCGAGCAGCCGTCTCTCGGACGGCAATTGGCGCGGGAACAGCGCCGCCTCGAAGCGCGCGAGCGCCTCCTCGCGCGACAGGATGGTCAGGAACTGGTCCTGCTCGAAGCGGGAGGTGTCATTCCGGGATAGTGCGCCAGCACCAGACCTCAGATGCGCATCGCGCATCGGGGAATCCCGAAATTCCGGGTTAGCGCTATCGCGCGCCCCGGAATGACGTTGCTGCTTACTATCGTTCGATGCGGGCATCTTGCTCATCTCGGGAACTCACTCCCGCAACATATAGGCATCGACCACCGTGGCCGCAGCGAAGCCCTCGGCGGCGCCAGGCACGATCAGCAGGGCTTCGGCGCGCGCGATGGCATCGAGCGACAGGTCGCCGGTCGCAAGTGCCGCCCAGGAATCCTTTTGAGTAACTTGCTCGCGTATCAGCAACACGACCTCGGCAACGCCGACGCCGGAGGCGATCTTGCGTTCCAGCGGCAGCGCCAGCGTTTTGCGCGGGCGCCGGCCCGACAGGCGGTCGAGCAGGGGAAGCGCAATCGCCCACCAGGCCGCGAAGGCCTGATCCGGCGCGCCAGGCAAGGCGACGACCGGAGTGGTATGGATCCGTCCGATCGCAGTGGTGCGCCCGGGCTGCAGCGCGATGCCGTGCGCGATGAGCGTGCCGCGCGTTGTCAGTGCCTTCACCACAGCATCGGTGTGACCGACGCCGGTGCCGCCGATCGTGACCATCAGATCGCAGCCGTCGGTATCGAGTGCGTTTGCAATCGCCGCCACATCGGGTGCCGAATCGATGCCGACGACCTCAGCACCGGCGAGGCGCGCGGTGTCAGCGATCAGTTGTGCGGTCAGCTCACCATTGGCGATGTTGACGATGCAAAGCCGCGGCCGTCGCACGCGCAACATCTGCAGTCCGGCCGCGCGCGCGAGCAGCAGGCCGCGCGGCAGCAGCGGCTCCCCTGCTGCGATCACGGTGCGCCCAACGGCGATGTCGCTGCCGGCGCGCCTGACGCCCTGCCCCGGGATTGCTTCGGCGAGCACCTGTGGAAGCGGACCCGAGATATCGACGGCATCGGCATCGACCACGCAGTCGGCGCCTTCAGGCATTGCGGCGCCTGCCGCGACCCAGACCGGAGGCTCGGCCAGCGGCAGCGGCGCATAGGACGACGCGCCGACCAGGTCATTGGCGCACATCGCCCACCCGTCGCTGACCGCGACATCGTGCGGCGGCCAGGCGCGCAAGGCCGGCATCTCGGCGGCAATGCAGCGCAAGGCGTCGGCCGGCGGCAACGCGATCGGCTGGACCGGCACGACGTCGTGCAACACGGCAGCCAGTGCCGCATCGAGCGGGGTGAGCGAAGGCGGAAGGCGCTGGGCGGTGACCATGGCCCGCTATGGACTGAATCGGCCCCGAAAGAAACTGCCTCTCGCCGCACCGGGGCTGCGTCATTAGACCGATGGCGCGTTGACGCGGCCCCCAATATAGTTGCAAAAGAAACCAATATGACCGGGTCCCCGAAGGCCCGGCACAACCAATAATGGCCAATGCGCCAATTCAGGAGGGAGACAGAATGAAGGCCACCAGACTAGCCATGTTCGGGACGCTCGCAGCCGCGCTGCTGGCCTCCCCGACCGTATCGGCGCAGGTATCCGACGACATCGTCAAGATCGGCGTGCTGACCGACATGAACGGCCCCGCCTCGACGCCGACCGGCCAGGGCTCGGTCACCGCCGCGCAGATGGCGGTCGACGATTTCGGCGGCAAGGTGCTCGGCAAGCCAATCTCGGTGATCGTCGGCGATCACCAGCTCAAGCCGGATATCGGCGCGACCATCGCGCGACGCTGGTATGACGTCGATCAGGTCGACCTCATCGTCGACGTGCCGGTCTCGGCGGTCGGGCTCGCGGTGCAGAACATGGCCAACGAGAAGAAGAAGCTATTCATCACGCACTCGACCGGCGCGACCGATTTCCACGGCAAGTTCTGCTCGCCCTATGCGATACAGTGGGTGTTCGACACCAGGGCGCTCGCGGTCGGCACCGCGCAGGAGGTGGTGAAGCGCGGCGGCGACAGCTGGTTCTTCATCACCGACGATTATGCATTCGGCCACTCGCTGGAGAAGGACGCCTCCGCGATCGTGACCAAGAACGGCGGCAAGGTGCTTGGCGCGGTGCGTCCGCCGTTTGCGACGCCAGATCTGTCGTCCTTCATCCTGCAGGCGCAGGCCTCGAAGGCCAAGATCATCGGCATTGCCGGCGGACCGCCCAACAACACCAACGAGATCAAGACCGCCGCCGAGTTCGGCGTCTTCGCCGGCGGGCAGCAGATGGCGGCGCTGCTGGCGCTGATCACCGACATCCACTCGATCGGGCTGTCGGCCGCGCAGGGCCTGCTGCTGACCACCTCGTTCTACTGGGACATGGACGACAAGACCCGGGAGTGGTCGAAGCGCTATTTCGCCAAGATGAACCGGATGCCGACGATGTGGCAGGCCGGCGTTTACTCCTCCGTGACCGCCTATCTGAACGCGATCAAGGATGCCGGCACCGACGATCCGCTCAAGGTCGCGGCCAAGATGCGCGAGAAGCCGGTCGAGGATTTCTTCGCCCGCAACGGCAAGCTGCGCGAGGACAATCTGATGGTGCACGACCTCTGGCTGGTGCAGGTCAAGACCCCGGCCGAGTCGAAATATCCGTGGGACTACTACAAGATCCTGACCAAGATCTCCGGCGAGGACGCGTTCGGCCCGCCGGACCCGGCCTGCGCGATGGCGAAGAAATGACTGCGCAGCAGTCATTCTGGGGCACGCGAAGCGTGAACCCGGAATCTCGAGATTCCGGGTCTGGTCCTTCGGACCATCCCGGAATGACCTCTGCGTAGACGCGATAACGCGTCCATGCAGAGGTCACTTCGCTACCCCGATCTCGCGGAAATATCTGAGCACGCCGGGATGGATCAGGTTGATATCAGGCGCGGCGGCGACGGTGTTCGCCGCCGTGGTCTCGCACGCCTGGGCCAGCTTGTTGCAGAAGGTCGCCTCGATACCGTGCAGCGTCTTCGCCAGCCGGTAGGCGACGTCGTCGGGCAAGGTCTCGCGCACCAGGATGTAGCTCCAGGAGCCGACCGAAGAGATGGCTGCGGTCTGGTTCGGATAGCTGCCGGCGGGGATCGTCAGAGGCTTGAGGAAAGTATGCTTGGCGCGGATGCGGGCGATCTCATCCGTGGACGGCGCGATGAAGCGCGCGCCGGTGGCGCTCTCGGCCATCTTGGTGAAGCCGGGCCAGCCGATGCCGGCGCCCCACAATGCGGCGGCGCGGCCGTCCTCGACCATCGCCGGCCCGTCGCCGGCGCGATCGAGATAGATCGACTTGAAGTCCTCGTCCTGCTTCAGCCCGATGCCGTCGAGGATGTAGCGCGACAGGATCGGCAGGCCGGAACCCTTGGCGCCGAACGCGACGGGCTGGCCGACGAGATCCTGGATCGTCTTGTACGGGCTGTCCGCCCGCACCACGAACATGCCCGGACTCGAATACATCGCGGTGAGGATCTTCAGCTTAGTGGCCTTCGGGCGGCCGATGCCCATGAAGGCTTCATAGGACGGCTCGCCGGCGACCGTTGCGATATCGACGTTGCCGGCCTCGAGCAGCGGAATGTTCTCATTGGAGCCCTTGGTGTTGCGCGGCTCGATCGAGAGCGTCGGGTCTGCTGCATTCATCACCTCGGCGAAGGCATTGCCATAGAGCGGAAAGCCGCCACCCGGCGTCGCCGTGGCGAAACTGATCGTGGTTCTGGAAATGGTCTTGCTCCCCTCTTGCGCCGCCGCCCCGCCCGCGAGCAGCAGCGCGCCGGCGCATATCATAACAGCGAATTTCATCCCGAGCCTCAAGCATTCCAAGTAAGCCCGACTATCGTCGCACGGGCGACGTCGTAGGCAAAGCCAGCGTTTTGTGAAACCATGCCGGCAACAGTCACAAGAAAATGACGGGAGAGACGATGATCCGGTTCGCGCGTGCTGCCTTGCTTGGTTTGGTTTGCTGCCTCGCCTCGATTGCCCCCTCATCCGCATCCGACTATCCGAACCGCCCGGTGCGCTGGGTGATCGGGTTTGCCGCCGGCGGCCCGGTCGACATCGTCGCCCGCATCATGAGCCAGTGGCTGTCGGATCATTTCGGCCAGCAATTCATCGTCGAGAACCGCACAGGCTCGGGCGGCAACATCGCCGCCGCCGCCGCGATCAACTCGCCGGCTGACGGCTATACGTTGTTGTTCGTCGCGCCCAACAACGCGATCTCGACCTCGCTCTACAAGAAGCTGCCGTTCGACTTCCTGCGCGACACCACCCCGGTCGCGAGCATCATGCAGCTCACCAACATGCTGGTGGTCTCGAACGCGATGCCGGTGAAGACCGTCCAGGAGTTCATCGACTACTGCAAGGCCAATCCGGGCAAGATCTCCTATGCCTCTTCGGGCAACGGCACCTCGGTGCACATGTCGGCCGAGCTGTTCAAGGCGATGACCAAGTGCGACATGCTGCATGTGCCGTATCGGGGATCCGCGATCGCCTTCCCCGACATCATCTCCAACAAGGTACAGCTGATCTTCGACAATCTGCCGTCGGCGCTGGAGCAGGCCCGCGGCGGCAACGTCCGCGCGCTCGGCGTCACCTCGCCGAAGCGCTGGGCGGGCGTGCCCGACGTGCCGGCGATCGCCGAGACCGTGCCGGGCTTCGAGGCGGTCGGCTTCTACGGCATCTCGGCGCCGAAGGGCACCCCGCCGGAGATCGTCGACGCGCTCAATGCGGCGGTCGGCGAAGCGCTGAAGGATCCCAAGCTCGTGGCGCGACTTGCCGAAGTCGGCGGCATCCCGAAGCCGATGGCCCCGGCGGAATTCGGCAAGCTGGTGGCCGACGAAACCGAGAAATGGCGCAAAGTCGTCGAGTTTGCCGGCGTCTCGGTGGATTGAGGTGCCGGTCGCGAGGGAGACGGAGGGCCAGGCAAGATGGCAGCCGGCCGCTGTTCCAGCATGCCGGCTGCGAGACGTGGCTGGCCCGGCGGCGACGGCACCGGAACGCGGGGGCGGCATTGCCGAAACCGCGGTCACCCTGTAAACGGAGCCCGCACCGTTGCCGGCCGCGCCCCGCGGCCCGCAAGGCGGCGGGGCCTGTAGCTCAATGGTTAGAGCCGGCCGCTCATAACGGTCTGGTTGCAGGTTCGAGTCCTGCCGGGCCCACCAATGAGATCAATAGCTTACTTCGTTCTCGTTGCCCGCCGCGCGACGACCGCACCAGAAACCGCACCAGATACGTGCTGTTTTCGTTCACACGAAAGTTCGCAACGGCGTCAGGCAAGTTCACCTGCTGATGAGTGGACGCGACAGTGCCATCATGATCCTCGCCTTCGGCCGACGGAGAGGCACCGACAGAAGCAGTTTCTCCCTTTGGCGGTGAAGTCGGCTATCTCCGGCAAAGCGGAAGTCAGCCCAACGCTAATCAAGAACGCTAAGGGCCCGTAACAGACATACGGCGCGATGCGGTGACCAGATCAACATGGACGAGGTTGACGGCACCCACAGGTGCCGGCCGCAAACGCGGCCGGTCCTCAAGGACGCGGAATGAGCAACGGCTGCACGTTTACGCCCCCTGCTATCAGGGGACTCGACGGCTCGAAGCGCGCGCGCAGTTCTCGCTGCTGGACGAGCGAGCGTGCAACAACAAAGGCGTTCTTCAGGCTTCTGGCTTGCCGGAGTGCGACATTGAAAAAGGCGTTGCCGAAGTAGGTCCACCTGGCATTGTCCCGACAGCCGCACGATGAATGGTCGGCATCGGCCGGGGTGATGACCAACGTATCGGGTTCGCGAGACGAGGGATAAAGACCCCGGAATAACGGGCAGAGATGACCACCACCTTGTATCGCATGCCGGTCCGCGCCAGCATGGCGGCGAGATGGGACGGCGTGAGCGTTTGCGTAAGCCGCCCCGCTCCGCCTTTCTTCGAATTGAATTGCACGTTGACTGGGCCGCTCGGGACACAACCCGCTACGACCTGTGCTGCCCCGGTCGCCCGCTTCCCAATATGCCCTGATCGCCGAAAAAGGCCGAACGACACCACGCTCACCTTGCTAGCATCCTTAACGGCGTGCACCGGCGAAGCCAACGGCGCGATGGTCAAAACAAAAGCGACGAGCCGCGCGCCAAGCCGGCTGATCTAAGAGCCGATCCAAGAGCCGTTCCAAGAAACGCTCCAAGACTTGCACGCCATGGCGAACCTCGTTTGGTGATCGCCACCTAGCATATGGCGATTCAACTTGACGACACTCCGCTCCAGTTCAGCGAATCCTTACCGCAACCCGCCTCGGTCGATATTTTTCTCCGATCACGCGAAAACTTGCGATGCCGGCTCAGCGAACGCCGGCAACGATCACGCGCGCTCCGGTATCGGCGAGACGCTTGCACTGCTCCTCAGATGCGCCGACATCAGTCACCAGAGTCCAGCGCGGCGGCAGCGGCGCCCAGGCCATCTGTTCGGCGCGGCCGAGCTTGCTGGCGTCGGCGAGAACGATGACTTCCTTCGACTGCTGCATCATCAGCGACTTCAGTGCGACCTGTTCGAGATCCGCTTCGCACAGGCCACGGCCATTCACCACGCCGTCGGCGCTCATGACGGCGCGGTCGGCGGTCATGCGCCGCAGCGCCTCATTGGCGAGCGGCCCCATGGTGCTCATGCTCGTGGTGCGCAGCGCGCCGCCCAGCACCACAAGCTCTATGCTCGGAGTCTTGGCGAAGAAGGGCAGCAGCGCAAGATTGTTGGTGATGATGCGCAGCCGCCGCTGCTGCAGCAGTCGGCCGAAGGCTGCGACCGTCGAGCCGGCATCGAGAATCAGCGTGTCGCCATCCTCAATCAGATCGATCGCCGCGCGCGCGATCGCCTGCTTCTGTTTGCCCTGAACCGCGAGGCGCTGCTCGAGCGTCGTCTCGTTCGCGTGGGCGGTGAGAATGGCGCCGCCATAGGTGCGGCGCACGGCATTGTTCTTGGAAAGATGCTGCAAGTCGCGCCGCACGGTGGAAGCGGAGACGTCGAAGCGCCGCGCGAGATCGTCGACATCGATCTCTCCCGCGTTCAGTGCTTCCAACAGACGAGCGTGACGCTCCTTGCTGCGTATCGACATCGAACCTCAGCCCCCGGATTCACTGCCGTCAGCCGAGCTCGACCGTATCGGCTTCGCGGCCCGGCCGATGGATACCACGATGCATCGGCCGCGCAATATCAGCGCTCAACGCGCATCTCACTCTTCATCCTGAGGAACCCGCGCAGCCCCCTCAAGCCGCCTTCTTCGGCGCGAGATCGACCGCCTGCCGCAGCGCCTCGATCAGGCTGCGCTCGTCGGCGATGCCCTTGCCCGCGATGTCGAAGGCGGTCCCGTGATCGACCGAGGTGCGGATCACCGGCAGACCAACAGTGATGTTCACGCCGGCTTCCAGCCCCAGCACCTTGATGGGTCCATGGCCCTGATCGTGATACATCGCGACCACCATGTCGTAGTCGCCGCGGCCGGCCAGGAAGAACAGCGTGTCGGCAGGCAGGGGGCCGTGCACGTCCCAGCCCTTGCGCTGACAGGCTTCCACGGCCGGCGCGATCTTCGCGGCTTCCTCTCCGCGACCGAACAACCCGTTCTCGCCGGCATGCGGATTGATGGCGCAGACGCCGATCTTCGGATTGGCGACACCGGCGCGCACCAGCACGTTATGTCCGCGTGCGATGACACGCTCGACGAGGCCGGGCTCGATCTTCTCGATCGCATCGAGCAGGCCGATATGCGTCGTCACGTGAATGACGCGGAGTTTCGGCGAAACCAGCATCATCGATACTTCCGGCGTGCCGGTCAGATGCGCCAGGAGCTCGGTATGGCCGGGATATTTGTGGCCGGCCGCATGCAGCGCTTCCTTGGAAAGCGGCGCGGTGCAGATGCCCTGCGCGAGCCCTGCCTGCACCACCTGCACGGCTTTCTCGATATAGCGATATGCCGCCTCACCTGCCGTCGCCGACACCTTGCCGAACGGCAGATCGTCCGGCACCAGCTTCAGGTCAACGCACTGCACGGCCTTTGACGCAAATTTCGCCTGCTTCGCGTCGCTCAACGCATCGACCTCAAGCGGCACGCCGACGATCTGACCGGCCTTGCGCAGACGGTTGGAGTCGCCGATCACCAGCGCGTTGCAGATCGCCTGCACCTGCGGCTGCGCCAGCGCCTTCATGATCACCTCGGGCCCGATACCGGCCGGATCTCCCATGGTGATCGCAATGGTCGGACGAGTCATATGAAACTTCCTCTGGTTCGGACGGCGCGAAGCCGCTCGCTGATGCGGATGAGGCTGTTCTTGTCACCGAACGCGCCCGCTTTGGTGGCGATCGGAACGGACAATCGGCCAAGAGTAAGGCCGAGCGACACGCCCGGCTCGATTTCGTCGGCAAGACGGATGCCGTTGACGCCGAAGCGCGACAGCATCGCCGCGGCGGTTTCGCCGCCGGTCGCAGCGAAGGCGCCGATCGCGGATGCGACGGCTTCGAGAGCGTCGGCGAGCCCCTTGGCGAGCTGCGGGCCGAGCGACATGTCGGGGTGATCATCCATCATGATCTCAACCAGTGTATCGCCGCCGCCGGCAAGTCGTTTCATCACGTCCGCGGCGAGCGCCGCCCGGCCGGCACCATCGTTGAGCAGCATCTCCGGCGCGACCGGGAAATGCGCCACGGTGCCGGCCGCCTCCAGCTCGCGCGCGGCGGCGCGAGATGCGCCGGCGAGCGAGCCCACCACGATCAGGGTGCCGGATGCGCTCGTCGGAATGCGCAGCGGCTCGACGGCATGGCTGACTTCGAGGCCGGCCAGCGCGTGCGCGAGGCCGGCGCTGCCGATGAAGAAGGTTGCGGGCGATGCATTCAGGCTTGCCTCCGCGATCAAACGCAGATCGTGTTCAGTCTCGGCGTCGCAGGCCGCGACCACGTCGCCCTCCCAGGCGAGCCTCGCGAAGGTAGCTTTGAGATCGCCACCGCGCACCGCAGCAAGCTTGACCTTCTGACCGCGAACGCCCGCGGTCGCGAGAACGTCGACAAGATCGGCATTCGGGTAGGTGTGGTCGCGGTGCCAGACCTCGGCCTCCTCGAGGGGACGGCCTTTGACCAGGATACGCCCGTCGATGGTGGTGCGGCCGGTGGCCGGAAAGGCCGGCGCGAACACGCCAAAAGCCGGACCCGACCGTGACTTGAGATGCGCAAGCGCAGCGGCAGTCTCCGCTGCAGGTTGCCCCCGTAGCGTCGAGTCAATCTTCTTGAAAAGAATACGTCCGCCTTCGCAAAGGCGCGCCAGCACATCGGCATGGCGGGCTGCAGCGGCCCCGGCCGAAAGGCCTCGACTCGCGGCATCGTAGGCCAGGACGGGCAGCTGGTGGCCCGACGCGTCGGTCACCTCACCCCACGTCACCGCAGCCGCACGCCCCCTTCTGCCGAAGGCGATCGCACAGTCCGCGGCACCGGTGAGATCGTCAGCGACGATCAGCCAGCTTTGGCTTGACGCGTTTTCTTGACGCGAACCGGTATCCACTTCGCTCGAAAACGCTTTAGGGGCCATCTTCAGCGACCTGCTTCAGTGACTTTGCCTTAGTGACTTGCCTCAGTGACAACCGAGCGCGCCGCGGGGGTCATCTTGCCGGCAGAAGCCACGTTGTTCTCTTCTGCGGGCTCCTCAACGTCGCGACCAACAACGCGGGCTGTCCAGGCGGTGACGATCGGCACGAGGATTGCGGTAACCACGACGCACGCCGCGACGAGGATAGTCGCCGGCCGCGCCGCGTCCGCATAGGCTGGATTCGCCGCGGCGACAATCGCCGGGACGGCCGCCGCATTACCGGCCGTCGAGGCCGCCGCAACACCCGCGACACCATTCCCGCCAGTGATGCGATCGGCGAGGAACAGCGGGATGCCGGTCACAACCACCACGGCCACTCCCATGCCGAGACCGAGCAGGCCGGCCTGCCAGACCTTTGATAGATCGAGGCCGGCGCCGAGCGCGAAGGCGAAGAACGGGATCATCACAGGCACCGCGCGACTCAGGAAGTCGCGCATCTCTCTGTCGAGATTGCCGATGATCATACCCACCACCAGAGGCAGGATAGCGCCCACGAGGGTCTGCCATGGAAATGCCGAGAGGCCGGCGACGCCCAAAGTGATCATGGTGAGGAAAGGACCGCTCTCCAGCGACATGACGGTATAGGCGCCGACGTCACGCGGACGTCCATATTGGCCCATCAAGGCCATATAGAGACCGCCATTGGTGTCGTTCATGGCGGCGACGATCGCGAGCGTCGAGACACCCGCGAACATGCCAGCTGCGACCGGCGTCTCTCCCAAAATGCGGCCGAAGATCAGGCCAAGGACAACGGCCACGCCGACCTTCACGATCAGCAGGGTGCCGCCCTTCTTCACAATGTAGGGGGTCGCGCGGAAGTCGATGCTCGCGCCCATGCAAACGTAGAACACGGCGAGAATTGTCAGTGCGCCAGAGAACAGTGCGCCGGTGAAGGAGCCAAAAAACTTCGGGGTATCGGGAAAGAAGGTGGCAATAAGCGCCCCGACCAACAGCGGGACCACCATCATCCCGCCAGGCACGCTCTCGATTGCCCGCTTAATTGGAACCTGCATTTCTGTTGTCCTCCCGCGCACCGCGCAATTCCGATCGTTTCGCGCGTTTTGCTATAAAAACGAGCAAACATCCGGGCGTATATGCTCATATCACGCAGTATTCAAGGTTTGTTGCGCATTTTGCGCAAAAATGACACGGATCATCCGCTCAGATACGTCCATTTTCCGTTCGTGCGCAGCTCGCGAGAGCGCGCCCTGCATCAGGCTGCCCGCACCGACGCCGTTGCCAGATATCTGGGTCACGAGCGGAACGTTGATCTGCTTGCCGTCCGATTCCAGATCGGACATGCGAATGATCGGGTTGGTCGGCGTCGAGCCCATGAAGGGGTCAAGGCGGTTCCGGCGCAGGAAGTCGGTTGCGACATCCTCGCGGAACTTGATAACTTCGTTGTTTACGTGGTTCGTAGTGAGGACCAGCCGATCGATCGCGCCAAGAGCTACCTGCTCGAGCTTCTCGATGAGCAGCTTGTGATGCGCAGCAGGTTCGAACCCGCAAGCGGCGCTTCAGAAGCTCCTTCGCCGCTTCCTGCGGCGATAATCGTAAGTACATCGTCGGCAGCGGCTAGCCGGGCATGGACATAGGGCGCAGCCGCCTTAGCGGCCTCGAACCGGTCCGCCCGCGGAATATCCTCGCCGCGCATGATCGCAAGCATGAAATCGAGCGGGCTCGTCCCGCTGGCTATTAGCACTTTCTCGCGCGCCGCCTGATTTAGCTCTGTCGCCGCGCCCGGCTTTCGGCCCGCGCCCTTCGATGCTCCGGCACGTCCCATGTTTGAAAACTTTGAATGTTTGGTTTTAACTCAACCGAAAAAAATGTATCTCGACATGATACAAAATCCTTGCAGGTCCGTATCACAGCATGATACAAACTAGCTCGTGATCAAGAGCTTCAAAGACGAACTGACCGAAGCGGCCTTCAACGGCAAAGCCAAGAAAGGCTTTCCGGCTGATCTGCTCAAGGTAGTTCGCCGTAAGCTCCAGTACCTGAACGCAGCCGTGAATCTTGACGACCTGTTGGCCCCTCCCGGCAATCGGCTCGAAGCCCTGAAGGGCGACCGTAGGGGCCAACATTCCATCCGCGTGAACGATCAGTTCCGCATCTGCTTTACGTGGACTGAGGACGGTCCAAACGAGGTCGAGTTCGTCGACTACCACTAGCCGGAAGATGTCCGCTGGCCAATTGGCTGGTAGATCCGAGACCAAGGAGGGTCCCACATGGCGAAGAAACTACCCCCGATGCACCCGGGTGAGGTGCTCCGAGAGGAATTTCTTATTCCCCTCGATATTTCAGCCGGCGCGCTCGCAAAGGCCTGCGGCGTACCCCGCACCAGGATCGAGCGCATCGCGAGCGAGGAGACCTCGATTACCGCGGACACTGCACTTCGCCTGTCCAAGGCTCTCAAGACTTCTGCCCAGCTCTGGCTAAACCTGCAGAATGCCTATGACGTGCAAATGGCTGAACAGGAACTCGGCGACGATCTCGACAAGATCAAACCGATCGACGTGAAAGCCGCCTGAAACACGCGCCGGCAATTCGACACAAGCCGCCCGGCGGGTGAAAGCTGCGAGACCGGCCGCAACAATCAGATATTGATTTGCACGCGCTTGTCATTTGAGAGTTGCTTAAAGAACCCATCTTCCACGCTGCATAATGGTGACTATTGGCAGAACGGTTGTAAGGCCCTACAAGCACTTGGGCATACACAGTTCCGCAGAGTGATGACCTTCACATCAGGCCGTTTGCAATCTTCGTTGGCGTGGTCTTCGCCATCTATTACCTGCCCTCCTTGAGGCGAGCACAAGTCTACGTCCTCATCGCCGCAAGCATCTTCTTCTATGGATAGCAATCCGAGTGGCAGACGGGAATGGGGTGCCGTTTCGAAGGCCGCAGTCCTGATGGACTCTTCCGTAAGCAGCTGCCAGATATTTCCACTACCTGAGGGAGGATTCGATGGCGAAGTCGACGCGGAGCAGCGGCAGACCTTGGACACCAGCTGAAGTGAGCAGCTCAAGCAAGAAGCTAGGGGCAACATGCCCACCCGAGTGATCGGTCTGAAACATGGTCGAACCGAAGCTGCTATTCGGAACAAGGCCCATGATGAGGGGATCTCGCTTAAGCCGACAAACCGACTCGCTGCCAAGTCGATAGCGCGCGGGGATGGCAGAAGTAAAGATCACCCTTGGCGAGATGCGCCCAGTCGGGCGCCCGCGGCCTCCTCGCCTTCTGCTCGGACCATCGCTGCAGCCATTCCGTCGAGTTACCACCGAGCAAGGTCGATCAGTGGCCGGATCGCGTCCGCCTCTCCGACCTTGAACCCCACTTAACCTGCATTGCTTGCGGCAGGCGCGGCGCCGACGTGCGACCGCACTTCTCCCCGGCAAACATGGGAACGGGGTGACGATCCCAAGAAGACGCGGCAAAGGGACGACGGCCAGTCTGAGGAACGATGACTGAGCTTGATTGTTAAGAGGCATTATGGCGCCTCTCGTCACTGTTCATTTCATCTGTAGCGGCTGCGGCATCGTCTATTCAGCGAGCCAGGTACGCAACGCAAACCATACCAATACTTCCGGGACCTTCGATTGCCGGCAATGCGGAAAGCTTATCCATCACTGGGCTGGGATCTACGACTATGACGAATGGAGAATCGCTTCCCTGCCCCGTCCAAGCCAACCCAAGATGAGAAATGAAATACGTGGGTGATCGCCCCTACCCCGACCCGAAAAAGCTGCCCGCAGGCTCATGGAGCACGCCCGCGCATTCGAGCCGATCCAGGACGGCCGGGTATTGGACCGGTCTATAGCATGCGATCGGCCAAGGCTGGCTCGAGTACCATGAGAGCGGGGCGTTTGTGCGAATGCCGCAGGCAGGTAAAGACCTGTTCGCATAAACCGCCCGCCCAGGTACCTGTTCGCGAGCTCATGTAGGATGATGACGGCGCCAAATCCCGTGCCGGACTGGCCACGGGTCCCGACGGGCCTCCAAGGTTGTCGCGGCCATTCCTATTTCGGTGCGCGGGCATTGTCTGATGTGCACAAAGAGGCCCCAGCGAGGGGTACAAGCTGAGGCCGGAGCAACTTAGTGTATTTGATCGTAGCCCTGCTCGATCTCTTTTCCACACCTCCCTTGGATTACCGAATTTCGACTCTCTCACATGGCACCGGCTGCAGCCCGACCGCGCCGGTTTTCTAGAATCGCTTCGATGAAAAGCGAAGGAATACGATGACGATCAGCATGCTTGACCAAATGCTTTTCACCTTCAATTTGCGGGCATGAAGTGGTGATCGGATCGGATGGCTGGAGCGAGCTAAACTTGGAAATGCGAGAAATGCGGCCGATCGATGGATTTAGGTGTGCGGCCGCGAAAGAACGCCCTGGCACACAGCTCGTCAAATCGATCTGCAGGCTATCGAGCGTGGCTAGAAAATTAGCCGGTTGGATTGAAATTTACCAAAAGAAAAGGCTCCAGCGCCCCGGGGGAGAGAACTGAAGCCGAGGGTCGCACCACTCCTTAGAACGAGATTTCAACCGCGCTGGTCGCCGCTGGTTCCCGAAAGAAAAGGCCCCCATTGCCCTATTGGAACGTCAGGACCCTGCAGCTGTTTTGTCTGGAAACAGGGTTGGAACCAAGGACGTGGCAGACGAGCTCGAATATTCGGCGCACCGACTAGTGGTCATCGAACAGCCTGGCGGTGGTTTCCTGGTCCAGATCACGCCTCTCGCTGGCGGTCAAACGGTTAGGACGATGACGTATCAGAGCACGCTGGAAGCGATTTCGGCAGCGAAGAGGACCGTCGACAAACATCCTGAACGCGGGCGATAGGGCATGTTCAGCGGCACACGACCGGACTAAGAGTTTAAGATCATTCGTTTGTTGCGGAGTGCGTTGTGGCGTTTCAGCAGACGAAGCCCGAGGCGATCGGGGCAAGGGCGCTTTTTCCCGGCTTCATTGCGCCGGCCCTGGCATCGCCGATCGATAAGGTGCCGAGCGGCACACGTTGGATTCACGAGATCAAGTTCGATGGCTAGTGGCTGCAACGAGCTGTATGACGTCTCGCGCGCACAGGGGCCGATCAGGTCCGCACTCTGTTGGGCCATGCCAAGCGCGAGTTCTTTGAACTGGCCGACATCGCGGCCAATGCAAGGCGCGACAGGAATGCCGCAGCGATCTCGCCGATTGAAGGCGGTCAAGCGCATCGATGCGCTGTTCGATATTGAGCGTGGCATCAACGGCCAAAGCGCCGAAGAGCTCTGCGCATGCGCAAGCAGCAAAGCGCTCCGCCTTTGACGGCATTGAAAGCACGGCTGCACGAGCAGTTTGCCCGGCAGGTCGAACTCGTCTGCGGTTGCCAAGCCAATCGACTATATGCTGCGCCGCTCAGACCGGTTTGCTCGCTTCATCGATGATGGGCGGATCTGCCTGACAAACAATGCGGCGGAGCGCGCGCTGCGAGGCTTTGCCCTCGGCCGCAAGTCATGGCTCTTCGCCGGTTCCGAACGTGGTGTCGACCCGGCCACCACCATGGCGACGCTAATCATCACGGCAAAGTTCAATGACGTCGATCCGCAAGCCTGGTTGGCGGACGTCTTGGCCCGCATCGTCACCCCCCAGCAAGTCGGCTCAATGAGCTACTGTCTTGGGAATGGAAGAGGACCCCCGTTCAGTCTGCGGCCTGATCGGGCCATCGCGCCGCGCGATCATCCCGCGGCCCTCACCGGACTGTTACGTTTGATATGAGGCCGCATCAAGACGACTAGCGCGCTCTGCGCGGCTCGTCGGTATCGATATCGCTGCGCTTGAGCAGGTAGTCTAGCCCACCGACCCGATACCAGCGATAGCCGTAGGCCTCGATCAGAAGCTTGTGGCGACCGGCATCGTCGGCGCGGCTGTGGTCCTCGGTCAGGAGATTGACGAGGAGATTGCCGGCGTCGTCGGGCAGCCCGACGTTGAAAGATATCTCGAGCGGCTTTTCCGCGAAATTGTGCACGAACAGCACAGAGTTGTTACGCCAGTCGTACCGGACGATCAGGATGGCGCGATTTCGGGTTGCGATAACCTTGAAATCTCCCCAGCCGACCTCGGGGACTTCCTTGCGCATCCGGACGATGCGCTCGGTCCAGTTCAGCATCGAATTGGGGTCGCGCCGTTGCTTGGCCGCGTTGACGTGCTCGTAGCCATACGGTCCATTGTCGATGATGGGCACACATGGGCAGTCGCTCTCGGTGAAGCCGGCGTGGGGCTCAGTGGACCATTGCATCGGCGTGCGCGCGCAACCGCGTTCGGGCAGGTCGAGATTGTCGCCCATGCCGAGCTCATCGCCGTAGCGGATCACGGGCGTGCCGGGAAGCGTGCACATCACGCTGTAGGCGAGCTCGATGCGCCGGCGGTCGCCGCCTAGCATGGGCGCAAGCCGTCGCCGGATGCCCCGGTCGTAGAGCTGCATGCTCTTGTCGGCACCGAATGCCTTGAACACCGTCTCGCGCTGCGGCTTGGAGAGGCGGCCGAGGTCGAGTTCATCATGGTTGCGCAGGAACAAGCCCCATTGTGCGGTCGCGGGCCGTGGCTTGGTTGCCGTCAGGGCCTTCGCTAGCGGCTTCGTGTCGGCGGACGCCAGCGCGTAGAACAGATGCTGATTGACGTGGAAGTTGAACATCATGTGCATGCGGTCGCCGTCACGCCCGAAATATTCCATGTCCGTCTCGGGTAATACGTTGGCTTCGGCGAGAATGATCGCGTTGCCCTGGCGCCATTGCAGGAATTCCCGAAACGATCGCAGCATGTCGTACTGCTCGACCGGCTTGCGACTGGAGGCGCCCTTGGTCGCGATCACGAACGGCACGGCGTCCATGCGGAAGCCCGAGACGCCGAGCTGAATCCAGAACCCCATGATCTTGAGGTCTCGGCCTGCACATGCGGGTTCGACGTGTTGAGGTCCGGCTGGAAATCGTAGAAGCGGTGAAAGTACCAGGCACCGGCTTGCTTGTCGCGCGTCCAGGTCGATTTCTGGACGCCGGGAAATACCATGCCGGTGTTGGCATTGGCGGGCTTCTTGTCCGACCAGACGTACCAGTCGCGGTACGGCGAGTCCTTCGAGCTGCGCGCTGATCGAAACCAGTCGTGCTGATCGGAGGTGTGATTGACGACGAGATCGATGATGACGCGGATGCCGCGCTGCTGGCAGCCATGGGTAAATTCAACGAAATCGCCCAGCGTGCCGTAGCGCGGATCGACGCCGTAATAGTTCGAGATGTCGTAGCGTCGTCCCTGTTGGGCGAAGGCTGAAACGGCATCAGCCAGATCGCGGTGATGCCGAGCCCGTGCAGATAGTCCAGTCGCCGCAGCAAGCCGCTGAAATCGCCGACGCCGTCGCCATTGGCATCCATGTAGGTGCCGACGGAGAGGCAGTAGATCACGCCATTCTTGTACCAGAGGTCGTC